>JADHWK010000005.1 GCA_016783505.1 Candidatus Zhuqueibacterota bacterium | reverse complement strand
TTCCATCTGAGTTGTACTTTTATGACTCTGAAGGAAATGAGGTGATCGTCCCGGACCTAGAAATTGAAGCTGCAACAATAATCGTGGGGTTAAAAAAATGAAAAAGAAATTAACCTTTGGTATGTTGTTCCTGCTCTTCATTACCATGCCAATTTATGGGCAAGGAATTTCTGATGTAACCAAGGTTGGAACAAGCAGCGCCGTGTTTCTGGGCATTGACGTTGGGGCCCGGGCCGTGGCCATGGGTGGATCGTTTGTTGCCGTGGCCGACGACGCCACCGCTATCTATTGGAATCCGGCCGGCGTAGCCAGGCTGCCGGGGGGGGAAATTGCCCTCATTCATACAGAATGGCTTGCCGGAACCAATTTTGATTTCGGGGCGATTACCTTTCCGTTGGGGCGTCTCGGCACCCTGGGTGCCAGCATCACCTCCCTCTCCATGGAAGACATGGAGATCAGAACAATTGCCCAGCCCGAGGGTACTGGTGAATTCTTCGGCGCCGGCGACCTGTCCATAGGGTTGACCTACGCCATTAATCTGACCGATAGATTCTCAATCGGATTTAACGGAAAGTACATCAATTCACGCATCTTCAACGAATCGGCCAGCAGCTTTGCCCTGGATGTGGGGACCCTTTTCACTACCCAGTTCAGGGGGATGCGGATAGGGGCCGTCATAACAAATTTTGGTCCCAAGATGAAAATGGGGGGCAGGGACCTGATTATATTAGTAGATCCAGCCCCGGATAAGTACGGTAGCAACGACCGGATCGTTTCCAATCTTCAGACCAACAGTTTTCCCCTACCGCTGGCTTTCAGGGCCGGGGTGGCTATGGACGTCCTTAAGAGCGAAAGAAATCGTTGGACAATAGCCGTTGATGCCTTCAATCCAAGTGATAACGCCGAGAGTCTTAACCTGGGAACGGAATATGTCTTAGGCGATCTCGCCGCCATCAGGTTTGGCTACAAATCCCTCTTCAATGAGAATTCGGAAGAGGGTTTAACCGTTGGCGGAGGGGTTAAATTACGTGTTTTTCAGAACACCTCCCTGAGATTGGATTATGCTTATGCGGACTTCGGGAGGCTGACTAATGCCCAACGATTTTCAGTTAGATTACAGTTTTAGGACTGGATGAGGAGAAGATAGCCAAATCTTGGTGCCCTAAGAAATTTAAGAAAGGAGGTGAGGGGGGATAAAGAGGGGCACGAAAAAACCTATGAAAGGAGGTGATGTGAGAAATAGAAAACATCCATGCTGGGGGAAGATAAGAAGTGAATCCAACAACCTAAAAGCGAGGTAAGAGAGATGAAAAAAATAATTGTTTTGGGCACGATCTTGTCGCTGATTTTACTGACGTCCATCTCCTTTGGGCAGTTTAGTAAGGTCTGGACCGGGGGTATTGGAGGAGCAGGAACAGATCCCCCCAATCTGATTCGTGCCTGGGGTGTCGTGGCTGGTTTTGACCTGGACGGTGACGGAAACAAGGAATTTGCAACTTTCGACGGCACCGCGAAAAGGATCTATGTCTGGGAATACCAGGGTGTGGACGGTGAGTACGATCTGGTCTGGTATATGGACAAAGAGGTAGGGGGTGTAAGCATCCTTAATGGTGGTGAACGGAGCCTAATGATCACCGACCTGGATAATGACGGTCATAAGGAGCTCATTCAGGTCTGGGATTCTTTTCATCCTGATTCGACCGATGGGTTTGAAGCCCTGGAGATCTACGAGCACGATCCCACCAGCGGTGAGTTTCTGCCGGATGAACCCACCGCGACTTACGACCCACCCAGGAATGAGGCCGCTCTTGTTCGCCTGGAGTTTCAGAGTCAGGCCCTGGATGTGGACGGTGATGGGGTGGTGGAACTCATTCTGACCCATCGGGGGGGGAAGGACATCTTCCTGTCCATCCTCTCCATGCCCGGTGCGGATTTTACCAATCCGGGGTGGGTTGTGGAATATATTGATTCCGCAGCATCCAGGTATGGTCTGAAGGTGCACTCCATGACGGTGGGGGATGTTGACGGCGACGGGAACAATGATATGCTCGTCCAGATGGATGGCGACAAGAAACCGATTATGGTTTACTCGGTCACCGGTGCTAACAGCTATACGGCCACGGAATTTGACTCGTCGATGTACCATCTCGACTACATGGGTAGTGCCGGCAAGTTGGCCATTGCGGATTTTGACGGGGATGGTAACAACGAGGTCTATGTCGGGGCCCGCGGTGGTAAGGTATGGGTGGTGAACGAGATCACCAGTGCTGCCACAGCCTTCCGGAGGGACAATTTCTATCTGATTGAGGATATTAATGCGCTTGAAGGTTGTCCACCGGGCAAGCCGGAGTTGAGGGGGGGAATCACCGGTGATGCCGACAACGATGGTCTGCCGAATTTTTACATTACGGGCAGGGATCCTGTCGAAGCCGTCTATGATTTTGAGTGGGTCGGGGGGACCGGTGATGTTGACGATCCGGATAACTACGTGATGAGCGTCATCTTCAGGGAAGATAACACCGACGAGATCACCGTAGGATTTGTAGCCATAGCCATCGGGGACCTTGATGGGGACGGAGCGGACCATCAGGATGTCGTCTTCACCACCGGTAATGGCAATGAGGGTACGATGCCTGGGATCTATATGATTGAATGGGATGCCACCACTGGCATATTTGAGCCTTCCACCTCCATTCCAGGATCCTTTATCCTCAGCCAGAACTATCCCAATCCCTTCAACCCAATCACTGAAATACTGTATGAACTTCCCCGGGCCAGCCGGGTGACCCTGGACGTCTACAATGTGCTGGGTCAGAAGGTAAACACCCTGGTGAAGGATAAACTTCAGGAGATTGGGACCTACAGGGTAAGCTGGGATGCCACGGACAACAGGGGCGCTATGGTCACCAGTGGCGTCTATTTCTACAAGATAGAGACTGGTGACTTCAGGGCGACCAAGAAGATGGTCCTCCTTAGGTAGTTTTTCAACTAAGGAGGGAGTTTAATGGGAGGAAAGAGCCCCGCCCAGAGTTGGGCGGGGCTCTTTTTAAAGGTCTTAAACATGATTGAAACTCAAAAAACAACTAATTCATAAAAATTCACCGCTGAATAACCCTCTAGCTCTGCTGGGGGGATTTTTACTTATATCCCTTTTTCATTAGAAGAAATAAGTATGGGGTGAGATGGTGTCGGTAAACAAGAAAAGGTTCGATATCCTTCTTGTAGGTCATATTGCGAGGGATCGGTTGATCTCAGGGGATAGAGAGAGCCTGCGGGTTGGGGGTGCCGTGTACTACAGTGCCTTTCCCCTGAAGATGCTCGGTATAAATGTGGGGGTGGTGACCAAGCTCGACCCCAGGGACCATCACCTGCTGGAGGAGTTCAGGCAGTATGATATTCCGGTCCTCGCCAAAGAAAGTGGAGAGACCACCGGGTTAACAATTATCCCTTTGACTGAGGACGGGGAGCGCCGAAAGTTCGTGGTCAACTCCCTGGCTGATCCCTTTTGTATCGAAGACTTCGTTGAGGTCAGTGCAGAAATCATCAATATATGTCCCCTGATAAAAGGTGAGACACCGATCGAGGTAATAAAAAACCTGTCAAAACGCGCCAGGCTGGGTCTCGACGCCCAGGGATTTACCAGGGTGAAGAAGGGGGATACTATACGATCTTCGGATTGGGACGAGAAGAAAGAGGGGCTCTCTTATGTACATTATCTTAAAACAGACCAGAGAGAGGCCGAAATATTGACGGAAACGAAAGATATGCAGCAGGCCGCAGAATCACTCTCTTCTCTGGGGCCGCGGGAGGTAATAGTTACACATAAAGACGGCATCCTCCTCTACGCAAACGGCAAGTTCTATTCAAACTCATTTGACACACAGAACCTGATAGGTAGAACCGGCAGAGGGGATACCTGTATGGCCTCCTATCTCGGCAGGAGATTGACTCATTCGCCAGAAGAATCCTGTAGATTTGCCGCTGCGGTTGTTTCCGCTAAACTCAAGAAACCCGGTCCTTTCAAGGGTGACCTAAGTTCAGCGGAAGCCATTCGAAAAACATTACACTCCTACCTGTAAAGTGAGGTTGTCTTAACTGAAAATGCCTCGCCAGATGAGGAATGGCTGGTAGTAATAAATGGTAATGGGCCTGGCAAACTAATGTTTACCTACCTAGTTGTTGTCGATGAGATTCCCTCTTGTATGGAAAACAACCTCCGAAAATTACCTGCCCGAAAGCAATTATCATTACCGATAAAGGGATACGAGATTAAAAGTAAAAAGGTGAGTTTTAGCCGGTAGTTTAACGCACCAATTATACGAGGAGGTATCCACATGAGACGTTTTTTATCTCCGCTACTATCAGGGTGCATCATTTTCATTCTCACCCTGGAATCCCTCGCGAGTGAGATCAGTGATAAGTTTATCGGGCTGACGAAAGACGCCAAGTTTGAATTAATTAGCAGAATAGAGTGCAAATTCAATACCTATCACCCGCAAGGCATTCTGAAAATCGGCGATAACTACTATATAAGTTCTGTTGAAGTCCTTGAAGCAAGGAGAAAATACGATCAACCCGATGAGTTTGGCTACGACCGGACCCCGGGCCGGGGCATCGGACATCTGTTCAAAGTAGATGCTGAGGGCAATTTGGTAAAGGATCTTATATTAACTGAAGGTAGGATGTATCACCCAAGCGGAATTGATTTTGATGGCACCCATATTTGGGTGGGCGTGGCTGAATACAGGCCCGACAGTAGGTCCACAATATTCAAGGTGGACACTAATCTTACAAATGCTGAAAAAATCTTTACCGTCGGTGACCACATCGGAGGCCTTGTATACGACAGGGATGACGATCTTCTATACGGTCTCAGTTGGGGCTCGCGCCGGATCTACTGCTGGACGCCGGGGGGATTTGAGCTCTATCGCTACAAAAATCCCAGCCATTTTGTGGATTATCAGGACGCCAAATATGTTGGCGACAACCTTATGCTTGCAAGCGGGATGAATAAATTCAACTTCGGCATCGCCGGGCAAAAAGATGTCCGGGAATTCGGTGGGATGGCTTTGATTGAGTTACCCACCGGAAGGATCATCAACGAAATACCCGTTCTTGTTTATTGCGGCAATGGCTGTGTAATAACCCATAACCCAATGTATATCAGTATTAGTAACGAGAAATTGCAATTCTATTTCGCTCCCCAAGACAATAAAACTATCATCTATATTTATCAAGGTCAATAGTTTAATAAATAGAGAGGCAATGCAGCATGTTTAATTGGTGGAAGACAAGGGAAGATAAACCCTTATTCTCTCAGGATCCAAAGGAGATCGCCAGAACATATAATAGAAAGCGAAGGATGGTTCTGGTTACCATTACAATGGGCACAGCGATGTATTATATATGTCGTTTAAGTCATTCTGTTGCCAAGAAACCGATGATTGATTCAGGAATGGTTAATGCTTATCAGCTGGGTGTTATGGGCTCAGCGTTTTTCTTCGTCTACGCCTTTAGTAAATTAATCAATGGATTTCTTTCTGACCACAGTAATATCCAGAGATTTATCCCAACCGGGCTGTTGATCTCAGCGCTCCTCACTATAATCGTTGGATCTGCAAGTTGGGCTATCGCTTTTATTATACTGTGGGGAATTAATGGATGGTTCCAGGGAATGAACTCGGCACCCACGGGCTCAACTATTGCCAAATGGTATAGCAATAGGGAAAGAGGGACCAAGTATTCCATCTGGAGTGCCGGTCATAGTATCGGTGAAGGGCTCTCCTTTATTGCCACTGCGGCATTGATAAGTTACTTAGGTTGGAGATGGGGATTCTGGGGACCCGGCATTGTTTGTATTATTGCTGCTTTTATCTTTTTTCAAACCTATCAGGATAGACCCCAAACATACGGTCTTCCTGCTATTGCCGATTTTAAAAACGACCATGGCATGGCAACCAGAGATGATAATGCAACGTTGTTGAAACGTCAATTGGGAGTTCTGAAAAATCCCTGGGTCTGGGTATTGGGATGCAGTAGTGCTTTAATGTATGTGGCTCGTTATGCAATGAATAACTGGGGAATATTTTACCTACAGGAGGGAAAGGGCTATTCCCTTGTTCAGGCAGGGTCCGTTTTAGCATTTTACCCTATTGCGGCAGTCGGCGGTGCAGTTACGTGTGGATGGATTTCCGATAAATTCTTTGGTGCTCGTAGAGGCCCGGTTACATTGGCCTATGGGTTGACTGAGATCATAACCTTGATTATATTTTACCTTATTCCTGCGGGAAATGTTTGGTTGGACAGGCTTATAATGACCTTGTTTGGTTTTGCGATGGGAGGATTACTGGCACTCCTTGGTGGACTGATTGCTATTGATATCAGTCCCAAACGGGCTGCTGGAGCGGCAATGGGAATCATTGGGGGCTTCAGCTATATAGGTGCTTCTATTCAGGATTATGTGAGTGGTTATCTAATTGAATCTTCAAAAGCGGTGATACACGGGGTGACCACCTACAATTTTGATAATGCATTTTATTTCTGGATCGGTGCATCCATTCTATCATTGATCCTGGCAACTACTCTTTGGAACGTAAAGGTAAAAGATTAAAGGAAAGTTACGATGAGAAGACATTTAGAGATAATATCAATTGGAATAGTATTGATGATTTTAGAATCCAGTTTTGCTCAAACTGTTCCAACAATCATCCGGGGACAATATTTGTACGATTCATTACAAACCTTAGTCCTTAATGACAGCTGGTTTGAGAAAAGTAAAGATCAGGTAGATGGGCGTTTTTCGCAAGGTGTGGCTACTGATGGGGTTTTTTGGTATTTCTCTTCCAGGGGAGGGCTTTATAAAACCGATGCATATTTTAACATGTTAATTGAAAAAGATGGTACTCAAAATCCTATACCGGGATTTCTATGGGACCAGGGCTACAATCATATTGGAGACATTGCCTATTTTGTGGGTAAGCTTTATGCACCCATTGAAGATGTATCCTATGTCAAGCCGATCATTGGCATTTATGATGCCGACAGCCTGAATTTCACCGGAGAATTTGTGCAAGTACCCCAATCTCATTTCCCCTGGATCGCAGTGGATCCTCGAACGGGCTATTTTTACTCATCAGAGTTTAGCGGTGTCAATAAATTGTTTGTCTATGACCCAGAACAAAACTTTTCTCTTATAGACGAGATCCCTCTGAATCTCACCCTCTCTCGGGTTCAGGGTGGTGCTTTCCTTGGGGATTTTCTCTATCTTGCTTGTGACAATGGTGATTATGTATATGAGGTGGAGGTCGCATCTGGAGCGGTTACACCTGTTATCATAGTTCCACTCGGTCCTGAGATGGAGGGCATCGAAGCGTATGAGCTAGATTCCGGTGTCCTTCATTTTGTAGCTGAAACCGGTGGCTCTACAAACATATTTTATCATTACGGCACACCCTTAGCCCACGACCTGATGGTTCGTTCAATTGTTTGGCCCAATCCCAAAATGCCGATATGGGGGAACATTACCCCGACAGTAAAGATATGGAACATTGGGGAAAACAATGAAGAGATTGTCCAACTGGTCTGTTCGATAGATACTTCTGGCGTCGAGTTGTATCGCAACGTCCAAATTATAGCAGACCTTGCCAGCCTGGCGGACTCAACCGTCAGCTTTGCCAGGTGGACGCCTCAAAAGGCTGGACTGTATAATTTCAGCTTCTATACCGAGCTCTCTAATGATCTGGACACCAGCAACGACACCCTGCGTCTGGCAGTCGATGTTTCCAATGTAGTAGATGATTTTGAGTATGGGATGGAAAAATGGGAGCAGGATATGGGTTGGAAGCTGTCGCTAATGGGTCAAGGTCATAATAGTTTATTTTCACTGTGGAGTACCCCCAGGCCTTATGCGAACAACACGAATAATCCTGTAACCTTTATATCATTTTTCGACTTTTCGGGTTTTTTGGCACAAGACATACTGACCTTAAACCTCTGGACCAAAAACCGTCTCGAAGAGGGTAAAGATTTCCTGTATGTGGAAGCTAGCGCAGATGGAAATAATTGGTCTCAACTGGGCTGCTTCACAGGCAGACAAGAAAATTGGATTCAAACTTTCCACTCTTTAGGCCCTTTTAGTGGTCCCGGTAACGATAATATCAGTATCCGATTTCGGCTGGTCACGGATTCCAGCGGTACCGACAGCGGCGTTCGTATTGATGATGTGGGAATATTTTTCAGTATCCAAACCCTCAAAGAAGAAGAAATACCCAAGATCTTCAATCTTTTTCAGAACTATCCTAATCCCTTTAATCTCCAAACAGTTATTAGCTATGAGGTACCAGTTTTTGGTGATTTTAGTTCCATCACACTTAAGATTTACAATCTATTGGGCCAAGAGATAAGGACTTTAGTAAACGAACCCCAACCGGCGGCCAGATATATGGTGGCTTGGGATGGCAGGGATAATGACAGCAGGGAAGTTACCAGCGGAATTTATCTTTATCAACTCCGAGCCCACATGGGTCTTGGGATTGGTGAATTTTCCTCGGCGAAGAAGATGGTTTACTTAAAATAATTAAAGAGCCTTGGGTTTTGGATATGCGAGTCATATTATTCAGAAGTATTTCTTTTATCATATCCGGAATATCAGTTGTTTTTTTGACAGGTTTCACGTACTTTCAGCTTGATCTTAACCCAGGAGACATGTCTGAGCCAGTGGGGTTTAATATCGATGAGGAAAGCGAGGTGATTCTTCACTTAGAAATGAGTTCGAACACCAATTGGGCCATCGCAGGGATGGAGTCCGCGGTATTAACCATCTTTGTTGACAGTAACTACGATGAAAGAAATCAAGATATTGTTTTGTTTAATGGGGATCAGCTTTTTGTCTACAAAGTATCCCTCGGAAGGCTTAGTGCAGGAGACCACACCCTGGAATTTTACTTCGATGAAGGAAAGTCTTCCTTGAATGCTACTAATATTCATATAGAGCGATGGGATATTATACCGATTACCCCTGACAATGAATATTATGATGTATATAGACTCTCGCCCATCTTATACGGCAGGGATGATAACTATTACACCGATACCCCTCTACTGTTATGGCATGAGGTTCAATATGAGGGCCAGGATAAGTGGATTCAATATAGCATAATCTGGAGTAATGAGGATGGGGGAACCAATTCCATTAATTTAATGTCTCGCTGGGGACGAACCACTGACATTGAATGGATTTATTGGGTTAAAATTGATTCTGGGGGAAATATTTTGGAGAATTATTTTCAAGGGCCGGGCCACAGTACCTCGCCCTTTCTGGGGATAAGGGCTAATGATCATCCCATTTTGAAAACTGTTACCCTCAACAATATGGTAAGCGACGTAGGAATATCGGATTACAAGTTCTTCCTCTCACCGGAAAGAAGCAAAGGCGAAGATTATTCAAGAGAAACTTTGATGGATAACGATCCCTGGACCTATAAAATTATGGCAGAGGAAATGATAAATGAGGGGAAATACGAAAGCCCCGCCGATCCATTTACCGTGGAAGTCAGCGATGCCCGGAATTATCTCTACTTGGAATTTAATAGCCTGATGGAAGGATCAGATTTAAGATTGACTTTTGGGGTGAAACTAAAGGATAATTCCATCTGGTATTATTCAGTTCACAACGACCCTGCTGTTCAAGCCGTGAATGGGGAGGGATGGCGCCGCACTACTATTGAGCTACCTGAAGGGACTCCCATTAACGACTTGGACAGCTTAAAAATAATGGGTTCCAGCTACTGGATTTTTACCATTATCCTTGAAGATTTGTCTAAAATCTTCATGCTTAATGACGATTATACCCTATTGGAGTATCCCTTGCTTTGGGGGGGAGAAGTAGTTTTAAATGAGTACAATAGTACGGTCCTGTTCGCCTTTGATGAATTGACTGCTATTGCCGGAAATCAAGTAACTTTGAGGTCCCAAGTTTTCTTCCTGTCTCAGAACTACCCTAATCCTTTTAACACATTGACCAGTATTCAATACGAGTTGCCGAATCCATTGGGGGTAACCCTCAAAATCTACAGCACCAGGGGACAAGAGGTTAAAACCTTGGTAGATCAATATCAGGGTCCAGGCTTTTACACAGCTCATTGGGATGGCAGGAATGATGAGGGAAGCGTTGTTTCATCCGGACTATACTTCTGTCGGATAACTGCTGGAGAGTTCACCCAGACCAAGAAGATGATATTGATAAGATAAGGTGGTTTCTGACATATAAGGATAAAGGACATCAATAACTGGAAAGTTAAAGGGATTAGGGACATTGGTGATTCAGATAGTTGGAATAATAAAATCAGGAGAATTGAATCGCAACCAACTCATATTCCTGAAATAAACGCGAAAAAACCTGGTTGGGTTTTGATTGTCTGATCTATAAAGCGGGGATTTAAACTATGGAGGTAAGCATGAAACTAAGTCGTTACATTGGAAATCCCATTTTGAAACCCAATGAGGGAAATCAATGGGAATCCAAGGCGGTGTTCAATCCGGCCGCTGTTTATACGGGAGGAAAGATTCATGTATTCTACCGTGCGGTAGGAGAATATGAGAGATACATTTCAAGGCTTGGGCACGCTATCCTCGATGAAGACCTAAACCTTGTAAAGAGATCTCACGAGCCCGGTTTTGTGCCTGAAGGAAAAGGCTGGGAAAAGTCGGTCGAGGATCCAAGATTTACCCTGTTGGAAGGTAATCTTTACATGACCTATGTGGTTACGGCTACGCCAGGCCCTCCCGGCGCTGTTCGAAGGCGCCTTGGTATACCCGACCACGGGGGAACCTATCCCCGTACGGCCCTTGCTGAGGTAAAGGATTTCTGCAATTTTGAACGGCTGGGGATCATCACCCCCGAGGATACCGATGAAAGAGATGTGGTGCTCTTCCCGGAGAAGATCAAAGGCAGGTATGCAGTGTATCACAGGGCGGCTAACTGGGTTGGTCCCAATTATGGCACCGAGTTTCCAGGTATCTGGTTTGCTTATCTAGATGGTTTAAACGGGGACATGTTTGAACATAAGCTGGTGATGAAATCGGAGAGGGATTGGGAGTCCAAGAAGATAGGTGCTGGGCCTCCGCCCGTAAAGACCAAAGAAGGCTGGCTTCTGATCTATCATGGGGTTGATAAGAACCATGTATACCGGACGGGGGTTGCTCTCCTGGATCTGGAGGAGCCCTGGAGGGTAATCGCCCGCTCGCCGGGGCCTATCTTTGTGCCTGAGGAGGAGTATGAGATGGTTGGTGATGTTCCTAATGTTGTGTTTCCCGAAGGAATTGTGAATATCGGTGATGAGCTGCTTATTTTCTACGGAGCAGCCGACAAGGTTTGCTGCGCCGCCAGAGTATGCTCAGATGAACTAATTGACTATTTGCTGGCACTTTAACTTTTTATAAGTCTGAACAAAAACGCACATATTGTTTTTTCTGGCTCTGAGTTTGATTTAAGTTTATATTTATCTGCTGAAGAATATGGTGATTTTTGTGAATAGTAAAAATAAGGATCAAAATGAAGCTGAGACGTTATAAGGGAAATCCCATTCTAAGACCCGGTAAAGAGAACAAGTGGGAATCCGGAGCAGTCTTCAATTGTGCTGCTGTGTATGCGGGTGGATTAATCCATCTCCTATATCGCGCAATTGGTGAGTATGATACTTATATCTCCAGGTTTGGTCACGCTGTTAGTGAAGACGGTTTGAATTTTAAACGATTTAACAGTCCAGTATTTGAACCCCAAGAAGACTACGAACATTTCGGCTGTGAAGATCCAAGAATAACCCATATCAATGATAGGTTTTATATTACATACACGGCTCTTTCAAATCGTGCATGGTCCGGGTCTGGCAACCGTGTTGCTCTTTCTTCGACTACTGACTTTAAGACTTACAAGCGACACGGCGTTATTTTACCTGACATGGAAAACAAAGATGCGGTGCTGTTCCCCGAAAAAATAAATGGGAAGTATGTCATGTTTCACAGAATCCCACCAGATATGTGGATTGCTTACTCTGAAAATCTCAAGGATTGGTATGGCCATAAAATTGTGATGAGGCCCAGGGGAAATTCGTGGGATTGTAAGAAAATTGGTGCCGGTGCACCCCCGATAAAAACAGAAAAAGGTTGGTTGGAGTTTTATCATGGGGTTGATGAAAAAAAAGCGTATAGATTGGGTGTAGCGTTATTTGATTTAAACGATCCCTCCAAATTATTAGCCCGCCAGGACGAGCCCATCCTTGAGCCCGAAGAAGATTATGAGTTATATGGCGATGTCCCCAATGTGGTGTTCACTTGTGGAGCCATTGAGAAAGATGATTCTTTTTATGTTTACTATGGTGGCGGTGATAAAGTTATCTGTGTAGCCATTAGCAGTGAGGTGGAAAAATTAGACTAAAATCAGTGGTGATGGGGTTACCCATTAAGTTCAATAAACTTATGGGGTTGATCGGAGCAATATTGCTGCTGGGAGCAACCCCAGCAGCGGCAAGGTATAATGAAGCTCCCATGCTCAGGACAAAAGTTGCCGCAGGTAAACTCCCCCCAGTAGAAGAAAGACTTCCCGAAGAGCCGAGAGTAATAGAGCCGTTGGAGGAAATTGGGCGGTATGGGGGCACATTAAATACAGCAGACTTATCCCCGTTTAATGCCATCGAAGGAAGAACACTCCGGCATCATGGCTTATTCAGGTATTCTGGGGACTGCACAGAAATAATTCCTGACATAGCCAAGGATTACGAAGTTTCTGAGGATAAAAAGACGCTGACTATCTACTTAAGAAAGGGGTTGAAATGGTCAGATGGTGTTCCTTTCACTGTTGATGATATTCTCTTCTGGTGGGAAGATTACATGCTGAACAAGGAGCTTTCCCCCATTGTGAAGAAATTCTGGAAACCGGGCGGGGGGTTAGCAAAATTTGAAAAAGTAGACAATTATATCTTACAAATACACTTTGCTGTGCCCTATCCGGTAGTAACTCTGCTTGGCCACAGTTGGAACTCTGCACAGACAAAGCTGTATGATCCAAAACATTATTTAAAAAAGTATCATATAAAATATAACCCAGAAGCAAACGAGCTGGCAAAAAAAGCAGGTTATACTCGTTGGTGGGAATTATTCAAAGCTGTCAGAAATCCTGGTTATGACCTATGGAACCTGGATCTTGATCTTCCTACTCTTGATGCGTATGTGATAAAGAAAGTCGCATCTACCTACCAGATATGGGAACGGAACCCTTACTTCTGGCAGGTGGATACTGCGGGCAATCAACTCCCTTACATTGATCGGATCGTTGACCGACTGTATGAGAATCAGGAAATATTGAACATGAAAGTGACTGCTGGAGAGATAGATATCGTTTCTTTTAATCTATTGCTGGGAGATTATCCCCTTTTTAAGGAAAATGAAAAAAAGGGGAATTATCATGCCTTTATGTGGAAGAGCGCTATCGGAGCGGCAGTTGCCTTTGCACCCAATCAAAATCATCCCGACCCCCTACTTCGGAAGATCATGCAGGATGTTAGATTCCGGCAAGCACTCTCCTTAGCTATTAACCGGGAGGAAATCAACGAGGTTGTCTGCTTTGGTCTGGCTACCCCTCGCCAGGCAACTGTCCTTCCTACTTGCAGCTACTATAAAGAGGAATGGGCCAAAGCATACGCGACCTATGACCCACAAAGAGCCCATGAACTCTTGGATAAGATGGGTCTAAAATGGGACAAAGGACGAAAGTATCGTCTAAGACCCGATGGTAAACCTCTAAACATTTTGATTGAGTATTATGCCGGAGAGGGACCGAAAACAGCAATTTGCGAGCTGGTAAAAGAATATTGGGAAGAGATCGGAATAAAGATAACCCTTAAACCCGAGGATCGTAGTTATTATGCCAAACGCAAAGATGCCGGCGTTTTAGATATAGGTCTATGGCATTTAGACTGTGTTACCGAGCTTTATGGATATGGCCAGCCTCTTTCAGGGCGATTACTCAGCTTTGACGGTGGCTGGGGTTGGGCCAAGCAGTGGGAGTTATGGTTTAATACAGAAGGGAAAGACGGAGAAGAACCCCCCGAAGAGATGAAGGAATTCTATAAAGACATGGAAGACTGGGCATCTGCGAGAACTAAAGAAGAGTATACCCGCCTGGCTCAGAAGATATTTGACTTCCATGCCAAGCAACTGATCTATATCGGTACCGTAGGCATGTCTCCCTGGCCTGCGGTAGTAAAGAATAATCTCAAGAATGTTCCTACCCAAGGATACTGGAGTTGGGATAGCAATTTCTGGATAGCTTTTGAGCCAGCTCAATTCTTCTTCACCCCGTAAGACCTTTGGTCCTTACGGGTTCTAGCAAAGGATAAAAGAGAAATAAAATGCTATCTTATGTCCTTCGTCGCTTTTTTTACATGATCATTGTCTTATTAGTAGTATCAATTACTGCATTCGTCATTATTCAGCTTCCCCCCGGAGACTTTTTGACTTCCTATATAATGAAATTGAAGGCAAGCGGCCAGATTGTTGACGAAGCGGAAATTGCCGCGTTGAGAAAACAGTATGACCTGGATTTACCAATACATCTTCAGTATTGCCAATGGATGTGGAAAATGCTGCATGGCAATTTCGGAAAATCTTTCGAATGGAACCGGCCAGTAAAAGATTTAATATTGGAACGCCTACCTTTAACGGTAACCGTGTCCCTTTTTACGCTCATTTTTACCTATCTGTTGGCTATCCCCATCGGTATTTACTCAGCTACCCATCAATACTCCGTTGGTGATTATGCCTTTACGGTTATTGGTTTTATTGGTCTGGCTACCCCTCGTTTCCTTCTTGCGCTAATATTAATGTTTGTTTCTTACAGATATTTTGGTCTCAGTATTGGTGGCCTTTTTTCGCCCCAGTATCAGTTAGCTCCCTGGAGTGGGGCTAAATTCATAGATTTACTAAAACATCTGCCGATTCCCGTAGTAGTTATTGGTATGGCTGGTACTGCTGGACTTATCCGGGTTATGCGAGGATGTTTATTAGACGAACTTCAGAAGCAATATGTCATCACTGCTCGAGCCAAAGGGGTCTCAGAACGAAGGCTCTTGTTCAAATATCCAGTAAGAGTAGCTATTAATCCCATAATTAGTACCATCGGCTGGACCCTTCCCCGTATCATTTCTGGCCAGACTATTGTGGCTATAGTACTTGGCCTTCCTACAATAGGGCCTCTACTTTTCCGGGCATTGGTGAATCAGGATATGTATTTAGCCGGTAGTTCGATTATGATTTTAACCTTTCTGACCGTAATTGGAACCTTTATCTCCGATATTTTGTTGGTTTGGTTAGATCCCCGGATCCGCTATGAAAAACAGGCAAGATAAGATCACCGCTGAAGAAAAGTTTTATATTGCTACACAATGGCAACTTATGTGGCGAAAGTTTAAGAAACATAAGTTAGCCATCTTTGGCGCCATTGTATTATTTATTTTTTACTTTGTAGCCATATTCTGTGGGTTCTTTTCTACCCAGGACATATATAAACGCCATACAAAATATATCCACGCCCCACCGCAGAGGATTCATTTCTTTGATGAAGAAGGATTTCATCTTCGACCGTTTGTTTATGGATTAAAAAGAAAGATCAATCCAGTAACCCTCCGCAGAACATATTCCGAGGATAGAACTAAAAAGTATCCCATCTATTTCTTTATTCGCGGTGATAAGTATAAACTCTGGAACTTGTTCCCCACAGATCTCCATCTTCTCGGGGTGAAAGAGCCCGGGACAATATTTCTTTTTGGAACCGACAAATTAGGCAGAGATTTGTTCTCCCGTAATCTCCATGCAGCCCGGATTTCTTTATCCATCGGATTAGTAGGAGTAGCTCTCAGTTTTATCTTAGGATGTGCCCTTGGGGGAATCTCCGGATATTTTGGCGGAACTGCTGATATGGTTATCCAGAGAGTTATCGAATTTTTAATGTCCATACCAACTATTCCCCTCTGGATGGCATTGAGCGCAGCTTTACCACCCCATTGGCCGCCAATTAAGGTTTACTTTGGAATTACCATTATCCTCTCTATTGTAGGATGGTGCGGTTTAGCCCGGGTAGTCAGGGGGAAACTTTTGGAACTAAGGCAAGAGGATTTTGTTATGGCAGCGAAAATTATCGGGGCAACTGATGGCCGAATAATAACCAGACATCTCCTTCCCTCATTTTTGTCATACCTCATCGTGAACATAACCTTAGCCATACCCGGTATGATTTTAGGGGAAACCTCTTTAAGTTTTCTTGGCCTTGGGCTTCAACCACCGGTGGTTAGCTGGGGAGTGCTTTTACGGGATGCACAAAATGTCCGCACCGTTGTCCTTCATCCCTGGCTTTTAATTCCCGGCCTTTTTGTTATCGTTACAGTACTTGCTTTCAATTTTTTAGGGGATGGCCTGCGAGATGCGGCTGATCCTTATAAATAATGAGATCAAAATTGAAAAGCGAAGATGACCCCTTGCTGGAAATAAAAGACCTTAGGACGTATTTTTATTTAGATGAAGGCATCCTGAAGGCAGTGGACGGGGTCAGCTTTAAAATAGACAGGGGGAAAACGTTAGGCATAGTCGGTGAATCAGGCTGTGGCAAATCCGTTACTGCTCAGTCTATCCTGAGGATAGTTCCCTCTCCTGGGAAAACAGAAGGGGAAATATTATTCCACCAAGAGAATGAGAAAAACGTTGACCTTGCTGAATTAGATCCTTTTGGGAAAGAAATTAGAAACATTAGGGGTAACCAGATAACAATGATATTTCAAGAGCCAATGACTTCCCTTTCCCCTTTGCATACTATAGGAAATCAAATTATGGAAACTATTCTTCTACATCGGAAACTAAATAAGACTGAAGCCAGAGGACTGGCCAAGGAAATGCTGGATAAAGTTGGTATTCCTGATCCATCTCACAGAATAGATGATTACCCCCATCAGCTTTCCGGTGGCTTGCGCCAAAGAGCAATGATTGCTATGGCTCTATCCTGTAATCCCAGCCTGCTTATTGCCGATGAGCCTACCACTGCCTTAGATGTCACCGTGCAGGCTCAAATTTTGGAACTAATGAAAGATTTGCAAAAGGAATTTGGAATGTCAATTATTTATATTACCCATAATTTAGGGGTCATTGCAGAGATATCAGATGAAGTAGCAGTTATGTATTTGGGTAAAGTGGTAGAATATGGCAGTGTAGAGGATATTTTCCATAATCCTAAACATCCCTATACCAGCAGATTATTGAAATCTATCCCCAGAGTGGGAAGAAAGGTAAGGGCACGCCTTGACTCTATCAAAGGGACAGTGCCCCTTCCCCTGGGACTTCCTCGGGGATGCACATTTTATCCCCGCTGCCCCCAAGCTAAAGAAGGTATCTGCAATATTGATGCTCCTCCTTTAATCGAATTAGAAAATGGGCATAAAGTTGAATGTGTCCTGTATAGGTAATCATGCCGAAAGAAGATAAAAAACCACTCTTAGAAGTCAAAAATCTTAAAAAATATTTCCCCATTGAGAAGGGATTCTGGAAAAAAATAGTCGGTTATGTAAAAGCAGTTGATGGGGTTAATCTCTATGTCCCGGAAGGAGAAACTTTGGGATTGGTCGGGGAAAGTGGTTGCGGTAAGACTACTATCGGCAGATGTATCCTGCGTGCTATTGAGCCTACAGGGGGAGAGGTTCTTTTTAAAATGGGTGATAGTAAAATGGTAGATATTACTCGACTAAACAAGGAAGAGCTAAGATCAATTAGGAAAGATATGCAATTAATTTTTCAGGATCCTTATTCTTCCTTAGATTCCAGAATGACAGTATTAGACATTATCGGAGAACCCTTATTAGTTAATAAAATCGCTAAAGGCGTAGAGTTAAGAAATAGAGTTAAGGATTTAGTTAAAACTGTGGGATTAGATGTAAGGCATTTAAGACGCTATCCCCATGCTTTTAGTGGTGGACAACGCCAGCGCATCGGAATTGCCCGAGCACTGGCTCTCAATCCTAAATTTATTGTGGCCGATGAACCAGTTTCTGCCCTGGACGTTTCTGTCCAAGCCCAAACATTAAATCTCTTGCAGGATTTACAAAAAGAATTTAATCTCACTTATCTCTTCATCTCCCATGATTTGAGCGTAATTGAACATATCTCTGATCGGGTGGCGGTGATGTATGTGGGGAAGATTGTTGAGCTGGCTGAAACCGAAGAATTTTTTCTTAATCCAAAGCACCCTTACTCAGAAGCCCTCTTATCCGCTCTACCCAAGCCCGATCCTCGCCTGAGAATGGAGCGAATTATCCTCCCCGGTGAAATAGCTGACCCCTCCAATCCACCCTCTGGATGCTATTTTCATCCTCGCTGTAAATATGCTAAAGACATATGCAAAAATGAAAAACCTAAATGGGGAGAAGTTGGATCTGAACATTGGGTTGCTTGCCATTTTGCCAGTAAGCTTACCCTAAGAAAAGTATCAGGATAATGTTAAAATTTTCTCTTATTTTTAAAACTCCTAATTATTGTAGTGACAATCAAGGCTTGGAGTGAAAGATGCTTACGATTCCCTTAGAGGGACGGGAATATCCCTTGATTCCCAGGGTGGATTTTCCCCAAGAGATGCCGCGCTATCCCAACGTCTGGTTCTACGTCAGCAAGGACTTTGCAGCCTCCTATGACAATGCGGTGAACGTTGTGCTCGGTCTCTTCGATAAATGTAACATGTACCGGGTAACATGGAGATCACCCCTGGATGGGGCCGACGGCGAGGTTGCCCGGGATCACTGGCAACCCTATGGTGGCTTTTCCAACCCGGCCCTTTTCCACGAGCACTCCCTACATCTCAGGTATTACCTCAAGGCCTTGGGGGATAGGCTATTTGAGGTCAAAGGCGATAGGACATACTCATGTTGGGCCATCGCCACCAGTGTTCATTTCGAACCCGGCGGCAGCGTCCACTATCTATCAATGGAAGAATATCCTGAGCTCCAGACCTGCCCCTTCTGCGGTCGAATTGATAAAAATGTCGCCATCGGTGACAGTTACGAGAAGATACGAGACCCGCTGGGGCTGGAATTTCTTTTGGAAGGCAAGATAAGGGGTAAAAAGATAAGGGACGCTTTCAACCGGGTGAGTCAGGGTATCAGAGACATCGGCGGGACGGAAGATAGGAAGTATGTAGAGAGAATAGATGTCGGACCCGGATATTTTTCTGGGGGAATAAACACGCCGAGATTAGGGTGTGTCTTGATTCATTTATCACAAGGGTGCACCTCGGAGAGAATATATACGAAAAAATCAGGACGAGACAAGAAATTCTAACGGGGCAAAGGAATTTTTCCCGTCCAAGGGATTCGTAAAATATAACAAAAATCCTATCCTGATTCCAAGGGGCAACGGCTTTGAAGTAAAAAGGAGGACTCTAAAAATGAGAAGGCCGACAGGATTACTATCAATCATCTTACTGTTTTGTGGCGTCGCCAAAGTTGAGGCTCAAAGTAGATCAAACTTAACAGACGAGGGCCAATTTTTCTCCTCGGTGGGGTATGTCTATCGCCTGGAGCGGAGATTGAAAGAGGCTAGCATAGAATATGACAAGGTCTTGGAATTGGATCCACCCAGGGCATTCGTGAAATATGACAAAAATCCTATCCTGATTCCAAGGGATAACGGCTTTGAAGCAAAAAGGAGGGCTCTAAAAATGAGAAAGCTGACAGGATTACTATCAATCCTCTTACTGTTTTGTGGCATCGCCAAAGTTGAGGCTCAAGGTAGATCGAACTTAACAGATAAGGGCCGATTTTTCTCCTCGGTTCAGGATTTGGCTAGATTCTACTTTGAAAGGGGAGAGGTCTATCTGGATCTTTTCCGCGCTGAAGAAGAGAACAAGCCGGAGAATCATGCCGCAGCCATTGCAGACTATCAAAAAGCAGTCCAACTTGCCCCCCAGGACCCCTATTACCACAACCGCTTGGGGTATGTCTATCACCTGGAGCGGAGATTGAAAGAGGCTAGCATAGAATATGCCAAAGTCTTGGAATTGGATCCACCCCAACCTGTAACCGCTGAGGAATTTGGTTTAATACTAAAGTATGCTCCCAGGGTATACACCAACCCCAAAGAATTCTTCCCCTTGGAAGATTTGACGGTGGTTATTCATCCCGATAAACCGCTTATCGAATATAGTTTCTTCTGGGATGATGATATTGACTATCCCGGGGATAATGATCCCACTGATCACGAGAAAGTCTGGATTGAATACGATCCCCAATCAGGTAAAGTGAAAGGGGTGTATACTTACTTTCATCGAGCGATTCTGGCTACAAAAGAAGCCATAGAAGATGCCAATGCTCATAATCAGAGGGCAAGGATCAATGTTCAATGGGGAGGCCATGGCTCCTTGCCGGTTGGGTGGGAGAACATTCCTTTGGAAAAAATTTCGGTAAAATATGCTCATATAGAAGAAGTGGCTCGGATAAAAGATATGAGGACGAGATATGATAGACATAAAGTCACTACAAGGATGCCTGACCATCCCTTAGCAAAATCCTGGCCGAAGAAGTTTTCTGGAAGCTGGGAAAAATATACCGATTTTTCGAAGTATAATGATCTCTCTAAAATAATAAAGAAGAAAAGAATGGTTATTAAAAGTAGATGGCCTAATGCGGTTATCAACCAATGTTTTCTTAATTACCAGTTCTATCCTAAGCATGAATGGCCAGATGTTTCACCCTGATTGAATGGAAATCTGAGCATAAATTTGTAGTTTAAATTAGATATTCCCTAAAGGATTTCGTAACATTATGATTCTAAAAGAGGGGACTATCTTGTGTGCAGAGTGATGGTAACTCCACGGTTAGCACAGTTGGCTGTGAATACGATTCGGATGCTGGCCGTGGATGGTGTTCAAAAAGCAAATTCGGGTCACCCCGGCATGCCAATGGGTATGGCCGATTGCGCATTTGTCCTCTGGAACCGTTTTTTAAAATTTAACCCCAAAGATCCCATTTGGCCAAACCGGGATCGGTTTGTTCTCTCCGCTGGACACGGATCAATGCTTCTCTATGCATTGCTCTATCTGAGCGGTTACGATGTTTTGATAGAGGATCTGAAGTCCTTCCGACAATGGGGGAGCCGAACCCCGGGTCACCCCGAATATAATTGTCTTCCTGGTGTCGAAACGACGACCGGTCCACTGGGCCAGGGGTTTGCCAACGGTGTGGGTATGGCCATTGGTGCCAAAATGATGGCTGAACGGTTCAATACCAATGGCTTCTCACTGTTAGATCATCGTATATACGGGATTGTCAGTGACGGTGACTTGATGGAAGGAGTAGCTTCAGAAGCAGCCTCCATGGCTGGACACCTCGGTCTGGGAAACATCATCTATATTTACGACGACAACCACATTACGATTGAAGGAGATACAAACCTCAGTTTTTCTGAGGATGTGGGGAGGCGTTTTGAGGCCTACGGTTGGCATACGAACCAAATTGACGGGCATAACCATGATGATGTCGCAAGCGCCATCGAGAAGGGAATTGAAGTAAACGATCGACCTTCGCTCATCATAGCCAAAACCCATATCGCATATGGAAGTCCCAATATGCAGGATAGTGAAGAATCCCACGGAGCACCTTTGGGGGTTGAGGAGGTTTTAGAGACGAAGCGTAACTTAGGTTGGCCTACTCGGCCCAATTTCTACGTACCGGATGAAGTAAGGGAACTGTTTTATTGTCGAGTCGAAGAGTTGAAAAAAGAATACAATAGGTGGCAGGATAATTTCAGAAGCTGGCAAAAGAGAAACCCGAAATTGGCAGAGCAATGGGGTGAAATGTTTGCCAAACGGGTTCCTAATTCCATTGATGAGGAACTTATTCGTAGTATTCCGACCAAGCCGAATGCAACACGAGTGATTTCGGGTAAAATCTTGCAAAAAGCTGCTGAGTTAGTTCCCAGCCTCTGTGGAGGATCGGCGGATCTGGCCCCATCAACCAAAACCTTGATCGAGGATTCCCCTTCGATTGGTCAAGGTCGTTTCGGGGGCCGGAATTTTCATTTCGGTGTTAGGGAACATGCTATGGGAGCGGTTCTCAACGGACTGGCACTGTACGGCAGTTGGATTCCATACGGGTCTACATTTCTGGTCTTTTCGGACTATATGCGGCCTTCTATCCGCCTGGCTGCCATGATGGGGGTTCAGGTCATCTACGTTTTTACTCACGATAGTATCTTTGTGGGCGAGGATGGGCCGACGCATCAGCCGGTAGAGCAGTTAGCGGCCTTGAGGGCGATACCTAATCTTACCGTTATTCGCCCTGCCGATGGTCTAGAAGTGGCCATAGCCTGGACCTACGCACTGAAGAATCGCAGCGGCCCATCGGCCTTGATCCTGACGAGGCAGAATGTTCCCACCCTGCCAAGGCCGGCTAATTTCGATCCGTTCCTCATTCAGAAGGGGGGGTATGTGCTCTCTGAAGAAAAAAAGGAAGGGCCGTACATCGTTCTGGTGGCGACCGGGTCGGAAGTTCATTTGGCTTTAGAAAGCCAAAAGATTCTTGAAGGCGAGGGTTGCTCGGTTCGAGTGGTCTCCATGCCCTCCCTGGAAATCTTCAGGGGGCAATCGAAAAGCTACCGGGAGTCAGTAATTCCCCGGAGAAACTGTCGGTTAGCAGTAATCGAAGCAGGAGTTCCGCATGGTTGGGATGGCATAACCGAATCTCCCATTTTGATTGTCAGCCTGGACCGATTTGGCGCTTCAGCACCGTTAGGGATGCTGGTTGAGAAGTTCGGGTTTACGGGTGAGGCGGTTTCAGAGAAAATCAAGGCTTGGTCGAATGGTGGGTAATCGTTTTTGGAGGATGAAAATCAATGGGGGATTACAAAGCCCTGCTTGAAGGACTAAAGAAAGGTGCCCCTTCCCAAAGGCAAAAAATTAGGTTTACTGATAAGGTAAAGGTTGACGTTTATCCCCGGTCAATTACCAAAATCGGGGAGGATTATTTTTTTGTCGGTGTCTCTGAGGAAGAAAAGTGTCTTTGGATACTATTCGGTGGGGATAAAAGCTCTCAATTCATGGATTTTGATGGGGAGATTTTAGCCGAGATCTTGGATAAGGAAAACATATTTCTAAAAAAATGTTCCATAAGTCATTCCAATGCGGTGACCATACGTAATTTTTTCCCTTTTACCCGACCGAAGGTGCTCGGTCTTGGGAATGCAATCGGGCTGGGCGACAGATTGGGCCTGGCGGGACCGGGACACATCCGGGCGGTTGTAGGAACAGGGATAAAACCTGTGCTGGCCCAGCAGTCCATTCGGGAGCTTAAGCGGACCCATCGTAGTCCCGAGGAGGTGATGAATGCCGCCACCTGGGCTGTTTTCCAGGAGGGATATATGGAGGGTTTCGGGGCCGATGCCGATCATCTCAAAACGTCAGAGGACATCGACTTGATGGTCCAAGCCGGTTACACCATGTATACCATCGATCCCGGGGATCACGTGGACAACCAGGCCGATTCATATTCGAGCCGGGAGCTTATGGCCAGGGTGGAGAAAATCCCGTGGTCCACGCTCGAAGATACCTCTGATGATTGCCTGCGAAGATATGATGACCGGGATTTTGTGCTTGATGATGAATTCGTCATCCATCCCGATCGGGAAGAAATTTACCGTGCCATGGCTAAATATGGGAAGGCGATTGCACACACCTATAAGATGTACAAATATCTGGTGGAAAGGTCTTCCGGGAGTCCCTTTGAATTGGAAGTCTCAGTAGACGAGACAGATTCTGTCACCACCGCCTTTGAGCACCTTTTTTTCGTCGGAGAAATGATCAGATTGGGAATCAAATTTGTGAGTCTGGCCCCGCGTTTCATCGGGGATTTTGAAAAAGGGGTTGACTACAGGGGGGATCTCGATCGCTTTGCGGAGGAGTATAAAAAACATGTGCTGATCGCTCAGCAATGGGGTCCTTATAAAATCAGCCTTCATTCCGGTAGTGATAAATTCAGTGTGTATGAAATTATCGGAAAGCTTAAGCAAGGGTATGTTCATGTGAAAACCGCCGGGACGAGCTACCTGGTGGCATTGTATACCATCTGTTCAAAAGAGCCGGATCTGTTCCGCGAGATCTTTGATTTCTCACGGGAAAGATATCCGTTGGACAAAGCATCCTATCATGTCTCAGCCAAGGTGGATGATGTCCCATTGAGTTCGGAATGTTCGAACGATCAACTGTTGGCTCTTTTTGAACAGGACGATGCCCGTCAGGTGTTGCATGTTGCCTTCGGTTCTGTTCTGACCGCAAAGGATACTAAGGGGAATTATCTGTTTCGGGACCAAATCAAGGAGTGTTTGGTTGCAAACGAAGAAGATCACTATGAGAATCTATCGAAGCATTTGAGAAAACATATTATACCTTTTCTGTAGGATGTAGCCGCAGGTCACGCCATAGGCGGATCTGCCTCAGGCATGACTTCATGATTGCGGATGGTAACTTAACATCTTTGAATCTCTAAGAAAGGGCTTCAAAGTAAATCAGAATATCAGTCCCGAAGCTTGGGGATAGGAAGGGAATCAGATTACAAGAATATCAGATTTTATCCTGTCCCAAGATCGTTCCGAATGTTCTGATCCACTGATATTCTTCCCACTGATACCCTGATCTCCAGATATATTTATTGCCCATTATTCCAGTTGGGGCGTAGCCCTTAAGTTCATAAGAGGGGATTAAATATGGAATTTCTTGAATCACTTTTTGGATTAAAGAATAAGGTAGCAGCGATTATAGGGGGTGGTGGGGTGCTTGCTGGGGCCATAGCAGATGGGCTGGCTAGGGCAGGGGCCGATATTGCCGTCTTGGATCTTAACGTCGAGAGTGCCAGGAAAAAGGCCGAGGAAATTTCTGCCGTAGGTGTCAGGGCGCTGGCGATCCAACTGGATGCCTCCATAAAAGAGGATATTATGAAGGCCCTGGAGAAAATCGTCACTGAGTTAGGCCGGGTAAATATCCTGATCAATGCCCCGGGCATCAATTCAGCTACTCCCTTTTTCGAGATTACCGAAGGGGAGTGGGAAAAGATCCTCAGCGTGAACCTGAAGAGCATGTTTTTAGCCTGTCAGATTTTTGGGAAAAGAATGATTGAACAGGGCGAAGGGGGGAGTATCATTAACATTTCCTCAGCCTCATCGGGACCACCGCTTTCCAAGGTGTTTACATACGGTATTTCCAAAGCAGGTGTCAACAATCTGACCCAGTTTCTGGCCCGGGAATGGGCGCCCCATAGGGTTCGGGTGAATGCCATTGCCCCAGGGTTTTTCCCGGCTGAGCAGAATCGCAAACTGCTGACCAAGGAGCGCACCGAGGCTATTTTCCGCCATACTCCCATGGCTCGATTTGGTGAACCCGAGGAATTGGTGGGAGCCACACTCTGGTTGGCCTCAGAAAAGGCTTCTTCTTTCGTTACCGGTGCCGTTATTCGCGTGGACGGCGGTTTTACCGCCATGACCATTTAACAGGGAGGAAAACAGAATGGGCACTTATGACATCGGACTGATTGGTCTTGCCGTAATGGGCGAAAATCTTGTTCTCAATATAGAGAACCATGGTTTTTCGGTAGCCGTCTTCAATCGCACCGTCAGCAAAGTGGATAAATTCATTGAAGGCCGTGCAAAAGGTAAAAACATTAAGGGTTGTCACAACATTGAGGAGTTGGCCGCAAGTCTTAAAAAACCGCGGAAGACCATGCTTATGGTCAAAGCCGGTAAGCCCGTGGATGATTTTATCGAGCTGCTTCTGCCGCATTTGGAACCAGGTGATATTATCATTGACGGTGGTAACAGCCATTTTCCGGATTCCATACGCAGGACCAACTATTTGAAAGAAAAAGGTTATTTATTTATCGGCACCGGCGTTTCCGGTGGCGAAGAGGGGGCATTAAAGGGCCCCTCTATTATGCCTGGGGGAAGCCCCGAGGCCTGGCCCCACGTGAAAACGATCTTTCAATCCATTGCTGCCAAGGTTGCTGATGGCTCCCCCTGCTGTGAATGGATCGGGAACAACGGCGCTGGGCATTTCGTTAAAATGGTCCACAATGGGATTGAGTACGGCGACATGCAGATGATCTGTGAGTCATACTTTATAATGGAACAGGCCCTCGGATTAACCCCAGGGGAAATGTACGATGTTTTTGCAGAATGGAATAAAGGGGAATTAAACAGCTACCTGATTCAAATCACCAGTGACATTATGGCTAAAAAGGACCCCGAAACCGGTAAACCGATGATCCATGTTATCCTGGATACGGCTGGGCAGAAAGGTACGGGCAAATGGGCCAGCCAGGCCGCTTTGGATCTGGGTGTCCCCTCGCAGACGATTGCAGAGGCCGTGTTTGCCCGTGCTTTAAGTGCTATAAAGGAAGAGCGTGTGGCCGCATCAAAGGTTTTATCCAGCCCCGATGCCAAGTTCGAAGGTGATAAAGTAGAATTTATCGAGATTATCCGCAAGGCACTGTATGCTTCCAAGATCTGCTCTTACGCCCAGGGCTATCAATTGATGCGGGCCGCGGCCGAGGAGTACCACTGGGATCTGAAGTTCGGCGAGATAGCGTTGTTATGGCGCAACGGTTGTATTATCCGCGCACAATTCCTAGACAAGATTAAAGAAGCGTTTGACAGGCAGCCGGATCTGCCGAATCTTTTGCTGGATTCCTATTTTAAATCCGCTGTGGAGGCGAACCAGGATGCCTGGCGTAAGGTGGTTGCCCAAGCGGTTGCCTTAGGTCTGCCGGTTCCGGCTTTCAGCAGTGCGTTGGCCTATTATGACGGCTACCGTAGCGCCCAACTGCCGGCGAACCTGCTGCAGGCCCAGCGTGACTATTTCGGCGCTCACACCTATGAACGCGTTGACAAACCGCGCGGTCAGTTTTTCCATACCGAGTGGTTGAAAGATTAGCGGTTGGCTTTTCCCTATAATGTTACACATGGTTATTGGCAAAGGCTCTCCATCTGATTTGCTGAATGAGGCGCAGGTCTTCAATCTCTGTGCCCAAGCGTTCTCGCTAAACCATTTGGACGACAGGCGCATTCTGGCCATCATACCCGATCACACCCGCACCGCCCCTATGGATGCAATGTTCCGGGTCGTCTATAAATTGCTGGCGGCACGGGTGCAAGCCCTTCACTTTCTTATCGCTCTTGGTACCCATCCACCTATGAGCGACAGGGCGATTAACGAGCGAGTCGGCATTACCCAGAAAGAGCGTACCAGTAAATATCCCAAAGCGAGATTCTTCAATCATTATTGGAAGGACCCTGATCAGCTAAGGTGCATTGGGACCATTAGCGAAGATGAGGTCGCCGACATCTCCGGTGGACTGCTGCGCCAGAAAGTAGATGTAACCATAAATAAACTGATTTTTGATTATGACCTGCTCATGATCATTGGTCCCACCTTTCCCCATGAGGTGGTGGGATTCTCGGGTGGCAACAAGTATCTGTTTCCAGGCATTGGTGGGCAGGAGATCATTGATATACTCCATTGGTTCGGAGCCCTTATCACCAACCCGGTCATCATCGGCACCAAGGATACACCGGTGCGGAAATTGGTGGATAAGGCGGCAGCATTTTTACTTATAGAGCGGATTTGTTTGAGTCTAGTAGTTAAGGGGAATGATCTGGCCGGTCTTTTCGTCGGGACTCCGGAGGAAGCGTTTGCTTCCGCTGCTGATTTGTCAGGCAAATTGCATATTATTTATAAGGATCATCCCTTTCATCGGGTTTTATCCTGCGCCCCCAAAATGTACGATGACCTCTGGACCGGGGGCAAATGCATGTACAAACTCGAACCCGTGGTTGCTGACGGTGGTGAGTTAATCATCTATGCGCCAAATATCACCGAAATATCCGTTACCCATGGGGCAATCATTGAGAAGATCGGTTATCACGTTCGCGACTATTTTATCAAACAAATGGATAGATTCACAGATATACCCGGCGGCGTGATGGCGCACTCCACCCACGTGAAAGGGATTGGCTCTTTCGAGAACGGCGTAGAAAAGCCGCGGGTCAAGGTGGTTTTAGCTACGCAAATCCCAGAGGATGTTTGTAAGAAGATAAATCTTGGCTATTGCGATCCGAAATTGATCAACGTAGACGATTGGAAAAATCATGAGGATGAAGGGGTTTTATATGTCCCCAGGGCGGGAGAAATGCTCTATCGCTTGAAAGACGATCCATTCGGGCCGTAACTAAAAAGCAGCAATTTGGGGGTTTGTGTATGGCAGTAGACAAAAACGTAGTCGTTGCTCAGTCCGGCGGTCCATCGCCGGTGATCAATAATTCCCTTCGGGGGATTGTAGAAACCTGCTGGATGTATCCAGATAAATTTGATAAAATTTACGGTGGGTACCACGGGTTAGAAGGCATTCTCAAAGAGGAATTGCTGGATGTCTCTGCCCAGCGAGAAGAGGAAATTCGCTTGTTGCGGACCACCCCCGCCGCCGGTCCCATCGGCACCTGCCGCTATAAACTAAAAAGCCATCAGCAAGAGGATTTTAATCGCATCATTGATGTGTTCAAAGCACATAACATCGGCTACTTCTTTTACATCGGCGGTAACGACTCAATGGACACGGCGCAAAAAGTAGCGAAAATGGCTCACGAAAAAGGTTTTGACCTAGTGGCGGTGGGGATTGCCAAAACGATTGACAACGATGTAGGCGACTCCGAATTCAAACTGGTTGATCATACCCCAGGATATGGTAGTGTGGCTCGATACTGGGCCTATAATATCCAAAATGCTAACGAAGAAAATATGGGTTCTTGCCCATCAGACCCCGTTCTTGTGATACAGGTAATGGGACGGAAAATTGGCTTTATTCCGGCAGCAGTACGGTTAGCAGACCCCAAACGTGAAATGCCGCTCCAGATCTATATGCCAGAATCCGGTCTCAGTTTATCCGAGTTAATGGATAATGTAAATGATGAGCTTAAGCGAAGTGGACGGGTCATCCTTGTCGTAAGTGAAGGTTTTGATGTCGGTACGGTCGGTGAAGTAAAGGATTCTTTCGGTCATACCCAATTTAGTTCGAGCATGTCTACCGCGCAGCAGATCGTGGTCAATCATCTCAATAAAGTCGGATTGAAGGCGAGGGGAGTTGCGCGCGGGCAAGTTGTTGGTACGGATCAGCGCGACACAGCGATTTATGCATCCACAGTGGATTTAGACGAAGCTTATAAAGTAGGTCAGAAGGCGGTGGTCATCGCGGTCGAACACGGCTCTGGCTATATGTCCACTATCCTTCGCCGGCAGGGTTTGATTTATAATGTGGATTACGATAAAGTACCCTTGGACGTGGTGGCCAATTCCGAACGCAAATTCCCAAAGGATTGGATCGCTCCCAATCAGATTGACGTAACAGATGATTTTATCCATTATGCCCGCCCATTGATCGGCGAAGATTGGGTGAGTGTGCCCGTTGTCAACGGGTTGCAGAGATTTGCGCGGTTTGACAGGATTTTCGCAGAACAAAAATTGCCAGAATATGTACCTCAAGCATATCGTAAATAGCTTGTTGGTCATTAGAATTTAACGATAAAGAGGGTTTAGCCTATGTCAGATCCCCAAGTTGAATTGAAGGATTTAGAACCACGGCATGATTTCTTGGTTGCGATTGATTCGGATGGATGTGCCTTTGATACGATGGAGATCAAACACAAAGAATGTTTTATCCCGAATATCATCAAGTATTGGACCCTGCAGCCGGTATCCAAATATGCCCGGGCGGCGGCCGAATTTGTTAACCTCTACTCAAAATGGCGCGGCGTGAATCGTTTCCCGGCCCTGATTATGGTTTTCGATCTGCTCCGCGAGTGGCCGGATGTGCAGAAGCGTCATCTCAATATTCCGGTTGCCCAGCCCCTGCGCGACTGGATTGAACGAGAGACAAAATTGGGGAATCCGGCTCTGAAAGCCGAGGTGAAGAAAACCGGTGATCCGATTTTGGCACAGGCCTTAAAATGGAGCGAAGCCGTAAATGCCACTGTGGCGGATATGGTTTATGGGGTGCCACCGTTTCCCTTTGTGCGCGAGAGCTTAGAGAAGATTTCCCGGTGGGCTGACATTATTGTCTGTTCCGCGACCCCAGGCGAGGCACTGCGTCGGGAATGGCAGGAACATAACATTGCTCAATATGCCCGTGTGATTGCCGGCCAAGAAATGGGAAGCAAAAAGGAGCACATTCATTTGGCCTCCGACGGTAAATATCTTGAGGGCCACCTGTTGATGATTGGGGATGCTCCCGGTGATATGAAGGCCGCCAAAGCGAATGGAGCCATCTTTTTTCCGATAAATCCCGGGCAGGAGGACAGGTCTTGGGAACTTTTCTTCAAAGAGGGCGCTGATAAGTTCTTGAACGGTTTATATACGGCGGAATACGAATCAGAGCTGATCGCTGAGTTCGACACACTCTTACCGGAAGTGCCACCATGGAAGAAATAGCCGCTTTTAGGGTGAAAGCACTATAAATCTGTTTAAGGATAAAAGCCAAGTCCAACAAAAGTCTGGCAATGGGAAATTTAATAATCAGCGAATTGATGTCCAGCCCCGTAATAAAATGCCACTACGGGAACCCGATTCTGACGGCAAGGGATATTCCATATCAGGGTACTTTAGTCTTCAATCCAGGGGTCACTAGGTTTCAAGGCAGGCATGTTATGGTTTTCCGCAATGATTACGGCTCTCTTAAAGATAAGCGCCTCGATGGTAGGAATATGGGGCTTGCTTTTAGCGATGACGGTATAAATTGGGAAGTTCAGCCAAAACCCAAAGTTCGGGGTTAACTCCTTAAAGCCTTCACCGTTTCCCATACCCCCCAGCTCAAAAATATGGGAATGATAATCACAGCAAAGACAAGGGAGCCGAAAAATCCAGGCAGCAGTTGAACCTGGTGACTAAAATTCCAGAAAAAATGGTATAGGCCATCGGATAGATCAGCAGCGACCCAGATGAATTTCTGACTCACCAATAAGACTATATCGCTGAAATCCAAGAGGCGATGGACACCGAAAAACAAGAGCCCCCCCAAAACCAGGATCGCTACCACAGCGGTAACCACATTTATGATGGGTATTTTCTCGGGGACAAGAGGGTCGGGTAGCTCAGAGATTTTTTCAATGAGCCGATTGGTAAAATTGGCCGGGGGCTCCTTAAGTTTTCCGGCCCGCAATGCCTGGTTCAACCGCCCCTCAAGGGTTAGTTCTTTCTGACAGGTCGGGCATTTTTCCCAGTGGTCCTTCATCGCCTGCATTAAAGGCGGGGATAAGGATCCCTCAAGATAATCCGACAGCAGATCGCTGAACTGACTACAATCCATCATCATCACTCCCTTATATCGTATCAGCTTAGCCACTAAGGCGCCAAGGCACGAAAAATAATGTAGAATTAAGAATTATGAATTACGAAGTAAGAGGATAGATGTTTATTCTATTTTTTTCGGTCTTCGGTCTCCAGTAGCTAGCCTCATAATAATCTTGGTGTCTTAGTGTCTTTGTGGCTGAATAGTTACCTTATATCTTCACTCAGTAAAACCCGCCGCATGAACTTTTTGGCCCGATGAAGCTGGGCCTTCACCGTACCAAGGGGCAGATCCATCACCTCCCCGATCTCCTGGTATGACATTTCCCTTAAATAATAAAGTGTAATGACCATTCGATAACGGGGGGATAACTCTTTTAACAGTACCTCTACGGTATCTTTAATATCATGGTCTCGGATGAAGTCCTCACCACCCGGAAGTATCTCTCCCAAAGACTGACCTCCCAAAGGATTCTCTTCGTCTAGGGAAATCCACTCCTTCTCCCTTCCTTTCCGGGCGATCTCGGTTAAACATATATTGTAGGTAATCCGGTAAATCCAGGTAGAGAGCTTGGCCTTCCCCCGGAAATCGGCGATCCCCTTAAATATCCTTATAAATACCTCCTGAGCTAAATCCTCGGTTTGGCTTTCGTCGTAAATCATGCGGTCAATAATAGTGAACACCCATACTTTGTAACGGTCAACCAGCTCTGCGAACGCCTTTTGATCGCCCCGCTGGCATCTTTTGATCAGCTCTTTTTCGCTGGTTTCAACCATCCCCTATTCCAACCACCTGTTCTCTGATTAATTTGATTGGTTTAAAATAAAAAAAGTTTCAAAAAATGTTCTTTTAGTGAAACATTTTTCTCAGTATCCCTATCAAATAGATTAGAAACCTGAAAAAGGGTTGTTTTTCATTTTAATAGTAATGTGAGAGGTTAAATAGATCAAAGGAGTTATTATGAAAGAATTATGGGTACCCATTGTTGCCATCGTGATGTCTTTTGGAGCCCCCCTGGTTACTATTGTCTTAGCGCTCTATTATGGTTTCAGGAAAAGGAGGCTCTTAAGCGAAGAGCGGATATCAGCCATTGAAAAAGGGGTATCCATCCATTCGCTGACGGCCTCAAGCTCTCGGAGGATGCTCCGCCATGCGGCCATCATGCTGGCCATTGAGAAGGGGATGTCTGTTCCCCCCCTGCCCGAGGAACCCCCCCGCAGTCGCATACCACTGGCCTGGGGCCTGATCTTTACTGGATTAGGGGTAGGCACATTTATCGCACTATGGGTGGCGGTGGGAATCAGGGTTGGGGTATGGGGGGTTATTCCCTTTTTAATAGGTATTGCTCTGTTAATCTTCACCAGGATATTGGCTGATCAGGAAGGGGCTATCAAAAGGGAAAAGGAATCCCAAGGAGAGGCTCAATAAGGCTCATCACTAAACTTTAGCAAAAAATATTTCTGGGGATGAATTAGGATAATAAACCGTTGAAACGGTTACAACTGATATTTTGGTTTCGGTTAACCCCCCAGTTGAAACTGGGGGGTTATTTATTTGAACATGATAGCCCCCGAATTCATTTGGGGGATAATGATTTTCGCCATAACAACAGAACTAACCGATTCATCCGCCTAAGGCCGGTCGGTTTTCTTTACTGCACATTATAAAATTTGCCGAAGTCTAGTCATTATTAGGACACAAGCTTTACAGGATAGTATCTTTCTTCCAGTATTTATCATCGGTATTCGGATAATCGAGAATGTAGTGCAATCCCCGGCTCTCTTTGCGGCGCATGGCCGATTCAATGATCAGGAGGGCCACGGTGGTGATGTTCCGCAGTTCAATTAACCCCTCGGTGACCCTGGTCTTTCGATAGAAATCCTCAACTTCCTTGGCGATTAACTGAATTCTCTCCTGGGCCCGTTTCAATCTATGGGTGGCCCGCACGATGCCCACGTAGTCCCACATCAGCCGCTGGATCTCCTGCTTGTCATGGGAGATTAACACCCATTCCTCAGGGTCAAAGGTTCCCTCATCGCTCCAGGTGGGGATTAATGGCAATTTGCCCTTGTGTTCCTTCCAGTATTTTACCGTACCCTTCACCGCCCGGTCGGAAAAGACCACCGCCTCTAAAAGAGAGTTCGAGGCCAGCCGGTTGGCCCCGTGCACCCCGGTACAGGCCACTTCCCCCCCGGCAAAAAGCCCTTCGATAGAAGTTCTGCCATCCAAGTCGGTCACCACACCCCCGCAGATGTAGTGGGCGGCGGGCACCACCGGAATGGGCTCTTCCGTTACATCCAAATTATAAGAAAGACATTTTTGATAGATGGTGGGAAAATGGGATCTTAGACCCTCCTTGTCCAGGTGGGTGGCGTCTAACAGCACGTAATCCTCACCCCTCTTTTTCAGTTCGTTGTCTATGGCCCTGGCCACAACATCCCGGGGGGCCAGGCATCCCTGGGGATGGTAGTTCTCCATAAACGTCCTGCCGTCCTTGGTTTTGAGCACCGCCCCATATCCCCGCAGGCGTTCGGAGATGAGGAAGGAATTGGCATCGGGATGGTAGAGGGTGGTGGGGTGAAACTGGGTAAACTCCAGGTTAGCCACACTGGCTCCGGCCCGGTAGGCCATGGCGATCCCGTCCCCGGTGGCGATCCCCGGATTGGTGGTGTGCAGATACACCTGCCCCACCCCTCCGGTGGCCAGAAATGTCACCATAGACTTAAAGGTAAACACAACCTCGCGGCCCTCGTCCAGCACATAAGCCCCCCAGCAGTGAATACCATCTTGCTTCTTGTCCTTTAGATGGTGCTCGGTCAGCAGATCCACGGCTTGATGGTTTTCGAAGATGGTGATGTTGGGGTTGGCCTTGGCGGCGGCCACCAGGGCCCGCTCCACCTCGCGGCCGGTGAGGTCAGCGGCGTGGACAATGCGCTTGACCGAGTGTCCCCCCTCCCGGCCTAAGTCGAAGACCCCCGCCTTTCTCAGACTGAACCTGACTCCCCAGTCCATCAATTCCCGAACCCCGCAGGGCCCCTCCCGGACCAGCATCTCCACCGCATCGGGGTGGCAGAGACCGGCTCCGGCCTCAAGGGTATCCTCAACGTGGCGCTGGAAACTGTCCTCAGGGGACACCACGACGGCGATCCCCCCCTGGGCGTAGTTGGTGTTGGATTCGGTGTTATCCTTCTTGGTAACCAAATTTACCCGACCGAAACGGGCCGCCTTTAGGGCAAAGGACAGCCCGGCAATGCCACTTCCTATGACCAAGAAATCACTTTCTATTTCCATTTTTTACCATTTCAACGCTTTTAAGACATCGAACTCTTCCAATATCTCGATCTCTATGACTAGAAAATAGAGGGGGATGGGTATGTCGAATTCCCGGGGAAGCCGCACCCGGTCCTTCTCCGTGGTCACCACCAGATCTCCCTCAAGCTCGCTGCTAACGGAAAAAATGCGTTTTATATCCTTGGTCCCATACCGATAATGGTCGGGAAAGCGGAAGAATTTCACCACCTTGGACTTTTCATCCAGCAGGGTCAGCCTGAAGGAGGCCGGATTGGCAATTCCAGCGAAGGCCACCACCTTGCGATTGTGAAGAATCTTAAGCCCCACATCCTCCCTGGTCTTGACATCAACCAATTTCACCGGGTGGTGACGGCAGGCTACAATAGGGGCCTCCGTAAACTGGCGAAGGAAGTCCTTCTGCCCGGCTACCAGCTCCCAGTTGCTGCCCCCGGGCAGGGGGCATTTGGTCAGGAAAATGAGGTCAGCCCGCCTGAGGTTTCTCCAGGGCTCCCTTAAGGGACCAGCAGGTAGAAGCCTCTGGGGGGAGGATTGAAAATCAACTAGAACCACATCCAGGTCCCGCTGGAGTCGGCGGTATTGGAACCCGTCGTCAAGGATCAGGTATTTAGAATGGAAACGATGAAGGGCTTCTTCTGCCCCCTTAACCCGATCCCGGTTCACGATGATGGGCACCGACCGCAGGCGGGAGGCCAGAAGATAGGGCTCGTCACCGGCATACCGGTCATCCACCAGCAGGTTCACCCCATCGGAGACGATGACCGTCCCCTTGCCTTTACCCCGGTATCCCCGGCTGAGGATAGCCACTCCCCGGCCATCCCCGTGCAACCGCCGGGCAAAGCACTCCACCATAGGGGTCTTCCCTGTGCCCCCAACGCTCAGATTACCCACGCTGATGACCCGGCAGTCCAACCGGTGGGAGACCTTAATCCCCCGGTTGTAGAGCCAGTTTCGAAGAGCCACCGCTGTCCCATAAAGGAAAGAGAAAGGAACCATCAACAGACTGACAAAGGGGTTCAATTTCATTTCACCAGGCCTTTGCTATTTTTGTAGTTCTGAATAAATTCATCAGCTTCACGTTCCAGAGCTATCATTCTTTCCTCAACCTGTTTACGAAAGGCCTCCAGAGCATCGTCAGACAGGTCCGGACTGACCCAGATGGGCTCCCCGTACATAATTACACATCGAGAGCTGGGCCATGGGAGGTAAAAGCGGTCCCAGGAACGGAAGACCGTCCGGCGGGTGGCGGCGTAGGTCAGGGGGAGCAGAAAGGCTCCGGTCTTTAAAGAGAGCACAATGGCGCCCATCTTCAGTCTGTGTCGGGGGCCCCGGGGACCATCGGGTATTAAGGCGCCTACCTCACCCCGCTTTAAAGCAGCGGCAAGTTCATGAAGAGCCTCCTTTCCCCTTCGGGAGCTGGACCCCCAGGCAATCCTATACCCTAATTTAAGGATGGTCTGAGCGACCATCCGACCGTCCTGACTCAGGCTGGCCATGCCCCGGATGCCCTCCCCCCGGTGAACGTAAATGGGCAGCAGAATCCTCCCGTGCCAAAGGGTAATGACAAAGGGCTTTTTCTTCTTCTTAAGCGTCAGATAATGCTGCCTGCCCACAAACTTGATCCGTAAGGTCGCCCCTAATAAAAGAATTATGAGCCACCCGAAATGGACCGCTAACCAAGAAAGTATGTTCTTCTTTGGTCCCAATTTTTAGGTAATAAGTTATTAAAAAAGCTTGATCATACAGTCACACTATTCGGGTCAGGCGTGTTAGTTAATTGCCTAAAGAAGCTGACAGTATTCCAAACAAACCTTATAGAAATGCAGTCCATATTATGATCCATTACTTGCACTGAAAAATACACATTTTAATAATTCCTATGGAATTTCCTTCAACTTCTTCAACTTATGGTAAATAATTCGGTACAGCTTAAGACTTCCTAATTATTTGAAGTAAAAATTCTAGGCTAACTATAAATCGTTAACTGAAAGAAATGGGCAACCATTGCGTTGCACCTCACAATACGAAAGGACACTTTCAGTAATGCCATCAATAAACCATGATTCCGAAATGTTTGGATTGCGTAGTTTGAGCATGAAGGTTCAAATAGACAGCAAGTATTTAGGTAAGGAGAAACATCTGTTTGATAATGATGAATCATTTCAATAAGCACGCTTTTGAGCGATGAAAAGTTTACGATACTGTATAAGAACAACCTCAGATTTGAAAGCAAAATTGGTACAAAGGAGACAATACATCCTTTAGAGCAACTTTTACTACATTCTCTTCCGCAAGCACTTGTCGTTTGCTCAACCAATTCCTCACCACATGTACGTCTTCTTGCCATCAGATTACCTATATCCTTAACTATGGTGTAGGGTACAATCCGTTGTTGTTCCAAAACCGCCGTATTTCAAATGACGCTTCATTAAATCAAATACCAAACAATCACCAAGAACAACACCGGTAACAGTCGATCCAATAGAACTAATGTTGCTTGTTCCCCAATTCGGAATGGATCGATGGTTATCTTGTGAACAACAACTGTTAATATGAGGAGTATTCCATTTATTGTCTATCTCAAGTCTGAAAGGTGTTGAAATTCCCTTGGCAAAGGCCTTTAGAAAGTAACGCGCATTCGGCGATAAAGTCCCATAGCTATGAAGTGTACTCTTTTGGGTATCATCCTTGATAGTTAATTCTATACGCATAAAATTTCCTTTATAGATTAAAGTAGTTCCATTTTCGAATGATCCTTGATCTAACTTTTTAGCTATCTCATGATGTACTTTTCGCCGTAACTCAACAAATTCATTTGCAGCAATTTCAATTTCATTTATTGGGTACATAATGGAGACTCTCTCAGCTGATTAGTAAAATTCTCAAAAATTCTAGTTTTATATTGTTAGATCATTTAATTTTATTTACTAACTAAACCATCATGCCGACGAGTCGGCACAAGAATAAAAACAATCAATCCTGTCAAATTAAAAATAATGGCAGATGACCCGCAGAATCTAAAAGGAGCATAGCTAAAAGTTCATTTAAAATTCAAACACCATATCGGCCACCCGGCGGGTGGCTCCCGGCTTCCCCAGCCGCTCCCGCACCATCCTTAAATCCTTCAGAATGGATTGGCGATATGTGGAATCCCGAATAATTCGAATCGCCGTAGCCGCAATATTCTCGGCCGTAGCCGCCCCCTGAATGAGCTCGGGAACTACCTCTCGACCGGCCACTAAGTTCACCAGCCCGATGTAATCTGTGCTCACCAGCAGCCTGCCGATGAGATAGGAAAGGGGGGAAACACGGTATACGATGACCATGGGGACCCCCAGGATGGCGGCCTCCAGTGTCGCCGTCCCCGAGGCAACGATAGCTATTTCGGCGTGCTTCAACACGTCCTGGATGGCATCGGGCACCAAACGCACCCAGGCGTCTGGGGGAACCATTCGCTCCAGATCCCGCTGATTAACGGTAGAGGCCACCCCCACGGTCACCTGAATATTCCCTAAGATTCCCCGGATACGTTCTGTTGCCCCTATCATAACAGGAAACAGCTTAAGAATTTCGGTGGACCGGCTTCCCGGCAATAGGGCAATTGTCCTTCGGTTGGGATCCAGGTCGTAGGCAAGGCAAAACTCCGAATGGGTCATTTGGGAGCCCTGACCATCCAACAGGGGATGGCCCACAAATCGAGCGTTTATTCCGGCCTGACGAAATAACTTCTCCTCGAAAGGCAAAATAACGGCCATCCGATCCACCCAGCGGGCTATCTTCCATATCCGTTCCCGGGCCCAGGCCCACACTTGGGGGCTGATGTAGTAGAGAACCGGCACCCCCAGGCCCTTGGCCATCCTGGCCAACCGCAGGTTGAAGCCGGGAAAATCAATGAGAACCACCAAGTCGGGCCGTCGGGATTTCAGGAGCCTGCCGAGCTGCCGAAGGACCTGGTTGACGAAAGGCAGCCGTCTGACCACTTCCGTAAACCCCAGCAGGGAGAGCTGATCAATGTGATAGAGGTTCTCAAACCCGGCGGCGGCCATCTGGTCCCCGCCGATGCCGTAGAGATTAAGGTTTGGTGATCGCCGCTTCAGCTCCCGAACCAACCCCGAACCATGCAGGTCTCCCGAGGGCTCCCCGGCAACCATTAATATTCTCTTGACCATCCCATTACCCAAAAAGAGCACCCCGTAAAATGATGCCGCCCGTCAGCAATAAAAGTCCTAAAAGCGTACTACGCTCCGACCGCAGGACTTTCCTTAGGGGAAGGGTCGTCCTCCCTTCTGGGGTCTGACCTTTTAACAAAGGCAAGAACCTGGGAACTTTGTTTCTGTATCGGCGGTAGGTATCCCCGAAGAGTTTGTCCAGGGTTTCCTCTTCTAAGGAGATGATGAGGGAATATTGCACCGCCCAGAAGGCCCAGCCCACCCCCAGCATCCAGGGAAGACCCCCGCCGGCCATGAGGACAAATCCGGTAATGATGAATAGATTTGCAAGGTAAAGGGGGTTCCGTACATGGGCAAAGGGGCCGCTGGTTACCAATTCCCCGGCACCCACCTGGCGGGTTCGGGTCTCCCCGCCCGCATGGGCCACCGCCCACCACCGAAGCCCCTCCCCGACAAGGGCCAAAAGCAGACCGAATACAAAAGGATAAATTTTCGGCTGTGCCAGATAGAACAAAAGCAGGATTAATGGAATCGGCGTAAAGCTGCGATATTGGAAAAAAAATTGACGAATGTCCATATTACAAGATAAAATCCGAAACACGAAATCCGAAACAAATTTCCGCCCAAGGCGGATCTGCCTCAGGCACGACAAATGACCGAAATTCAAAACGCAATAAAAACAACCGGAGTTATCCGTTTATCCAGACGGATCCGTATGGACGGGTTTATGATAAACCCCGAAGTTTCGGGGTAATTCCATATTGTTAGACGGATTCACGATGATACCTATTGAGGATACGATTTTTTTCTCCTCTGCTCCCCAGCCCCTCTGTCCCCCTGCTGCTTTTCAACTTCCAACGGCTAAAAAGTTACCTTTTGATTTTGCCTTTCGATTTCCTCTATGACCTTCATAGCCACCTCCAGGGCCCGCCTGCCGTCCTCACCAGTGACGGGGGGATCACCCCCCCCGGCAACGGCCTTCAGGAAACCCTCAAGTTCGAGCTGGAGGGCGTTGACCCCGGGAACTTGGGGCTGGTTGTATACGATCCGTTTCTTCCTGCCTCCAATCCTGTATTCCCCGATTACCCCAATGGACGGGGTCTTTTCCAGCCCTTCATGCACATCCTCCAGTCGGAAGATTTCAGATATCCCATCGAGAAAGTCAACGGAGATATAGACATCCCGCTGGAATAGGCGCATCTTCCGCATCTTCTTCTGGGAAATCCTGCTGGCGGTTACATTGGCAACACAACCGTTATCAAAAGTCAGCCGGGCGTTAGCGATGTCAATCGAATCGGTGAGAACGTTGACCCCGTTGGCATCAATCCTTCTTATCGGGCTTTTCACCAAATTTATTATAATATCGAGGTCGTGGATCATCAGGTCGAGGACGACGGCCACATCCGTCCCCCGGGGATCGAAGGTAGCCAGTCGGTGCGACTCGATGAACCGGGGCTCAAGCCCAACCCCCCGCAGGGCCAAAAGGGCAGGGTTGAAACGCTCAATGTGTCCGACCTGAATCTTAAGTCCCCGCTTCCGGGCCTGATTGATCAGATCATCCGCCGTGGCCAGGGTATCAGCGATGGGTTTTTCAATAAAAATGTGAACCCCTGCCTGAAGCACTAGTCGGCCAATCCTGCCATGGGTGGCGGTGGGGGTAGCCACACTGACGGCATCCACCTGGTTCAGCAAATCTTCCATCTGCCTGAAGGCTAAAATTTTAAGCTCAACGGCCACGCCCTGGCAGACTTCCCAATCGGCGTCAAAAACCCCTATCAACCGAGCCGTTTCAAGTTGTCTGTATAATCTGGCATGGTGCTGACCGAGCCTACCAACCCCAATAACGCCCACCTTTACCCGGGTCATTAATTAACCTCACGATCTTTTTCACATCAGAAAAATAACATATTCTCTCCAAAGAATCAACTCTTTTTTCTAAAAAGCTAATTGTCTACCGTTTTTTCGGGTTAATCCGTTGGGGTTAATCTGTCCCGAATTTTTCGGGATAACTCCTTAAAATTCAACTGCTGCTTCAATCCCGAACATTCGGGATTGAAACATTATAAACACCTTTTCCCCAAATCTAGGTTAAAACAAAAAAACCCCAGGATTGAGTCACATCCCAGGGTCTTGGATTTTCTCGTAAGGAGGTTACTTTTTAATCTGGAAATGCACGGGGATGGAAATTTTCACTGGAACGGGTTTATCCCGCTGCTTGCCCGGGGTGAACTTGACCTTACGAACCGCATCCATGGCCGCCTCACCAAACCCCAGACCCTTCGGCCTCTCCTGCATGACCTCAACGAGAATGATCCCCCCTTTTTCGTCAATACCCACCAGGACAATGACCGTTGCCGATACCCCGGCCTTCTGGGCAATCTCTGGATATACCAGGTTTTTCTTGATGGCGGCCATCCCCCCGATGATGGTAGGGGCCTCATCGTAGGCGAAGAATTCAATGGCCGACGCCGGTGGGGGAGGGGGAGAGATGTCGTAGTCTGAGAGGTCCAGGAGGGTCTCTTCAATAGTGATGTCCTCCTCGATGTCTGGGTCCTCCGATTCGATGGGCACCGCCGGGCGAGGGGGGGGCGGGGGACGCTTAATCTGCTCCGTCTGAGGAATGTCCTCCACCTCCACGATAATCTGCGTAACCTCCTGCTTGATCTCCTTAGCCCTGAACTCCTTTGAAATTAAGAAGACAATGATAACGATGGAAAGGGAGATGGTTAACGAGATCTCCATGAATTTCCGGTATTTCAACCGCAGGTCGGCTTCAGGATGTTTTCTCAACTTCTTTAACCCTTAAATTTGGAAGAGTAATTAACCCTTAAGGCGTCAGCCTCTCGGAGCTGCTCCTGAATGTCGTTCATGACCCCCATTTTACACTCCTTGTCCGTTTTCAAGGAGACGATCACCCTCGGATTGTCCACCCTTTTCTGATACATGATAGGCCCGATGGAGGGGATGGGCACGATCATATCATCAATAGAAACCCGGCCGTCTTTATCGGTATAGATGTAGGCCACGTTCCGTTTTGTTTCCAGCTTCTCTATCATTTTGGCCGAGGGGAGGGTCACCGGAAGCCCCCGGAACTCTTTAAAGACCGCAGAGACCATAAAGAAAATTAGCAGCATGAAAATAATGTCGGGCATGGATGCGGTGGGGATTTCCGCCGCCGCCTTCTCCTTCTTTTCGAACTTCATCTTAAAATCCCATCAGATTACATAACTAAATTTCGGGTTCAGCCAGGGATATTCGGGTGGCCCCGGCCATTTTTATCTGATCCATGACGGCGATAAAGTCATTATATCTTGTCTCCCGGTCCGTCTTAACTGAGAGGATTAATCTGGGGTTTTTTTGCAGTTCCATCCTCACCCTCTCCTTAATCTGCATCCGACCCACGATCTCATCGCCGATCATCACATCACCAGCGGCGTTAACGAGAATGTTGATAATGTTCCTGCTGGCCACCTCTATGGTCTCCCCCTTGGCGGGTAGGGTCAGTCCGATCCCCTTGTCCATATCAATGGTAGTGGTCACCAGAAAAAAGATCAGCAGCAGAAAGGCGATGTCGGCCATAGAACAGGTGGGAATTTCGCCCGTGGCCTTGCTCGGTCTTGCAGTCAACATGGTTCACCCCCTGTTATTTACTGCCAGCGGTGGCTTTGCTCTCCTCCATTTCGATGAGGTAGTCCACCAGCTCCACCGACCCCTCCTCCATTCCGATCACGATCCGGTCCACCTTGGACACGAAGAAGTTGTGGGCCAGCTGAATGATTATGGCTACAATCAGCCCGAACAGGGTGGTAAGCAGGGCCACCGATATCCCACTGGCGACTACCGAAGGGGAGATATCGTTGGCTTTCTCAATGGCTTGAAAGGCCAGCACCATCCCATACACCGTGCCCGTGAACCCCAGCATGGGGGCGATGGCGATAATGGTGGACAGCCACACCAGCCCCCGCTCGAGCATGGACATCTCAATGGAGCCGGCATTGGTGATGGCCTTTTCCACGTGCTCGATACCCCGGTCGGCCCGGATCAGCCCAGCATGAAAGATGGAAGCTACCGGACCCCGGGTCCGGGCACACCTCTCGATAGCCCCCTTCACCCCCGTGGAAACTAAAGCCTCTTTAATCATCCCCAAAAATTTCCGGGTGTTGACGGAGGCTAACTGGAGGGAGATTAACCGCTCGATACTGATGGCGATACCAGCAACGAGGCAGATCAATATCGGCCACATAAATCCCCCACCCTGGATAAACATCTTGACCATAACTGCTCCTCCTCATCCCTAATAAATTGTTCTCTTCTTTACCATTATAATTATAACTATTTTTTCCTTAAAAGTCAATAATTTTTTTATCAATCAGGACCCCTTGCTTAAAAAATTCCCGCTATCTCCCTGGCCTGACCAAAGAGCTTCAGCGCTTCCTGTACCTGCGGGTCCCCCTGAATCCGGACCTGATAATATTTCTCCCGGTTGCTCCACAGGCTCTGGGCAATTTCTCCCTTGATGAATACCTTGATATATTCTATATCCTGTTCAAAATCTTTCTCGATTACCTCGATACCCTTTTCCTTAATAAATACCTTAAACCCCCTAATCATCCTCTTGTTTACTTTAAAATCCCCAAGAAAGCCAGCAAAGCTATGGGTCAGATCTTTATGGTCGGCAACATATTGGAAGGCATATTCAAAAAAGAGCCTCTTGCCCAGAATTTTACTGGTAGTGAGGGTTAGGTATTTTGATTTCAGGAAAACATCGGGGGTAATCCCCCCACCCCCGTAGACGGTCCTCCCGGCATGGGTATAGTAGATGGGTCGGTCGGCTGCCGAATCGGCCTGAAAGTTAGGATCCTTCTCATCATACCCATCCCGGTAATACTGGCTGATCCCCTCCTCATAGGATCGTTGGATGAGCCGGCCCGATGGGGTATAGTAGCGGGCCACAGTGACCCGGATGGCCGAGCTATCTTCCAATACATATTGCCTCTGCACCAGTCCCTTGCCGAAGGTGGTGGTCCCCACGATCAGACCCCGGTCCCAATCCTGCACGGCGCCGGCCACGATCTCTGAGGCACTGGCAGAGCCATGATTGATGAGGATAATGAGGGGAATTTTGGGGTGGGTGGCCCGGTAGGTGGCGTAATAATCTTGGTTGGAATCGGGTAGCCGGCCCCGGGTATAGACGATCTTTCGATCCCCCTCGATGAAAATGTCAGCCACCCTGACCGCTTGTTCCAAGTATCCGCCGGAATTACCCCTCAGATCCAGAATTAACCGTCTCATTCCCCCGGCTTCCAATTCGCTTAAGGTCTTTTCCAGCTCGTCAGCAGTGGTACTGGAAAAGCGGTTGAGAAGCACATAACCGGTGGAATCATCCAATAAAAAACCGGCTTCAACGGAATAGATGGGTATCTCATCCCGCTGAATGGTGAAATCCAGAAGGTCCTTCACCCCGGATCGCCTCACCTTAATCTTCACTTCCGTCCCCTTGGGACCCCGGAGCTTCTCGTAGACCCCCTGGGTGGTGATCCCAATAGCAGAGACCCCGTCAATCTCCACAATCTGGTCCCCGCTGCGGATGCCCAATCGGTCGGAGGGGGTACCGGGGATGGGGGAAATCACCGTCAAGATTTTATTCTGAACCATAAAGCTGATCCCGATGCCGGTGAACGACCCCTTAAACTTCTCTTCCACCTTGGCAAGCTTCTTCGGGGGAATGTAAACCGAATGGGGATCCAGTTGTTCCAGCATCCCCCTGACAGCCCCATCAATTAACTTACCCCCGTCCGGAACCTCCACATAGACAGAATGGATGATCTTGATCACCCGGGTCAGCTTATTCAACTGGCGGTAGATGTTCTGTCCGGCAGCTAAGAACCCCCCGCTGATAAGGACCAAGGCCAGCACCAGCGTACTTAGCAAAATGGCAGCATATCCCAATCTTTTTCGGTTCATGGGTTAGTTCCCCCGGGAGGAATTGATTTAAGCTCGGGATTACCAGCCTGAATCTGGTAGGCCCAATCCAACTTTATGGAATCCCCGTAAACATCAGTGATCCTTATATGGGCATAATTAATATAACCGAAGAGTTCTGTTGATACGATGTAAGATTGGTTGACATTAACTTCAGCCTTCCCTTCACTATTCCATTGGGCATTAATGGGAACTTCATTAACCTCATTTAAATTATTAGTTAGACCGTATTCCAAGATTCTGTTAAATGAACTAAAACCAGGAACAATAAGGTGGTTATCCTCCAAATAGACATCGGTGTTTAAGGAATCTATGTTGTAATTTATAATTAAGTTGTCTAAATAGTCTGAAAAGTCAATACCATTTTCTGAATAAAAACTTCGGTTCTTCAGAATTAATCCATGTCCCTCAGGCCTGGGGGTATCATCAACGGCAACGCTTTTCCCACCCTCATTTCCCTGATCATCATAGGCGGACACGGCGTAAAAATAGGTAGCCCCGTTTTGAAGGTTTTGATCCAGATAGGAACTATCGCTGACGAGAACTTCACCGATTATTGAGTCTATTTGAGTTGCACTATCCCCCCGATAAATCCTAAACCTCTCAATAGTTTCAATCTGACATTCATCCCACTCCAAGCTAACCTCACCATCCCCGGTTATAGAGGTCACACCACCGACCACATAGCCCAGAGCCGGGTTGCTGAAACCGCTTTCATTGTCGGAATCATCAAAAGCAGTAACCTTGTAGTAATAGCTTTGGTTTAATGCGATTCGATTATCCTGGAAGTAAGTCTGATTCTTCCCCAAATGCTCAGCTACCGGTTGATACTCCCCAAATTCGGTGGGGCTCCAATACACGTTATAACCGTCCAGATCGCTCTCGGTATTCTCATCCCAATAGATTTCGATGTAATTGTAGCCATTCCGGGTGCCCACCCCGGTGGGGGCGGCGGGGGGCGTGTCGTCCGGCTCCCAGGTACAGGAACTAAAAAACAGCAGCACAAAACCCCCTAAGCCAACAATGAACCTACAACGATTTTTCATCCTTCAATCCTTCCCTGGATTGATCCACGAATTAATTCGATTATCTCCTTCACCGCTCTTTCCAGCCCCACGAAAACCGCCTTGGATATTATGGAATGGCCGATGTTTAGCTCTTCGATCAGTTCGATTTGGGCGATGCGGGGAACGTTTTGATAGTTCAGCCCATGCCCGGCTGACACCCCCAGGTTCAACTTGGAGGCCGCTATCGCCATAGATTCCAGCTTCTCAGCTTCCAGGTCGGCCTCGTTCTCGTCAACCGAGTTGGCATAAGGTCCGGTATGCAACTCTACGAAATCCGCCCCCACCCGAGCCGCCTCCTTGACCTGTTGGATCTCAGGATCAATAAACAGGCTGACGACGATATTCTCCCGCTTAAGCTCCCCGATAACCGCCACCAGATTCTCCCCCATGCCTACCACGTCTAATCCCCCTTCTGTTGTCAGCTCCTCCCGTCGCTCGGGGACTAAGGTCACCATGTCCGGTTTCACCGCCATGGCCTTGGCCACCATCTCTTCGGTGGCCGCCATCTCTAAATTCAGATGGGTCTTGACCAACTTTTTCAGCAGGTCCAGATCGCGGTCGTTGATGTGTCTCCGGTCCTCCCGAAGGTGACAGACAATGCCGTCCGCCCCAGCCAACTCCACCAGCAAAGCAGCCGCCACCGGGTCCGGTTCCTGACCACCCCGGGCCTGACGAACCGTGGCCACATGATCTACGTTAACCCCTAATCTCATATTCCTCCTATAACGTTTAGCGGACAACCTCTGAGGCATAGACAAGCTGATAGCCCCTTCTCTTCAGCACCGGCAGAAGGACCTTAAGGGCCGTCAGGGTATTGGCCCGGACGTGACCGATGCCGACCGCCCTTTTCCCCTCGTCGGCGATCTTCATGAGTCGGCGAATGTTATTTTTTATATACTCGATGTCGTCTCGGTTATCCAGAAACACATCCCGTTTAGCACACCAGACCCCTCTGCGATGGGTCTCCTCGTAGGCCACCGAGTTCTTAGAGGTCAGACTGTCAATGAAATAAAGACGATATTTCTTTAATTGATCGGCCACCAGCCCCATGGTGCTCCAAGAACCGGTGGCCTTAGATCCCATATGGTTGTTGAGCCCCTTGGCGTTGGGAACGCTCTCGATTGCTCTTTGGAATACCGCTGCTATTTCCTCCTCACTCATCCCCACTTTGATCAGAAAACGTTGATCCTTCCATCCCTCTTCAAAAGCCTCCATAGGCAGGTGGATCATCACCTCCTTCTGATGTTGAACCGACCGTCGGGCCACTGCCCCCGAAGCGGCCAGTCCGGGGATCACCGAAAGAGTTAGGGGATACTGCAATGATAAAAACCCCTTGACGGTTGGGGTATCCAGTTGATTCCCAAAGTCGTCAATGATAATGGCAATCTGACCCTTGGGTCCCAAAAGCCCGGGGATCTTCTGAAGATTGATCTCTACGAGCGCCTCGTTTTCATACCCGACCACCAAAGCAAAGGCCCGACCCCCTTTTTCTTCCTTGGCCAAAAGGACCCTTCCCCCATACCCCTGTACTCCTCGACTGAGTTGATCGTGAATCTGAATAAAGGAGGTCTTCTCCGGGGTCTTAACCTTTAGCCATAACTTTTGCCATTTCTTATTCCCTGAAATCCTATCTTCTTTACGCTGGGTTCTGATCCAGTCTTTCTTGAAACCAAGCTCCCGAAAGGTGGCATCCACCTGGGACTGGATCAATTCCACCTGGGTCACGAAATCACCCGCATGGGAGGGCGGTTCCAAGCCTTCTTCAATTTCCTTGGGCAGCTGGTCTGGCAACACCAGATACAACACCAACAGGACGGCAGAAATGGCTACCAAAAAAACAACCCAATTAGTCTTGGTCCTAATATTCCCCATTTCTAAGAAACCAGCTTAATTATAATCTTAAAAATTGCTAAAATCCTTCCATTTAGCGATGCGAAGCTTCTGGTCGGCGTTGCGAACAATAGTGAAGAATGCGTCCCCGAAGATATGATGATCGTCCATTTCCAGATTAAAACTAACCAGAAAGCTGCTATCCTGGGTCGAAGGGGTCATCTCGGGAATGGGTTCATGCCAGACCAGTTGGTTATGTTCGAAATACCGGAGCAATCTCCCCGTCGTCCTCAGTTCCACATCCCGATCCCACGAGAGATAGCGGTTCTGATCATAATCATAATAGACAAAAACGAAGGATGAATCTAGAAGGTTACTGTAAATAACAGAATCTTTGAAGGTATATGCGTATTTAAAATTATCCAGAAGGTCGGGGACGGTTTCCTGTGAGGTGATTAGAGAGGAACCGGACTTGCCCAGTTTCGGGGCAAAGGGATTATAACACCCCGTCATCAAAATCACCAATAAAACTATAAATATCGGCCTCATAATTTTAAGCTTCCCAAATATAGCTTTAATCCGCCAAAAGGGCTTTGAGTTCGCTCCACGGGGGGATATCGTCGGCTAGATCTTCATCCTGCCACAAGGTGATAGCCCAAAGCCCACCTTCATCCCTTTTTAAATGAAATTCGGCATTGCCCTGAACCCGCTGGGGGATCTGAGAGTCGGTATGATTAACCGTCAGGACATAATCTTCGATAAACACCGCCGAGTCGGAATACAATGTCTCAGACTGAGGATAGAGTCTCAGTTCCTTCGTTGAATCGGATGGAAGAAAGGGGGGCTTTAAACGATCAAAGAAATCTATTTCCTCCTCTAACCCCCAATCTTTAAGTATCGGAAAATTATTTAATGAAGCCTGATCCGCCTTAAACATGAAGGGTTCAAGTCCACCGCCAGTGTCACTAAAGCATGATTGGTAATCGCTCGAGTTCAAATCTTGCACCGCATTTTTCATGTTCGTTAGCACAATATCCGGTGAGGTTGGCGGGACCCAACTGGAGCGCTGTCCCCCTTCGGGGGGCTCCGGGCTCCGGGTGCTGAAAAGATCGTCACAGGAAACGAAATTAAGCAAGGCCCAGACTAAGCCGGGGATAAAAAAACAAATCCGTTTCAAAAAATCATCCCTCCCTATAAACAAAACCAATAAAATTTGATGGTAAATGCAACAAAAAAATTAAGCTGAAGGATCCCCTCCCCTTTTAATGGGTCCGCATTTTTCCTTCTTGAATAACCAACGTTACATAGTTATGCCTTAAATTTACTAAAAATTTTTTAAAAGTCAACAAGAAATATACATTTTTTGTAAGAGGAACAATAAGGAAATAGATTTTTTGATCGGAAAGCGCAGGCTTAAATATCTATAGTCATGGAAAAGCAGTGGGTATTTCCCAGATCATAAGGGAAGGGGACGTACCCGTAATCCAGCCGAAGCCAGCCCCAGCTTAGGCCGAACCCCGTTGTTATCCCCCGCTGTCGGGAACTCCAGCGATACCCCCAGCGCAGGGCCAATAGCCCACGAAAACTATACTCCATCCCACTATGAAAGCAAGTAAGGGGGACAGAAAAGGATCGAATCAGATCGGACCCCATCAGAACCTGCCCACCAAAAAAATCCCGGGGAATCCGGTAGCCAATCCCCATTCTGATCTGCGTTGGCAGCGCAACCCTTTCTTCTTTCATCGCATCCATGGTGCCCAGATTCTGACCCACCAGTCCCAATCTCAGATCCCCGCTGGGATCACCCCATAACATTCCCATGTCCAGGGCCACCCCTTTTGAGCTCTCCCAGTAAATCTTTTCGTACAGGTATTTTAGGGTCAAGCCCGCTGACAGTCCCCCCCCGATAGTCCTGGCAACGGACAGACCCAATGCCACGTCCCGGCTGGTAAAGGTTCCAATTGGCTCAGCGGTAGGGGATTTTCGGATCTCAATTCCCCCTACGGTTAGATAATTTGCACTCATGCCAAAAGTCACACCCCACCCTGGAAGAACCACTGCTAAAAATTGACGCTTAATATCCAGTATCCAAGGGCTGTGGGAAAAAACGATCTCGCTTCTTTCCAACCCAGCCAACCCCGCCGGGTTCCAGTAAGTTGCCACCCCCCCCCTGGCAAGGGCACTGCCCGCCCCTCCCATTCCCATCTCCCGGCCCCCGACCCCGATCTTAAGGAAGGCCAGACCGGATTCTTTCGCCGATAAAGGGGTCCCAATGAGAAACAAAAAGATAAAACTAACAGCGCCTCTTCCTATAAATCCCATACCAGCCGAGCGCATATTCAGTCTCCGTAACAGTTCACTCCCTATCATTCTGACACCGAAGTTATGAGAAAAAAACCTTTCTTAATGTTTAAGATTTTCTAAAACTTAATGAAAACATTAGTGTTTTTGTAACAGTTCAGCCACTAAGTCACCCCCCGAAGGAGTCCCTTTGGAGCAAGGCACAATATAGGCCTTGATTTGTAATCCCCCCTTTATTAAAGGGGGGAATAAGGGGGGATTTCAAAGGGGAACTTTGAAATAGAACAAAAAGGATAAAGGATTCAGAAATAACATTTAGTAGTGAATTGTTGCAAAGAATCTCTGTCTCTTTATGACTAATGAATAAGCTATGCTAGAAGAGAAATGACCACGAGATGATCTGGCTTCCAGCCGGAGCTACATCTTCGAGGACGAAAGCATAATCCAGCACCGAAGAGGCACGGTATAAAGAGAAGGAATATCCGAATCCCAGGGTCGGTTTTCCGTCGTCATATCCACCCCGGAGGACAAAAAGTGCCGTGGGGTTTAGGACAAAACCGACTTCTCCCCCCAGATGATAGGCAACTTCCCCATCCTGGGCTTCAACGTCTGCCATTACCATTCGGGATCCAGAAAAGCGATAGCACAGACCGTAGCGCTGAACCCGGGGGAAGTGGTCCACCTTGCTCATTCCGTGCTCCCAGTAGTCCGAGGTATCCCAACTGTATTGGGTCCGCACATCTTTAACCTGACCCCCGATCCAAAGACCGGACCAGACTTGAATCAGCCCCCCGAAATCCAACCCAAATCCCCTGGCGGTAACCTCATCCAATCGGTGCCGGACCACTTTAGCGCTCAGGCCCACCGAAACCCGGTCTCCGAACTTGTTAGCAAAAGAAAAATAGAAGGCATCCTCACCGGCGGTTAGATCCCCGTAATAATTTCCTTCAAAATCATACCCACCGACGTCACCTATTCCGGAACTTATCCATCCGATGGCCAGGCCAGCGGTGGGTTTAAGGGGGGAAGCATACCCCAGATACATAAACCGACGATCCAGTGCAAGGAAACGGTATGAGAGGGCTATCCATCGTCCCACCAAGGAGGGAAGCAGGGCGGGGTTGTAAAACCCGGCGAATCCGTCATTCCCTCCGGCCACAAAGGCATCCCCCATGGCCATAGCCTTGGCCCCCAGCCCCATCCGCAGAAAAGCCCCCGCCGCGCCCTGGCTGGCTCCAGAAAGTCCCGGGAAGACCAGGCCGAAAAAAACAAGAAAGAGACAAAACTTACCTAAAGTCAAACGTTTCATAAGATTCTGCCTGATGAATCACCTCAAAAATCAGCCATTCTCCCGGAGTAGGCCCTTTAAGGCCGTACCCTGTGAAGTGTTTTACGTCTACTATTTCGCATCCGCTACACAGCGGAATCCCACACCCTGCTCTGTGAACGACGGCGGCACCTGGCTCCGAGCAGCCGTCGGTATACCGGTGAGGTTCAGGTTCCATCCACCCCCACGGACAACCCGGTGGGTCCCCGAAATTGGGGGCTGGTGGGTGGACCGGTATGCCCCGTACCAATCAGCGGTCCATTCCGCCACGTTGCCCGCCAGGTCGCTCACACTACCGTCCTCCCATTGACTATCCCCATCCGGATAGCCCCCCACTGGTGTGGTCTCCCCAACGACGTTATTGCAATTGGCCAGGCCTGAGGAATAGTCCCCATTATCCCAGGGATATTTATAACCGTAACCCACCGTATCCGATCCTATAATGACATATCCGTGTTCCCTGCTTACCCCCCGGGCCGCTTTCTCCCATTCGGCTTCGGTGGGCAGCCCTTTGCCCGCCCAGTTGGCGAAGGTGTGGGCCGCCTCCCAAGAAACATACTCCACCGGATGATGTTTATAGCCCGGACTGGTTGAAAATATTCCCAGGGTATCCTGAATTTTCTGAGCACTGTCATAATAGGCGGCATTTCCATCATTGAGAAAATCGGCAAAGGCCTCATTGGTTACCTCGTATTTGTCAATGAAAAACCCGGGGACAAAAACGGCGGTGTCGGGATGATCCTCGTTTCCGTAACCATCCGGGGTATCCCCCATGACGAAATATCCCCGGGGAATGAAGACCATTTCGCCATAGGTTCCCCCACCCCTTGGCGTTTTTACCCTGACCTCATTGCTCTCCGATGTCATCTCCCCTGAATCGGCAACAAACACCTTGAAATAATAAACACTATCAGAACCCAAACCCTGAACATAGTGTGTAGTATCCAATATGTCTTCAATGGTAGTATCCAAATTAGAGGGGATTAATCCGACTTCAGGATTTCGGGAGTAACAAATTTTATAAAAAGTAAAATCATCATCTTCGCTTTTTGACCAGGACAAAAAGACTGAAGATGAAGTGACATCATCTTCGCCCGGTTTAAATAAGTTCACCGGTAAGGGGGGGTTGTTTCCCCCTGGTTGCCCAATTGTAACAGTGATAGTATCCGACGAACTACCCTTATTATTAATGTCGTAGGCAATGGCAAAGAGCTCGCATTCCGCAAACGACTCATAAATAGATAAGTCCCACTCATACCGCCATGGGGCTAACGTATCGGTGAAGGTTGAATTGAGATTGATGAAGAAGTTCACACTGATGATTTCGATTTCGGCGCCGATAGTCACCACTATGGATATTGAATCGAAGACAGTAGCCTGATGGGGGGGATAGGCGATGCTGACGGGGAAATTTCCCGTCAAATCATCTCCCCCCCCAGGACCTGTCAGCTCTTCACCCTCGTCCCGGCTGCAGGAAACCAACCCCGAAAGAATGAGAAATAAAATCAGTCTATGTGTTCTTTTCCTTATCATAACGAACCGATTTAAACGCAGCTGGTCAACGTGTGTCGCTTACGCAACGAAACCCGACATCGTTCTTCATCGTGGATGGAGCTATGGCGAAACGGAAGCCGCAGCCCAGATAATAATCATTCAGCCAACTCCCCCCCCGGAGGATTCGATTCGTCCCTGAGGAATCGGCGGTCCATTCCCAGACATTGCCGGCCATATTGTAGACACCATATTGGGAAACCCCATTATTTAAGCTGTCCACCGGGATTAGCTCACCCATCCAGTTGCCCGAATTGCAAAGGCTTGGGTTGGATGGATTGTTGCCCCAGGGGTATTTAAAACCCCACCCGACCCCTTCTGTCTGCCCGTAGTCAGGGGATACTCCCCGGGCCGCCTTCTCCCATTCGGCTTCGGTGGGCAGCCTTTTCCCCATATGCTGGGCGTAGGCATCAGCACCAAACCACGACACCTCCACCACCGGTAATTTTTCAAAACCACTTTCAATCTCAAACTCACCACCCTGATAGTTTATTATACAATGGGTGTCATCCAAATCTAGATATTCTTCCCCGAAATAGGGGGTGATCCCGGTAACTGAGAGCCCATCGGTTTCGATCTTCCCTTGGTTCATGGCATCATTCAAATAGTCTGCATATTGCTGATTGGTCGCCTCAAATTGATCCATGAAGAACTCATTTACCCATACGGGATTGGCTGGCACCGTATAATTCCCGTAGCCCGAGTCCGCCGGGAAATCGCCCTGTATGAAATATCCCGTCGGCACCCGGGCCATCGCATCAACGGTATCCCATATCCCCACCCCGGGGCTGGCTAAGGATAGGAATCCTTCTACTGAGTCAATATTAACTGAACAAATTTTATAGAAATATCTTCCCAGTTCCAGTCCCGACTCTTCATAAAATACTTGTTCAGGGGAAATGAGAGTTGTATTCACCCGCTCACCTGGGCTCTCTGCTGAGCGTCCTCGATACAGGGTATATCCTAATAGTGTAAACCTTTCCTCGGGAAAATTCCAGGTAACAGCAATTACACTGTTCCCATATAAGAAGGCATCTATTCCCCATGGGGGGGAGATCGGCTCGGCCACCAACTGGGGGTCAAAACGAACACGGAAGGTGTCCAGGTTCAGGACAAAACTGGTGTCCCGATAGCCCCTGGCCTGAACTGTTAGCTCATACTGATCCCAGGGAACGGAAAGAAATCCAAAAACCCCGGTGCTGTCGGTAACGTATTCCCAGCTATCCAAGAAAACGATTGCGCTGTCAACAGGTACATCTTGGGAATTCTTGACATATCCGTATAGGTTAGCGGCCGGTGACAGCAGGATATCCTTACGGTTCACCCCTACTTCAACAATAATTGTATCCCCCCAGGGCAAGTAATCCCATGTGGGGATTTCAAACAAGCTTTGGTAAAAGACGACCTGAATGATCTCCGGCAGCACCTCAGCCCGGATCGAATCCATCCCGATGAGGATATTCTTCAGCCGATACAAACCCGAGTCAGCATCAGTAGTATCCGCCACACCTCGACATTCCACAACTACGTTGGCAACAGGGATACTATCCCCTCCAGCTTTTACATAGCCCACAATCTCCCCGGTTGTTGTATCCACGACCACATCTACCATCCCCGAGGTGGAATCCTTGCCATCACTCACCGTTACAAAAAAAGTAAATGTATCCACCAAACTAGGGGCCTTCCAGGTCACTTGACTCTTTGTACTGTCCCCAAGAAAAGATCCAGCCTCGGACATCCATTGATATTGCAAGGGGTCATTATCATCATCAGAAGCTTCAACCTTCAAGGTTGTTTCCCCCTGGGGAAGGATCACCGACGGCGAAGCCGTTATCCTGGTTACTTCAGGGGCATGGTTTCCCGCCCCCGGGGGTTTTACTTCACATCCTGCCCCAATAATGAAACTTAAGAATCCGACTAAAGATATCAGCTTTAGTAGTGGCATTAAAAAACTATGTCTTAGTTCCAATGGATTATGCATAAGCCAATTTATTCTATAACAACGAAAACCTATCAATTTCCCCAGATGAATGTCCGAAAATATTACTTTTGATAAATCCCGATACATCGGGATAACTCCAATTAAAAAAGTGCCAGGGTTACCCGTTCACGGGCTTATTATATTTTATCGTAAATCAAATTGCGAAGAAAATTTCGACTATCACTATATTTAGGGCAAAGGTGTCCTTACCGAACAAGACCATTCCTCGGTCAGCCATACGGCCCGTCTGGGGAGACCTTCAGGCAAGGAAGGGTTTTCGGCTACTCTCCAAATGCGCAGTTCACTGAATTCCTACCTATAAACTTTTTGCACTTCTAACTTCGCACTTTAATTCACTTCACACTTGGTTAGAATAATCCTAATCGAGCACCATCACCTTCCCCCAGTCCTCCCGGCCGTTTCGGATTAGCTGGTAAAAGTAAACTCCGTTGGCCACGATACGGCCGTCGTCATCCCTACCGTCCCAGATCTCGGCGTAATCCCCGGGCGCCAGCCGCTGCCGGTTCTCTACTACTGTTCGTACCCACTCAAGTGCGAAATTATAAACCTTCATCGTCACTAAGGTGTTGGTAGCAGTAGTTCGGTATTGAAACCGCACCGGGGGTAGATCACCGATCCGGGCAGGAGAGAAGGGGTTGGGATAGGCGTAGGTTGAGGGCTGGCCATCCCTACCCGCCGGCACGAAGGAACGGTAGATCGTCCAGCTGTAACCCAGGTCATCCGATTTGGCCACCCCATCTCCCGTTCCCACCCACAGGGTATTTCCCGCCGGGAAGACGGCATAAACCGCATCAGAGTAAATACGGTCCCCGTTCTGGTGATCTACCATTGGGGGAAATTTTCCCCAGGTCAACCCCCCATCGGCTGACTTCCAAAGCCCGCTCTCGGCGGCGGTGTATACCACCGAATCCTGAAAACCGAAGTTGTAAACCTTCTCCCCGGTGAGAGTGGTCTGCCAGGAAAGCCCCCCGTTTTCTGATTTAGCCACCCCATAATATTCGCTCTCATCGGTGGGCCAGCAGGCAGCCCAGAGGATTTCCCTTTCACCCCAGCGTTGAACCCCCTGGCCCGTCACCCAGTCACCAGGGATTCCATTCTGTGAATTGTAATTGTCCCAACTTTCCCCACCATCGGTGGACTTGTTCAGCCCATCCGCCGTTCCCACCCAGATACTCTCCTCCGCAGTCGCCACTGAAAAGGCCCGGTGGTTCAGATTATCCCAGACGCTGAAGGGTTTATCATCGGGGGGAATCACCTCCCAGCGGCCATTGGCGTAGGAATATTTTCTTAATCCCCCGCCGAAGGAAGCAATCCAGACGGTCGAGTCAGTAAGGGCAATGTCGTAGGTGATATTGTCCACATTGGTAGTAGTTGGGTTCATGCCGCCTAAAGTATCCCCCCGGGAGTCCACTGGCTGGGGCATCCAGGTCCAGCTATTCCCCCCATCGGTTGAATAGCTCAACCCCCCTCCGGCGCCCACTACCCCCACCGTGGTATCGAAAGCAGTGGCCACCCAGATAATGCTGTCCCTGACCGCCAGGGCCGATATCCCCCCCTTGCCCAGTCCGTGATCCCGGGTGTAGGTGAACCAGTTATCCCCTCCATCAGGAGTCTTGCTCACCCCTTTACCCGTAGCAAACCAAACCACCCCATCGGACGCCTGGATGTCAATGACGGAATTTGACAGAATCCGTTCTACCGGGGACTCATTCTCTGTAAGATTGAAACTGATCGGTTTTAAAACCTGGGAATGGACGATTGTAGTAGTTAATAGAAAAACAAGAAAAAAGATTTTCATTCTAACCTTACCCAACAAGGTTGGGTAACTCCGCTCTAATTGAGTAATGCACCCCCCCAATCTAAAGAAATGAATAAAATGAGATATGCACCGATTCATTGTCTGTAACATGACCATAGAAATTTATTCCACCACCACAATCACCGAATCTTCAGGGCTGATGTTACCCACCCGATCTTCCGCCCAGAAAATGAAGGTATAATCCCCTTCAAGATTTTCAGGGTCGGGGGCAGAAATGCCCTGGGAAAAAACTCCATCCCCAGCATCCCTATCCTCGTGGGTCTCGTCGTCGTGAAGATCATCGCTAAAACCTTGGGACCCATCGGGCTTAATGACCCGGAAGCGAACCTCCCTGATATCGCCAAGGCCTTGAGGGTCGCTTACCACCACCTCCAGAACGAAAGTGTCACCCGATCCCCTGACCATGGTGTCAGGGGCGGTGATCTGACCCAGGCGGGGGGACAGATTTTCTATCCATAGGCTGTCTATTACTGGTTCGTTCGTTTCCTCGAAGTAATCCGTGGCTCTGAAAACGATCTGGTAATCTCCCTTTAACCCGGCACTAAAGGAGGAGTCCACTGCTAAATAATAGTGAAAAGGCTGTGTAGATGGCAACAGATAGAACACAGAACCCCCGATGGTAAAACAAACGTCCTTTATATCCCCCTGGCCCTGGGAGTCGGAGACCTGGATAGAAAACTGGGCCACCGCAAACCCACTTAGCAGGGTATCAGGGATGTCCGGATTATAAACCACCGGAGGGGAATTCTCCCCTACCCATACCGTATCCAGATGTTCTCCCAGATTGCTGGAAATATCCAATGCTTGAAACAAAAAAATGTATTGTCCCTCAAAGGGAGCGAAATCATCGGATTTCATAAGTTTAGAAAAAATCCCATCTTTGGGAACCAAATCGCCACTGGTTGAATCAATATTTGCGTCATCCAGTAAGGTATCCGCCCACGTTACCCCATTGGTGCCCAACTCCATAATATTAACCCATACGGCGGAGAGGTCTTCTACCCCCTGAGGATCGTAAACCTTCGCCGCCACGGTCCGGGGCCTATCCGATCTCAGGGCCCATTTCGAGGGTACATCCACTATTTCAAAAACAGGACTGGGATCTTCGGGTTCCGGACCATTGGGCTCCCGATCACATCCCCCCATAACCCAACCTAAACAGAGGATATACAAGAATAATTTTTTCATTTCTTGTAATAGTTCACCCCCTGTCATTCTGACCCCGAAGTTTCGGGGGAAGAATCTCGTTGTTCCATCCAGATTCTTCACCCGACCCGTCCCGATTATTCGGGATAGATCGGGATTCAGAATGAGGAGGTCTGAATTTAAAATTTTTTCGTTGTTTTTTAGTATTTAATCCCCGGATCCGAGTTTAAATATTGCCACGCCACCCCATGCCTCACCCCTCTTGTGGATACAATTACCTTATCAGACCCTAATTTCTTCAGGATTTCCGACCAGATGGTGGTCCCCGCCAGAATGATTCCCGCCCGGTCAGGGTCGAAGCTGAGCAGAGCCCGGTTTAGACGGCTGGTGTTTTTTTTGAATGTCTCCAGAAATTTATTAACCCGGGACTGGGAAAGCACATGACCATCCACCCGGATGTAATCAAAACGGGTCAATTCCAGGTCTAAGGCGGCAAGGGTGCAGAGGGTGCCCCCGATACCGAAAAGCATAAACTGATCCTGATCGAGAGGGGGAAGCCGCTCTTTTAGCCATCGTGCGATGTATTCTGCCATCGCCCCCCACTCTTCCTGGGTAACAGGGTCGTTATGAACATATTTCTGGGTCAGGCTCACCGCCCCCAGTTCCAGGCTATAGGTTTCTTTAATGAGCTCACCCTGACCGATGGTAACCTCAGTGCTCCCGCCCCCCACATCAATAAGGTAAACCCCGCCGACGGATTGTCCCAGACCGGTCCTGACGCCCAGATAACCCAGCCGGGCCTCTTCATCCCCTGATACGATAACCAGATCAACACCCAATTCCTGTCGGACGGCCTGGATAAAATCCCCCGCATTGGTAGCTTTCCTCAGGACTTTCGTCCCCACCGCTGCTATCTTCTCGGCCTTTAACCCCCGGGCTTTCCTTAGAAACCCTTGGATAATCCCGATGTTTTTCGAAATTACCCCGGGTGGAATTTCCCTATCCACGCCCAAACTCATGCCCAGACAATTGGTGGCCTGAGCCTCAAGAAGAACCCTAAAGGCACCGGAGCCGTCCCCTTCCACCACCGCAAACAGGCTGGTATGGCTTCCGATGTCAACCACAGCCACCCTCTTCATTCGGGGATTCCTTCGTAAATCAGACTCAGTAGCAGGGAACCCACCGCTCCCAGGCTTTCCGGCTCACATTTGTCCGGGGTATCCTCCAGGGTGTGCCAGTAGGGATAGTCGAAGTCAATGAGATCAATACAGGGTATGCCGGCATCTATCAGCATCAGGTGATCGTCTATCACCCAGGGACCCTCCCGATGCACAAAGGGGGTCAGTCCCAGGCCCCGAGCCCGATCCCAAAGTCGGCGGACTTTAAAAGGAAAATTCTTGAGCGAATGACCTTCCATGGGAATCTCCAGATCCCGGTCCCCCACCATGTCCAGCAACACCCCGAACCGATAGGATAGCCCTGGATTTTCCTTTACGAAGGCCCGGGACCCCAAAAGATAGTCCTGGATATGGCCCTCCTCGCCCCAATCCTCACCGTCAAACAGCACGACATCAACACCCATCGGTGGTGGATAAGAGCCCATAATTCGGGCAATTTCCAGCAGAATGGCCACCCCTGAAGCGCCATCGTTAGCCCCGAGAATGGGTTTGGACCGGTTCCCTGGGTTTGGATCACGGTCCGCCCGGGGTCGGGTATCCCAATGGGCGCACAGGAGCAGCCGCCCACCCCGTTGGGGCCCAAACCGGGCGATGATGTTGGACATGGAAATCGAAGAATCCATTCCCTCGTCGAAATGGGTGAAATGCTGCATTTTTACTTCTTCAGCATAACGCTTCATCTCCTGCACCAAAAATTTACGGCATTTCCGATGCCCTTCCGACCCTGGATTCCGGGGACCGAACTCACATTGCCTCACCAAATTTCCAAAGGCCGAATCGTCATCAAATTGGGGGACGGTCTGGGAACGGAGGGTACCAAAAAGTCCCCACACCAGTCCCACCAAGGGAAAAATCAACCACCTCAAAGTTGATGATTGTAAGAGCTTAGTCATCTAAATTTGTTGGTAGAAATTTTTGGCCTGCCAAAAACCTATCCCGAAGCATCGGGATAAGGTTCTGGCTGAGTTTATATTAATGTTATGTTATCCGGAACCGCTCTTTAGAGCGGTTTCCTTTTTAATTTTCCAGTATTCGGACAACTACCAATCCGGTTTTAATAATCCTTCAATTATCAACTTTCGTAATCCTCAGACCACTTATCCTCCCCGGATAACGATGCGGACATCCAGACCCAGTTCTTGGTAGGATGATTCCCCCCATGCCTTCCGTTTATTTTTCCCGAATTCGTAGAAGACCCCCCCGGTAACCTTGTTGGTGAAGGAGTAGTTTATCTTGGACATCAGGGACCAGCTCTCGCTGCTGTCCACCTCGTAAAACGGGGCTTTAGGATCGGTGTTTCTCTCGCTGGTCTCCTGGGACCAATTCCCGGTCAAGGAAAAATCCGTCTTGTTTTTGAATCGTCGGTTCTTAAAGGGCCAGAAGGAAAGGGGGATCCGGACCCCTTTGGTGAGGGAGTAGCTGGCCGAAAGCTGGAGTGAACTCCGCCGGGTGCGGGACTTCTCCCCCCTGGTGCGCACGTCCCCCACCGTTTCCGATTGGTTCAACCGGAGGTTGGTGGAAATCCCCTTCTTCCACATAATGTTCAGCCCCACCAACGGCTGGAAACCTTTGGTATAGTTGACGTTAGTGATCTCCCGGTCACCGCCGGGGATCTCCTTCCACTTTTCTGCCTTGTTCCCCGTAAAGGAGTGATCCAGGGAAACGCTAGTGGTTAATTTGGAGAACAGCGGGGTCTTCTCCAATCCCCCCCAGCGCAGCGACCATTCGAAAAAGGGGAAGTCCTGAATACTGGTCTTACCTTTTTTAAAATAGTAAAAGCTGCTGTGGGACAGCTCCCCGGTGACCGTGGTGCCGTGGTTCTGGGAATTCTTTAGCTTATACTGGAGGTTTGAAGATATATTTTTGGTCAGGTTGAGGGCGGTGCGCACCCCGTGGTTGTCCACCTGGGACCAACTGGGAACCGTTACGTAGGCAGAGTCAATCTCAATATCGGGATTGGACGGGTCCACCAGCCCAAGTTGATAGTTCCATCCCGGGGTCCCTTGGATGGCCGGGTTATTCAACTGTCGGCTTTGGCTCCATTCATACCTGATATCCCCCATCTTCTCACTTAAAAACCTTAAGCCATCCAGCAAGGATGGGGGCTTTTGTTTCTTTCCTTCTTCTTGACCCGGGGGCGGACCTTGTCCCTGGGGCTCCTCTTCCTCCTGATCCTCCCCCCTCTTCGGGGGCAGGGGAATACCCCCTCGCTTCGGTGGCTGCCCGGGAGGCTGGGAGCGTTTGAACTTCTGCATAAGTCGGTTAAACTTAAAGGCCGCCGAGGTGGACAGAGTGTTCTGGTTGGAAGCTGATTGGCGGTTTGATTGAATATTATGGGACCAATGATAATTCGTAGAGTAGTTCCAATCATTGCTCAACCAATCAGGGGTGGGGGTATTGAAGCTTCCAGTCACGTTCTGGGAGATGTCAGTAGCATCGCCGAACCTCCCCTCCAGGATAGGCTGGCCGGCCCGACCTAAAAGCTGGGATAACCGGGTAGGATTCTCCCATTCCCCGCTCAAAACCGGCTGCTCCCCCTGGGTCAGCAGATCCCGTTTAGTGGTGCGACTGAAATCAAAGGAGAGCCTATCTGTGGGACGGTAGCCAGTGGAAAATTTCTGGGTCATGAAAAAGGCTTTAGAAAATGATGTCACCCGGCTGCGGGTCTGTCGGCAACCGGTATTGGCCGATGCCGAAAGGCCCAGGTTTAGCTTGGTAGGGGAATAATAAAACTTGGTCTGACTGATCTTCTTGACCAAGGGAACTTCTCCCAGAAATCCAAAGGGGGTCAGGGAATGGTCCCGGCTGAATGTCAGTCCATAATTGATACTACCCCCACTTGCCTCGGTGCGGTCGAAGGCAACCGTGGGGTTAGAAGAACGACTGTTGTTATAATTGGCGCTGAGGGAGGTTTTGTCTATGGTGTATTTGCTAAACCAATGTGGGGACTGGCTGGTTCTGGAAAGAGAAAGGGTGATCCCCCGCTGCAGCTTCTTGGTGCGGATGGAATCGGGAACTTCTAGCTGGTTCACCTCAATGTCGCTGCCGGGAAAATATTTGGGGAAGGCGTTGCTCTCCGTATAAGAAAGGTTCACCGGGATCCGCAGTCCCAGGCTGGGGGGCAGCATTCGGTCCAGGCTTATTCCACTATTCATGGTCAGCCGGTTCTCGTTGCGGCCCCCGCCCACCCGGCTGGACAGGTTGTGAAAATCATCGTCCTTATGGTTCACCTCGATGTTAAAATTCGCCAGGTCGGCCAGCTTCAGGTCGGCCCGGGCCCGGTAGGCCCAGCCCCGATCCTTCTTCACATCCGTCAGCCGAAGCTCGTTGAACCAGACCTCCACAATATCCCCTTCATTTTCATTAATTTCATCCTCGCCCTTATTGGTTAGCCCGAGGACGAACAGCTTTATCTCCGTCAGCGAGGGTTTTCCCACGATACGCAGGGTGTCATAGAAGGTTTCCTCCCCTACGGTCTCCGGGAAGACCGCAAAGTTCTGGGTAGGGTCACTTCTCATTTTTAGCTTGATCTCGTTCAGGTCGGCAAAATCAATCACCATTTCGTTGTTCAAATGCCAACCGGGCCAAACCTTCTCTTTGAATTCATAATAGTTGTTCTCATCGGCCCCGAAGCGGACAAACAGGTCCAGATCGTAATCCCAGAGGTCAAAATCACCCGGATGGACCCCCACCCCCCCACCGTGGACGAACATCTTGAGGATCCGGTATTCGGTGAAGTTCAGCTTCCGTCCGCCAAAGCCAAACACCTTCTCCACCATCCCCGCTTCCCCGGGGGGGAGACGTTTGACCTTTAAAACCAGTGATTGCTCTTTGGACGCCAGCTCGGTTATCCGATCCAACTCACCGGCCACCCCGATTTCCCTGGGGTCGTATTGGGGATTCTCATGATTGTTAATGACCGCTACCTCCACATAATCGGCCGAGGTGCTGTCAGCCACCCTCCAGTCGTTCCCCACGATGTCAAAGGTAGCGATGCTGATATCACCGTCCTTCTCAAAATCGGATACCCACAGCCGGGCGTATTCGATCATGGTCACTTCGGGGCACCCCACCACTGATTGGGGTTCCTCCAGAGGAATCCGGTAAAGGTGCCATTTTTTCTCTTGGGGTGCCCCTTCGGGTCCCCCCTCCCCGACGATATAGGATTGGTCCCCCAGCGTGAAGGAATACCGGAAGAAATCGCTGGCCAGGTCCACGCTGCCGTTGCGGTTTAAGTCCTCGGTATCCGGAAAGCGTCCCCCCACATCGTTCTGGTTGCCCTCAATCCCGTTGATGTGGTCGTAGTCAAAGCTGCGGCTCTGGTAATCCCAATCGTCCATGGAGGGGGGCTCGCCCGGGTCCTGGATTCCATTCCCGTTGATGTCCCAGAAATCACCCGGGTCAGTGCCCGCCATTCCGTCCAGCCCTACGTCCTCCCCTTCATCCAAAAGGCCGTTCCCGGTCACCCGCCCCGGGAAAGGAATATCTTCAGTATCCAATCTCCCGTTGGGGATCACATCCTCGCTGATCTTCCCGATGTCAACATGGATGCGACCCTGTTCCCCTTTGATCCACATCTCGATATACCGGCTGTCCGTCTGGTCCGCATATCCAGAGGAAAGGGCTCGCATCACCCCCGCCCAAGAGTGTTGGTCCTTAACCTGATGCAGCTTTTCGCTGATGAAGCCGAGGTTCAGCACATGGACGTTGTTCGCCACCCGGGTGTTCACCGGCCGGTTAGGCCATATCTCTTTGATGGGCACCTGTTGAAAGGGATTATACCAGATAAATTCCCGCCATCGTTTCGACTCCGTATAATTCCCCCCCGGGCTACTGCACAGGCTCCACTGGCGGCGCATCACCCCCAGGGGGGTGGTCTTGCGGGCCCCCTCGAAATCGTCCACGATCGCCGCCCCGTCCCTATCGCTCTTAATGTAGGGGTGCATGGGGTTGGGATCGGGAAGAACCTGGGCGATCTCCCCCTCGACGTTGAAAGCCGAGGGTTCCTCGGTGCGAATCAGGGGGAGAAAATCCACCGCCCTGGTCAGAAATTCCGGCTTAAACCTCATTACTCCGTTCAGACCCCAGACAAAGTTGCGTAGGGGTTCATTGCCCACCCGCACTCTCTCCTCAATGGGGGTCTCATTCATATAAAGAGCCGTCATCCCCAGGAAGGAATCCTCCAAGAAGCGGTATTCAGCCCGGCCGCCCAAAAGCGTTTTCTTATCCAACTGGAACACCGAACCACTTTCATACAGGATCTCTAGGTCAGCGTTTGGAGCGGTGGCCGCCTCGTTCAACATGGTAAGGCTGCCGGACATGTAGTCAATGACGTAATCCGTCCCCCGGTTAAGCTTCGTCCCGTTCAGCAGCACCTCCTCGGAGCCCTCGAGCACGTTCCAGCCCAGATTATAGGTGTCGCTCCGATTCTGGTATTTAACCCTGACATAAAATTTGGTGTCCCGGTTAATATCCGTTTGATTAATACTATGATACATCTCTGTCGCTCGCTGGGAAGAATCAAGGGGGGTGATGATCAATTCACCTTCAATATAGTATCCGGAAGGTTCAAACGGCGTGAGATCGGGGAATATCAACTCCCCCCGGGCCCAGTTAATAATAGAGGGATAATCGTCTATTTCGGTGTCTGGTTCGTCAATCCCCTGCTCGTTCTTGGTATCCAGACCGAAGATGGTGAGATAGGATTGCACCTCTGTCTCGCCTGTTTCCGTGAGAATCGTGTCCGTCTCCGCATCGTCGGCCCCTGATAAATCATAATAGATTTTCAGATCAAACCCATCTTTTTCGATATTAGTAGCCCCCAGATAATATACATTCCGCCAGGCTAAATTCCAAGTGCTATCTGTAGGGTTAGGTGTTCGGGGTCGAATCAATTTTAACAACATATTACGATTTTGAGGTACCACCAGATCCCCATAAGTACCTTCCGCAGTCTGATAGGCTACCCCCAGAATTTCATTGCTCCTTTCCCTCAAGGATATCTCCAGCTGGATAAGACCCAAGTTATTGTCTACATAATAGTCTTTTCCAGGTTCCAAACGTATGAAATAACCCCTTTGATGCTCCCGACTGCTAGTCAAAGTGTCGATGAAATCCCCGTATTTGTCAGGAGAATCTGGAAGTTCCCAGCAGGCCCAACTTTCCACAGACCCGATTTCCAGATCAAAATTGTCGTTCGATTTATAGACCTCGATGTCTTGAATAACTTTATCCAATCCGACGCTGTAGTGCTCTCGGGCCTCATTGAAGTATCTATAGTTTTCCCGGTAGTCATTATCCAAGAAAAAATAATAACCTTTTCGGTATTCATAATCCCGGATGTCATCTGTGGTTTCCTGGGCCCCTCCCGTCACCTCGAGTTTTTTCTTCTCCCCCTTCTCCAGGCTGGCGATGGCGGTCACGTTCAGGGCCCCCAGCTTCATCTCCGACTTCAAGCCGAACAGACCCGAGTGGTGGCCGCTGAAGGACACAAACCGGGTTGAGGGCAGCGACAGCCCTATGTTTCCCGCCTGAATGGACTGAATTATCTCATCCTCCTCCCCGGTATATTTCAGCCGGATGTTATTCTCAAACTCAAACATCCTCTCTGAGTCCTGATCCACGAACACGGAGACCTTGTCCCCTACCTTTCCCTCAATGGTGAACTGCTGGGTCTGGTCAATCTTGAAGTTATAGTTAGACTGACGGTTGGTAGCGGTGATTACCTCACTCCGTTTGTCGCGCCTCAGGCCCCCGTTGATATTGATATTTCCGGACACCCTGAGGCCCACCCGGGAGCCGCCGAAAACCCGCTGGAAGGCGCGGCTCTTAATCTTGAAGGGGATGTCAATCTTGATGCCCCCCCCACCCCCAGTATCCCCGGTTTCCTTCAGACCGACCAGGGTCTCCTGCCGCCATTTTTCCTGAATATCAGCCCGAGTTTTCAGGCTCAGATAATCCTCAAAACGGTAAAACATGGGGAGACGAAAATCCTCCCCAAACAGCATCTCCCGGCAGGTTATGCACCCCCCTAATGAGTCAATCTCTACCGAATGTTTGAGATTGGAAAGGTTGTTTTGAAAGAGGGGGACATCGCCGTTGGGGCTAAATCCGGGGTAAGGATGGGGTAGAAAGGGAGAGATAATAACCTCATTGGGGGGGGTGTATTTCAATCCCACCATCGGGGAAGCCGGGGAAGGAATGCCGAAGGTTAACAAAAAAAAGATCGAAAAGACAAGGCCAACGCCCACCGCCGGTTTCGATCTGTTCCTTTTTCTTAAATTACACACTGAAGTTCCAAATTCCATTCAAACAGTAGCCACCCTTTAGGGGGGCCAAACTGTTAACAAGTTCCCTCGAATAGGCACTCCTTCTTATATGTGGTTTGTGCATAAATAAGATAATAAATAAAAAATGAAATAGCAAGAAAAAAATCCAAAAAATCCTTGCAAATTAATTTTGAATTGTTATATTAAATCGTTATATTAAATTTTCGTTCCCAAATTATTAGAAATTCTTTGGGGTCAGGCATGCTTCTTGACCGTTACATTCTTAAGGAACACATCGCCCCCTTTTTCTACGGCCTTGTCATCATCAGCCTCATCTTCATACTGAACTTCGCCTTTCAGATACTGGGTAAGATCATCGGAAAGGGGTTGAATCCCTCGGTGATCGCCGAATACTTTTTTTTAAACTTAGCCTGGATTTTGGCCCTGGCCATTCCCATGGCTGTCTTAGTGGCCACGTTGATGGCCTTCGGCAGGCTGGCATCCGAAGGCGAAATCACCGCTTTCAAGGCCAGTGGCATCAGCCTCTTCCGGCTGACGGTGGCCCCTTTCGCCGCCGCCCTTATTGTGACGGGGCTGGTGGTGGGTTTTAACAACTCGGTCCTGCCTAATTTCAACCATCGGGCCCGGCTGTTGGGGGCCGACATCAGACGCAAAAAGCCCACCCTATCCATCGAGCCCGGTGTTTTTGTACTGGACATTCCCAATTATGTACTCTTGGCCAAGAAGGTTGACCCCAAAAGCTCCCGGCTCTGGGATGTTACCATCTACGATGAGAGCGATCCTAAAACCCAAACCACCTTAACGGCCGAAGAGGGGTCGTTGGTTTTTTCAAAGACCGATGGGGTTTTTATCTTTACCTTAGAGTACGGGGAAATCCATCGCATTAACAAAAAGAACAAAAGGAGTTATCAGAAGACCAGGTTTGGCCGCACCGCCATCCGCATTCAGGTCCCTGGCATGCTCCTTAAGCGCCGGGAAAGTTCCTACCGGGGTGATCGAGAACAGAGCGCCAGGATGCTGCTTAAAAAGGTAGGGGCCTTAAAAAAAGATCCCCAGAAGAACCGTCGTCGGATCAATATGCTTATGGTGGAAGTTCACAAAAAATATTCCATTCCCTTTGCCTGTTTAATTTTCGTGTTGATAGGTGCCCCCTTGGGGGTGCGGGTGCGCCGGTCGGGCATGGGAGTAAGCGGGGGTTTAAGCATCCTCTTCTTCCTCATCTACTGGATTGCCCTGGGTGCTGGGGAGGACCTGGCCGACCGCAACCGACTCAGCCCCTTCTGGGCCATGTGGGCTCCCAATGTCTTAGTCGGGGTCCTGGGGCTTTATCTTTTCCTGCGAACTTCTCTGGGAAGACCCCTGTTGAAAAAGAAAAAAGTAAACAAGTGAACTCCCCTGTTAGGGACCGTTTCGGGTGGGGAATTCAAAAGGGATAAAAAGGTTTTAAAAAACTCCAAATCAGTCGGGTCAGGCACCTGGGTCTGTGGTACAACCCTGAAATTGCTGATTTTCCCTTTGCATGATAATAAATTATCACGCTATCTCAAAGAAAGTCCCGAAACTTCGGGACTGATTACAGTATATTTCAACATACTTTCTTAGAGTTAGCATAGGAATTTATTCCTATGCGGTAGTTCTGCAACAGGCCCACCTGACTGACGCCTGACCGAAGGCTAAAAAAGATGATGGTTTTTTAAGCCCACTTTTGCCCTACTACAAAAATATGAGCAAAAATGAAATTAGTAGATAAATACCTGATCCACCAGTTTGTAACCACCTTGATGTTAACAATCTTCGCCTTTATTATTATTTATTTGATGGTTGATTTCATTGAGAACCTCCGCCGTTTCCTGGACAATAAGGTCCCCCTTAATATTGTGGGTCTTTACTATCTTTATTACATCCCCTACATCCTAATCCTTATAATCCCCATGGCTGTCCTGCTGACCACCCTGTTCCTGGTGGGACGGCTGGCCAACCACAACGAGATCACCGCTATGAAAGCGGGGGGGATAAGCCTCTACCGTATCTTCCTCCCCCTGCTCGTCCTTTCCCTGCTGATCAGTGGCTTTGCCCTCTTCTTTGCCGAGATAGCCGTCCCGGCGGGGAATAAGGCGAGGCTAAACCTTAAGCGTCATTATGTGGAAAAGGTTTCCAAAAAGCTCAGCTCCCGCCGGGGGAACATCTACTTTCAAGGGACTGGGGGCGATATCTTCCACATCGGTTATTTCGATGGTGGACAAAATATAGCCCACGGGATCAGTCTGCAACGGGTGCAGCACAACCTGGTCACCCGCAGAGTGGACGCCGCCCGTATGATATGGACTAAGGATGGCTGGATCTTAAAGGACGGCATCATGAGGGAATTTACCCGGGCTGGCGAATCCATCACCAGATTCCGGCAATACCGGGGAATGGGGTTCACCTTCGGTCCCCAGGACCTGGCCAAGGTGCAGACCAAGCCTGAGGAGATGGGATACTTAGATCTGAAGAAATTTATTCTCAGGCTGCGCCAGGCCGGCAGCAAGGTAGACCGCTGGCTGGTGGACCTCTATCTCAAAATCTCCTTTCCGCTGGCCAGCTTTATCATTGTCCTGATCGGAGCCCCCATCGCCGCCCACCGCCACCGGGGGGGAACGATCCTGAGCTTTGGGCTGGGTATCTTCATCATCTTCCTGTTCTTCGGTGCGGTTCAGGTGGGTCGGGCTCTGGCTTACAGCGGCACCCTCCCCCCCCTGCTGTCAGCCTGGCTGGGGAACATCCTCTTCGGGGTCGGGGGCGGGATTCTTCTCGCAAAGGTCAGGAAATAAACAGGAAATACACGAATCTAAGATAGGAAAGAATATTTCTTCTTACGACAACTAAGAAAGGCGGAAAGGATTTTACCCTACCGCCTTTTGAATTAAATAAACACCCTTGCTGGTGTGGCTACACAAATTATCTCCCCGAAATTCTCTTCCTCACTTTATTAAACCCATCAGCCTTAGCTCGTCGGGGAAGTTGTCTTCCCCGACAAAACTGGGGGGGTAGGCAATGACCATCGAGAGCAGGGAATTAAATGCCGGCGGATGACAACATCCGCCGGGAGCTTTGAAAATTATTTATTACTTATTTTATCCCCCCAATTTTTATTTCATTCCGAGTTTAATTAATGTCAATTTACCACCTACGATAGCCACTATTTCATTATTAGAAACAAACTGTGGATTTGATTCGTAGATGCCATCACTGTATGTTAAATTATGAAGACCGCTGCCGTCGGAATTCATTATCCATAAATCAATATCCGATAACACTCCCTCTTGAACGTCAGCTAATTCGGGAACTTCAAAAATTATCTTGCTCCCATCAGGAGACCAGGCAAAATCATCACCCGGTATATCAAACTTATAATATCTATCTTGATTTAGATTATAGAGACCAGAATATCCACAAATCAATATATCATCAGTCGGTGACCAGATAAGCTCCGTTTGCCCTTTCGGTCCCTCTAACCGTTTCTTACCTGTTCCATCCGGTCTGATTATCCAAATGCGGTCCTCCCAGCTACGATAAGGCAGTGTTATGGAACTAGGTTTAACAAAAGCAATGTATTTCCCGGAGGGAGACCAAACAGGATTATAGCCTTCGGTAAGAAATTTTTCGTCCGAACCATCATAATTGCAGATAAATATTTTAAACTCACTTATGTGTGAACCTTGTCGATAGACTATTTTTTTGCCATCCGGGGACCAAGAACCGAATACAAAACCAACATCTTTCAGAATAATCTCTGACAGATCCTTTTTTTCGGCATCGTATATATATAAGCCATATAATCTGCTTTGTCGGTTTCGACTGCAAAACGCCAGTTTCTTGCCGTCAGGCGACCATCGTAAATTATAGATTCCATCATCTGTATGAATACATTTGCTTTGATTATCTGTACTGGTTTTTACAATCAGTTTTTCTTTAAATCTACCTTCACTTTCTTCAGAAGCCCAATTTTCTAAATCAAATAACTTCGCACGGAGAGGAATATTACTTAATTTGTTCATAGCTACAATTTTTAGTTGGTCTGCTGATACAACCTGCTTTTCCTTTTGGCCAAATAAAATAGATAATAACAGGAAGATACTGGCCAAAGAAACGATGGCGATTACGATTAACCTCTTCATCTTAATACATCCCCCACTTATCTTTTTTTAATACCCTAAACTCGGCTTGTCGGGGAAGCTGTCTTTCCCGACATAACTTGGGGGTAGGCAATGACCATTTGGAGCAGGGTTTTGATTCCGGCGGATGACCCGCCCGTAGGGCAACATCCACCGGTAGCTTTGGGATAGATATTTACATTGAACTCACCAGATCTATTCCCAATTTGATCCCCTGGGCTCCGTTGCCCACCCCCCCAATCCCGGCGATGCCGAAATCGAAGACAAAACGGGGCAGCTTCAGCCCAAAGCCAAAAGCTAATTCAAATCCCTCCAATCCACCGATAGATCCCCCTACCCGCAGGGGAAGCCAGGACTGCCACTGGTAGTCCACCCCGCACGAGAACCGGGGGATGTAGGTGACTCCGGGCAGGGTGGAAAACCCCTCCTCAATGTCTCCAGCGATAACCGTGGTCTCAGAAGCCACATACCTGACTCCGGCCCGTAACAGAACCGGGAACTTGGAGGTGGTATATGAAATCTTCCTTGAGGATTCTTCCAGACCGTATATGTCCTCCAGCGGCCTGGCAAGATTAGTATTCAAAAAGACAACTTCCTCAATTTTTCGGACGTTACTATCCCAGATCACCCTACCAAAAACATTAAAGAGGACAAGTCCCACCGCCCAGCGGTCATTAACCACACCAGCCATCCCTAGATCTACCGAAATCCCATCTCCACCGGTTGCTGTGTAAAGATTCACCTCGGTATTAAAGATGGATGAGTCAGGAAGCACAATAAAATGGCCCTTAGTATCCATGGCATCAGCGTAATAGAATCCCCGAAAATAGCTTAAGTTCCCCCCTACCGCAAATTCCCGGAAAAGCCGCAGTCTTAGCGGCCAGGCGTAGGAGAAGGTGGCCTGAAGCCCGGTCCAGCCCGCCCCGCCGGTGGTCTCAAAGCGATAGTCCCGCTCCGGCACGTTTCCCAGAAGGGCAATGCTTAAATATTCTTTGGCAAAAGATAATTTGAACGCCTCAACCCCGCTCAGTGAAAAGGCAAACCGTCCCGCCGAAAAATTAAAAATGTCTAGGCGGGTATTTAGGTTGAGGATCAAACCATCCTTACTGATATTATCCATAATGTCAAGCTTGTCCTGGTACGTCAACGAATCCCCAGTAGTAAAATATGAGTTATATAGCGAAGTGGAAAATGAGTTGTTTCCAAGATATAGTCCAAACGATAGGAATTTATAGCTATACTCGGGATTATCGGAAAGGCCCAGGTTGGCCGGGTTCCAGCGAGGGGCATCGGCACCCCGGGCCATGGCGATGTAGCTTCCCGCCAGGCCGATTGCCCTTCCGCTTAAACCCAGATAAGCTAAAGAACCTGCGGGGTAAAGAAGGATTAAAATAAATTGAATGGTCAGGAATCTCTTCGTCTTCATAAAATCAGAAATCGTATTTAACCGTCACCCGGGCCGTCAGATAAGCTGCCAGGTAGTCGCTGCTCTGGACCTTTACCATCACCGTATCTATGGGGACTCCCGTCACGGAATCCCGGATAACAGTGCCTTCCAGGGCGATGATCTGTTTAATGTAATTGTCCTGCTCTTGAAAGCGGGCAAATTCTTCGGGGGTCAACTCTATGGATGTATCAACGCTGGCTGTTTGTGTTAAGCTGTCGGGACCTATTATAGGCATGGGCAGGGTGATGGTCATAAGGGTATCTACCGAATCAACAACTACCGTATCCTTCAGAAAGCTTTCGTTCTCACTGAAGAGCACATAGATCTTCCCCCCTATGGGGATCCGGTTTTCCACCCTTCCGGTAATGCTTAAGGACTCCACCATCTCCCCCAGTTTGGACACCTTGGTGGGGGGCTCAATGGGAAGTTCGGAGGGACCCATCTTAAAGATGAAGGGGGCGATGACGGACATGGTTCCCGTCATGGAGTTCCCCACATAAATCGTGCCCCGGATCAACCCATTGCCGATGTAGGCTTGACCGTTGATGATCTTTACCGAGTCCGGAAGTACATTGATCAGGACCTCGGCGTTGGGGACACTGAGGGTGTCATCCCCTGTGATCGTCTTGTTGACCTCCACCTGGGCCGTGTCTCCCCCGGTTCGGAAGGCCTGTACTGTAAAGCCCAACTCCATGGGTATCCGCTCTATGGTATTATCCAATGCCAGTTGAAGATAGACCTTTCCCAGTTCAATGTTCTCCAGCTCCTCGGGAAAGACCTCGAACCCTTGGGCGGTGGAGGGAATCTCTATCTCGGTGCGGTCCAGAACACCGGTGACCCATTCGAAGATCAGAACTTTAATCCTTACCTCAATATTGATGGAATCCGTATTGGTTACTACAACAAAACTGTCCGGGGGCAGCTCCTGGGTGGTTCCATCCACAAGGAAGCTTAATAACCTTCCATTAGTAGGTGTCATGAAATGGTTGTTGAGATTAACACTATCAATCACAGTTTCTTTGGGTGCCATTATAATAGTGTCCATCTTAACTGACCAAGTTATACTATCAACATAAATCTCAGGGAAAGTCAATAACAACTCCGCTTCCAAGTTCATATTATTCTCCACCGTAATGATCACCAACCCCGAGTCAACTTTACACGTATCTATGGATTGTATTTCTATTTCTCCAGCTTCTTGAATGTCTAGACTGGTGCGCTGGGAAAACGACATGGGGGGCGGTCTCATCTCGGCCCAGTCCGAGGTAAACTGGGGGGAAAATTCTATTGACAAGGTATAATATTCCAAGCCCGGAATAGTCATAATCTGCCCCTTAGATCCTTCTGTTCCTCCCATAATTTTAAAGGCCATCTGGTGATAAAGGGTATCCCCCGCCAGATCCATCCTCACTAAAGCAGAATTATCGGGATCAATTTCATCAAAAATGACAGAATCTATAAGTTGTCCATTGGTGGTTTCTATTAATATGATCTTATATTTTAAAGAATCAATAGAGTCGCTACTAAGAGAAAAACTTAAATTATTATCTATCTGAAAATCAATATACCCGTTCGTAACGACTAATTTATTAACTCGTTCAAGGGGACTTAAATTAAAAAGGGTATCTATAATCATTTGACTATCTACAACTCCTGTATAGGGAAAGGTGTATTGCGGGGGGTAAACCGGTGATGGAAGGTAAGGCATCCTAATAGATCCTGGCGTTTCGATGGATATCTCATCCATCCCAAAGTTGTAAGAAATCACTACATCCTCGAGGTTAAAATTCTCCTCCAGTTCAAAGGGCTCAATTTCCTGATCAAAGAGAAAGGTGAGGAGGCGGATGTCATCATTATAGGTAGAATCAATGATATTGGTATTATCAATGATCTCGGACATTTTGTAAAGCCTACCGCCTAAGGAAAGGGTATAGCTGGTCTCCCATTTGGGAGCTTGCGGGGCTTTGGGTGTACAAGAATACAAAAGAATAAGACCAATGATTCCAGTGAAAAACAAGGCCATATTTCTGATTGTCTTTTTCATAACGGAGCCTATTTTAAAAAGTATCTGCATGCCTGCCATTCCCGTCACGGCCTGTCGGGAGGAATCCATTTTCTTCTTTGTTTTGGATTCCTGCTGAAGTTTATCCCGCACTTGATGCGGGACAGGAATGACCCTTTTTGCGAGGCAGGAATGGCAATAAATCAACTATATCTATAACGGTTGCCGGTAAATTAAAAACTCATGACACCTCAGTCGGACACCTGCCCAAAGAACATAAATCCGTTTTATTTCGGATGTTAGTTCAAACTAATAGTGGTTGTCTTTTCAATCGGATGGCAATCAATTACCATCTTAAACTTCTCTTTAGAAATCCAATCGGTCAGGCTCCCGACTGATAAATTAGATTGGACAAAACACCCCATCCCGATTTATCGGGATTACTTCATAAAGATTAGGATAGGAATTGATTCCTATCCTGACAAACCAACCTATTAGTCGTCAGGCAATTGCCTGACGACTAATTTTGTTGAAGTGAACCCTTAAAAATTCCTCGATGTTTAATATAACCCCAAAACCGCCTAACTTACCGTGACCCCCATCACTATTGTAAAAAATTAATGCTGGATGGGGAGTGTCCAGCATTAATGAACAGGGAAAATGCTCGTATTATCCCAAACAAGTGTGAAGTGAGCTAAGATGCGGAGTGCGAAGTTATATTTTTTTTAAGTGACAGTAATTTTTACACTTCTCACTTCGAACTTCACACTTCACATTTAAGGAAGTTAGGTTCCCTCCCGCCAGTCGGATCTATATTTCTCCTGCTCCGGGGTGAGGGTATCAATATTAATTCCCATGGTTTTAAGTTTCAGCCGGGCGATCTGTTTGTCCTGTTTCGGGTCAATGGTGTAGACACCGGGCTTGAGGCCGTCTCCCTCCCGATGGAGCCGTAAGAGGGCCAGAAATTGGTTGGCGAAGGACATATCCATGACCTCGGAGGGGTGACCCTCGGCGGCGGCTAAGTTGACCAGCCGCCCCTGGGCCAGAACGTAGATATGCCTGCCGTTCTTAAGGGTATACTCCTCGTTATTGGGGCGTATCTCCCTGACAGACTCCGTCAAGCATTTGAGGTCAACCAGATTCAACTCACAGTCATAATGGCCGGTATTGCAGACCACGGCCCCCTCCTTCATGGCCTCAAAATGCCCCTTTACCACCACGTCCTTCATGCCGGTGGCGGTGATGAAGATGTCCCCGATGGGGGCCGCTTCATCCATACTCATCACCCTCATCCCGTCCAAAGAAGCCCTCAGGGCCGCTGTTGGGCTTACCTCGGTGATTATGACGTTGCATCCCATGCCCTTGGCCCGCATGGCCACCCCGCGGCCGCAGTGACCGTAACCGGCGATCACGAAATTCTTTCCCGCCAGAAGCACACCGGTGGCCCGCAGGATGCCGTCGAGGGAGGATTGGCCGGTGCCGTAGACGTTATCAAAATCCCATTTCGTCTCCGCATCGTTGACGGCGATGATGGGATAGCGGAGGGCCCCGGCCTTGGCCATGGCCCGGAGGCGGTGAACCCCGGTGGTCGTCTCCTCCGTGCCCCCATTGACGCCTTTCAAAAGGTCGTTATGCCGGTCATGGATGCTAAAGATGAGGTCGGCCCCGTCATCCAGGGTCAGGGTCGGTTTAATCCCTAAAGCATCGTCTATGCAAACGTAAAATTCATCGGTGTTCATCCCCTGCCAGGCATAGATTGGTACCCCCTCTGCCGCCAGGGCAGCAGCGATGTCGTCCTGGGTGGACAGGGGGTTGCAGCCGGACCAGCCCAGCTCCGCCCCGGCGGCCTGAAGGGTCCTCACCAGGACGGCCGTCTCCTTGGTAACGTGCAGACAGCCCGAGATGCGAGCCCCCCGAAAGGACTTCTTCCCCCGATGTTCTTCCCGCAGAGACATGAGCACCGGCATGCGGGACTCGGCCCATTCAATTTTCCTTCTCCCCCCCTCAGCTAGCTCAATGTCCTTAACTTGATAGTCCAAAAATCCCCTCTTTCTTACCCTATTATGGAAAATATTTACAGTGAAAGTTCAATCTGGATTCGAAAAGTTTATTTGTGAAATTGGTGCAACGTGCTAAAATCCTTGAGAAAACCAAGATTTATTGTTGATTCTTAATTGCTGATTGCTAAACTTTCAGATCCTTAAAGTTACCAGTGATTTTTATTAAGGTATTGATTTTTAATCGCCAAGACCAGAAGGAATTTGGTAAGCTGTTATATCTTCCAGTTTTAAAAATTCTTTTTTCATAACAATCAGCAATTAACTAATAATGAAATTCCGAGTCTGAGTTCAATTACCTTTTAACCAACTGGCCTAACGACCCAATCTTTTTGTCAGCTAAGCTTATCCACCATGTCCACCTTTTCCCAGGTGAAATCTTTATCGGAACGACCGAAGTGCCCGTAAACGGCCGTTTTCTTATAAATCGGACGTAACAGATCCAGTTTATCAATGATACCCGCAGGGGTCAGGTCAAACGTTTTCTTTACCAATTTCAGTAATTCCTCGTCGGACATAACCCCGGTTCCCTCTGTATTAACCATCACGGAAACCGGCTCCGGCTTTCCGATGGCATAGGCCATCTGGATTTCACAACGACGGGCCAGCTTGGCGGCGACGATGTTCTTGGCAACATAACGGGCCATGTAAGAGGCGCTGCGGTCCACTTTGGTAGGGTCTTTCCCCGAAAAACACCCTCCCCCGTGGCTACCATAGCCCCCGTAGGTATCCACGATGATCTTGCGACCGGTCAGACCAGCGTCCCCCTGAGGACCCCCGACGACAAAACGGCCAGTAGGATTAATAAGGTAACTAATATTCTCCTTGTTAATGAGTTCTTCGGGTATGATCTCTTTGACAACATGCTCGATAATGTCGTGACGCAAATCTTCGATCTTCACCCCCTCATTATGCTGTGCGGCCACCACCACCGACTGCACGCTGGCCGGGTTCTCATCATGATATTTAACGGTGACCTGGGTCTTACCATCAGGCCTCAGGTGGGGCAGGATACCCTTCTTTCGCACCTCCGCCAGCCTATGAGCCAGTTTGTGGGCCAGGCTAATGGGCATGGGCATCAGCTCCGGAGTCTCTTCGGTGGCAAACCCGAACATCATCCCCTGATCCCCGGCTCCCCCCTTATCCACCCCCAGGGCGATGTCGGGGGACTGTTGGTCTATTGAGGTGAGGACGGCGATGGTCTCGTAGTCGAAACCAAACCGGGCATCCGTATACCCGATCTTTTTAACCGTATCCCGGACCAACCCTGGGATGTCCACATAGCAATCGGTAGTAATCTCCCCGGCCACCAGGGTCAGCCCGGTGGTCACCAACGTCTCACAGGCCACCCGACCGTAGGGATCCTGAGCGATCACCTCGTCCAACACGGCATCCGAAATCTGGTCAGCAATCTTGTCAGGATGACCCTCGGTTACCGACTCGGAAGAAAAAAAATGTTCCACCATTGTCCCACCTTTCTTTCAATATTGCTGATTAACAAACAACTATATTCTCTCTTTACTCCATCTCTTCAGATCTCTAATCTTCCAACAGGTATGTTCCCTTACAACAGAGAATTTTTGGAGAATCTCTGAGAAGGTCCTCTCAATTTCTTTAAGATTAGAATCTATGGATTCGTACAAAACAATCCCGTCCATTAAGACGTTCAATATGAAAGGGTTTAAATCGGCAATCATCTTCTTAAGCTGATCTTTTCCATAGACGAAGGGCTCTACCGCACCGGAAGGATCCAACCTCCTCAGTTCCAGACCATTCGCCAGCAGGTCCTTCTTCTTTTCATAAAGCACTAAGACATCAATGTCACTGGAGGGAAAATAATTATTGGTAGCCCAGGAGCCAAAGAGGATTAAAGCCAGGGGTTTTTCTTTCACCTTTTTGACGAATTGGATAAGGATCTCGAAAGTGGAGCATTCAGACCAGTTCTTTTTCAACGAAGGCAATGATGTCCTCAGCATAATGAATAGCCTCTTTGGCTGTTTTTTTGTCGAAGTAATCGGCTGGCGCCCCTACATCAAAGCTGTTGGCATAACGGGTGGGAATATAATAACGATCTAAAACCCGAGCCTTTTCAATCAGCACAGAAAGGTTCTTTTCCCCCAAGGTCAATAATCTGGAGACGGAGTGAACCCGTTCTTCAATTCCCTTAAATTCCAGCCAGGCTTTGGCAGATTTTTCCTTTATTCGAAATCTACGGCCGAGGAATCCCCCACATTCAACTTGCGGAAGGCCCCCCGCACCAGGGCATTATCGGCTATCAGGGAACCGGCAAGTAGGGACCGTTCCACAACGGCCTTCTCCCCAATGATAGAGTTGGTGACGATGGAATTCCCTACCGAAGCCCCGTCGGCTAAGGTCACGTAAGGACCGACCAAGGAATGTTCAATCTTAACCCCATCCCCGATGGAAACGGGGGGGATAACCAGTGCATTCTTACCATACGAATGGGCCTTTCCCCTTCGATTTCCCCGTTTATCCAACAGATGGCGGTTGGTGGCCAACAAGGTCTCTGGTTTGCCGCAATCATACCAGCCATCAATGGGATAGGCTTTTAGTTTTTCCCCCCGATCCACCATAAGCTGCAGGGCATCCGTAAGTTGATATTCCCCCCCGGTCTTCCGACCTTCGGCCATCATTTCTTGGACGCATTTCCAGAGGTCTCCCCCACTTTTAAGATAGTATATTCCAGCAATGGCCAGGTTGGAGGGGGGATGCTCTGGTTTCTCAACCAAGCGAACCACCAAGCCTTTCTCCTCCTCGACCACACCGAAGCGCCGTGGGTTCTTTACCGCTTTCACCCCCAAACAAGAACAGGATGATCCCAAAAAATCAACCATATCCAACTCTAAAATAGTATCACCCAGGATTATCAAGACCCCGTTATCTTCCCGGTCCAATCCCAATCCCACCGCATGGCCTAAACCCAGGGGTTCCTTCTGTTCCACAAACTTCAAATCCAGGTCATAATGACTTCGCACCCAGTCCTGGATCATATCCCCAAGATGACCCACCACGAGGAGGACCTGGCTTATGCCTGCATCAACTACGGTGTCGAGAATATGACCCAGAATGGGTTTTCCGGCCACATTCAGCAACACCTTGGGCAGGGTATGGGTATGGGGACGAAGCCTGGTGCCCATCCCGGCTACTGGGATGATAGCTTTCATTCTACGGATTCTTTATTATTTTTCAATTTATCGGAAGACTTGTTATTTAGACCCGCCAACGGCGGGGTAACTCCACATCTCGGATTTTCTAAGAACTCATTAAAAATATTAGTTTTATTTAAATATTACTTGAATATTGTCCCCCTGGCCGGTCGGAGACCCGCCTAGGGGCAGGTAAGACCTGTAGGGGAATGCTGGAAGGTTGGAAGATTGGAAGGTTGTATCCTGGGTTGGCAGGCAAGAACTGCAGGAAAAGGTTGAGTTTACCCATCCATTCTTCCAGTTGCCCCGCAGGGGCTAAGTTCTATTATAAGGGAATTAAAGAACAGTCTTAATAAGAGTTTTCTGGCTCTGGGATAAAACTGTGTTGGTGTATTAAAAGAATTACTCTATAATCTTGGTGTCTTCGTGTCTTTGTGGCTGAACTGTTGCCATTCTAAAGGATCCCGGGATTTTCGCCAATTCAGATTTTAGAAAGTCAATATTTTTAACCGGCGTCGGGTCCACCTTGTTCAACACGGCAAGATACAGGGAGACGAAATCCCCCAGATAGATCAATGAGAACAACCGGGCCAACAGGGACTTTCCCTCCGAATGGACCTCCAAAACCCTGGCCCCGCTTTCCTCAATGATGGCCTTAGTAATGTCCATCCGGGCTTTAATTCGGGAGTGATCCCCGCTGTCCTTCAGGAAAATCACCCTGATGGGCCCGGCGGGCTTTGGCCTAAAGCCTACGATTTCATTATGGTTGAGTTCAGGAAAAAGATTTACACCGGCCAAGAGCTTGCTGTTCTCGGAAAACTGCCCCTTCCATCGCATCGCCACCGCCTCGGTGGGGGGTGAGGCGTAGATTAAGGCAAACCGGCCTTTAAGCTCCCCGGCCAGCTGCTTTGCCAGATTCCCTTCGTTCTTATCCGGATGATAGAGTCGGCTTTTTTTTCGAAGCAAAGTGATAACTTCTTGGAAATCCTGGGAACGTCTCTTAACCAATCCTGTTTTTATTAAAAGGATGAGAACGGGAAAAAAAGAAAAACCCAGAGCCGCCCGAGGGGGGTATCCTCCCGGAATTTGGATCACGGGGAAACCTTCTTCTCGGGCCCATCCCTTAAGTCTCCCCCCACTGGTCAGGCAGACTACATGCGCCTTTCTAACCCTAGCTTCCTGAAAGGAGGCCAGGGCCTCCTCGGTGTTACCCGAATAACTGGACACAATGACCAAAGAATTAGGACCGACAAATCTAGGCAGGGTGTAGTGCCGATTCACTAAGATGGGAAGGGATATTTCCCGGGACAGATAGGTTCGTAACAGATCCCCCCCGATGGCCGACCCCCCCATGCCGCAGATTACAAGGTGCTGAAGCCCCTCCGGGTGCGGATCCGTTTGAATACCCTCCCCAATAGCGACAGCCTCTTCAATCTGATCGGGAAAGTTCAAGATCAGCCCCAGCATGTCTGAGGGATCATATTTTCTCACATCTTGGGAATCAATTTTTATCATTCTACTTTAATTATTTAAACCAAATGGGCAGATCAGCGAATTTCCTCTTCATTACACCTTCAATATATCCCTGCAATTCATCGGTGGTATGCATCTTCAGGGACTCTTCGGCGATCTGCCGGGACTCCTTATGCGTAATGGACCGAATGATTTTTTTAACCTCGGGGAGCACCATCGGGCTTACGCTGAACTCCTGAAGCCCTAAACCCAGCAGGATAAGAACGGCCAGGGGATCACCCGCCATCTCCCCGCACATCCCCACCCAGATACCCGCCTTTTTCCCGGCGTCAACCGTTCCTTTGATCATACTCAGGACGGCCGGATGGAGGGCATTATAGAGATGGGAGACCCTTTCATTGCCCCGATCCACGGCCAGGGTGAACTGGGTCAGATCGTTGGTGCCAATGCTGAAGAAATCCACCTCGGTGGCCAAAAGATCGGCCATCACCACCGCCGAGGGGGTCTCCACCATGATGCCCACCTCAAGCTCTCGGTCAATAGAGACACCTTCCTCCAAAAGCTCACTTTTGACCCCTTCCAAAACGCCCTTGGCCGCCCTCAGTTCCTCCAATCCGGAGATGAACGGGAACATCACCTTGACGTTTCTCCGTGAACTAGCCCTTAAGATGGCCCGCAGTTGGGGTTTGAACAGATCCGGCTGATCGAGGCAAGCCCTGATAGCCCGGTAGCCCAGGAAGGGGTTCATCTCCTTATGGTGGTCCAAATCAGCCGACATCTTGTCCCCACCCAGATCGAAGGTGCGAAAGATCACCGGGTCAGGATAGATCGCCTCGGCCACCCCCCGGTATTCCTGATATTGTTCCTCTTCGGACGGGAACCGATTTTCCCTGAGGTAAAGGTATTCCGTCCGAAAAAGACCGATCCCCTGGGCGCCGTGCTTCTTCATGATGTCCACTTCAGCCGCCAGTTCGATATTGGCCGAGAGGATTACTTGGTGACCATCAAGGGTGCGGGCGGGAAGATCCTTCAGATTTAAAAGGCTCTCTTCGAATTGTAAATATCGCTTTCTCTTAAGCCGATATTCTTCAAGCTGTTCCCGGGTAGGACGAAGGATAACCTTGCCGCTGTTCCCGTTGACGATCAGGGTATCACCCGTTTCCACCTGACCCCAGATTTTCCCCAGACCCACCACCAGCGGCACCCCCAAAGATCTCGCCAGGATAGCATAGTGTGAGGTCCGTCCCCCCAGGTCGGTGGCAAAGCCCAGCACCTTTTCCGGGCTCAAATGAATGGCCTCAGAAGGGGTTAGGTCCGGGGCCACCACGATGGTCGGTGCCTGGATCTCCTCGAACCAGAACCGCTTCTCTTTGCGGAGATTGCGGATTATCCGCTGGCTCACATCTTGGATATCGGCCACCCTCTGATTAAGATAGCCCCCTTCCTGCTCGCGCATGGAGTCAACAATACGGTTCATCATCTCCAGGATAATGAAATCTGCGTTCTTTTTCTCCTTCAGGATGTGTTTGGTCGTCTCTTCGATGACGATGATGTCCTCCAGCAACATAAGATGGGCGTCAAAGATCCTGGCCTCCTCCTCCCCCAGCTTCTTCCGGGCCGACTGCCTGGTCTGCTCCACATCCCGTTTGGTCTTCTCTATCGCCTGAATAAATCGCTTGACCTCGCTTTCGGCGTCGGTCACCGTCCGTGGCCTTATTTCCAGATCCTTGGTTTCCTTACGGAAAACCGGTCCGATGGCGATCCCCGGGGATGCCGGGACACCACGTAAAACAATGGTTTTACCTTCTTGGTTTTTGTTACTATTCATTGTAGAGTTAATAAATATATTGTATCATTAAAGTAGTTCGTATATACGTCATTCGGTTGCGTTGCTCGTTTCGTCTATCGTCTGTCGGTTGCCTTCATCCTTGCGGTCACTGAACCTTGTCCAGGAAAGCGATAATCTGTATAGTTGCCGACTGGCTTTATCATAAACATCAATCAATTCATTGCAAATCTTAACTGAAACACAGTGAGGGTAAATATCCCGTGTCTGACTCAATGAAACTATTGTTTCGTTCGATTCTGTCATTGCATCATCAAGATATTTCTGTCCCGAATACTCGGGATAAGATCATATTGTTCTTCTTTGGGAAGTTTGGGCAGGATATGTTTAAACACGGCAAGCATTGCTTTGTAGTTACTTTGATAGACATATAAATCATGGAAATTCTTGATTTGCTTTTTTTTGTTTTCCATAACCGTTCAACGAATTACGAAACGATCCCGAAGCTTTCCCGAATTTTCGGGACAACCGTAAGACGCAACTGGGATTTCTCCAATTATTAGGATTTTTCGATGTATTCTTTCCTGTAATCCCTATTGTTCGTAAAACTTGTCTTCCACCAGCTTAACCAAGGCTTCCAAAGCCCGGTCTTCATCGCTGCCCTGCGCCTGAATGATAATCTGGCTATCCATCTCAGCAGCCAGCATCATCACCCCCATAATGCTTTTGCCGTTCACCCTAAGCCCATCCTTGATAAGGAACACATCGGCCTGAAATTGGGCTGCCAGTTTAACAAAGTGGGCCGCCGGCCGGGCATGAAGACCCAGCTCGTTCCGTATGTTCACCCGCCTCTCGACCATCAAACCACCACCGTCCCCAGCCAACCCCAGACTAAGGTCATCCCGAAAGCGGAAGCCAACGCCCAGACAAAAGAGGCCCTTTTTAGAAGGAACAAACCCAGCGTCCCCGAACTGATAAAAACCATAAATTGGACCCAACCCCTATCCAGAGACCACTGTCCCCCCACGATTATGAAAAGCCCAGCCATTACTGTCGCAAACGTCCCGATCACCCCGGCCAGCCGGGGGTATTTGGGTGACAGTATTTCTGCCAGAACATTTATTCCCAGCACATACCCCTTCTTGATCCCCCGAAACCTCACCCAGAGATGGGGAAGATTATAACCGGCCAGAAAAAGAAACAACCCCAACAGGGAGAGGGAATAGTCCTCCGTTTTGTCAAGAAGGATTAAAGAGCCCCCCACCAGGGCGGTCAGGGGCTTCAGGAGTTCCCAGAAAATACGATCCCCTATCGCCCCCAGAGGTCCAGTCAATTTCTCTTTAAATGGGACGATCATCCCGACTCTGCCGGGATCCTCCACCGCTTCCTCTTCGAGGCGCAGCACCGCCCCCAATGCATAGGAGGCGAAATATGGATGGGCGTTGAAAAAGGCCAAATGGCGGTTAAAGAAAGATTTCTTTCCTTCCGGGGTCCTGAACAGCTTCCTAGCTACGGGAATGAGACAGAAACAGAAGCCGTTGCCGATCAGGGTTTTGAAGTTCCACCCGGTTTGGATGTAAAAACTTCTCCAGAACAGACGCCAGTGATCCCCCCTGGTCAACTGATTCAGGCCAGCCATCAAATTTTTCTCGTAAAGATTTTAATCCCTGATTCGGAAAACACCGAATGACACCGAAATGATTGCTAATTGCTGATTTCTGCTGGACCCTGGGTTTTAACAATTAGCAATTAACAATAAATAATTCAGTGGTTTTTCGCCACGGCGAACCTTCGGTCAACATTATTGAATTTCCGGATTTAGGTTAATATTAAGCAATTAGAAGCTTAACGCCAACACCATCCCCACTACCAACCCTACTCCCAGTTGAGCCATTTTCCTTCGAGAATAAAAGAGCTTCAGCATCACTGCCCCCCCCAGTCCCAGAAGGGCGGCCTTTAGGGGTAAAAAAATGGGGTTAAAGGAAGATGGGATTAACCGGATCAGCTTCGGGAGAAGCCACCATCCCCACCAAAACATTATTCCAGCGAACAGGAAACCGATGATAAAGGTTTCCAAAAGACGTAGACTGAAAGACAGGGAAAACCTTTTTAAGTTTCCCTTAATCCCCATTCCTTCCCATCGGTGGAGCCGCTTTCCATTCCACTTCCGCTTCCAAACGATCACCTTTCCCCCCAGGTAGCTCAGGGCGATCCCATAGGCCATAACCACGAAGAACCCCATCGGGGATAGGGGACCAGCCCCTGAAATCCCCACCGATGCTAAGGCAGCGGTCACCAGCGAACCCAGGTTCCCATCGGGAAAGAATGAGGCCCCGGTGGGCACGAAGGCCAGCCACAGGAATTCCATCAACAATCCTACGATCAGGCCGGTCTGGGGGTCTCCCAGCAGAAATCCGATCAGGGGACAACAGATGATGGGCTGGGAGATCATTATCTGCCAGGCGGCGGTGGTATCCAGGGCCACCACCCCGCCCACCAATCCCACCAACAAAATCTGCTGTTCGGGACCCATTTACCCCTCAGCGCTTTCGATTCAGGACAAGGGCGGAGAAGGCCTCCAGTTCCTCCCTGGAGCGGGGATCCGCAAAGACCCGTAGCTCCCTGTCGGCTGCGACTATGCACCCCTCCGCTTCCTGTCGGGCCGCCTTAATTACCCCCAATTCCTCGAAGAATTCACGGATAGAATGTAAATCGGCCCGGTCCCATCCCCTTTTCCTGTTCGGGGACAGCAGGGGGTGTTCCCTACCCATCAGCATCTCCCGGGCCTTAATGGTAAGGTAGGTCTTCTTGCCGGCGGTGATGTCGCTGCCGAAGGTCTTGCCAATGACCTCCTCCGATGAGGTAATATCCAGAAGGTCGTCCTGAATCTGAAAGGCCTTACCGATCAGGGACCCATACATTTCCAGCCCGGCAACCTGCTCTGGTCCCCCACCACCGATCAGCCCCCCGACCTGGGCCGACAGGGCGATCATCTTGCCGGTCTTTTTTCTGATCATATTAAAATACTCATCCAGGGAAACCCGGGGGCGGTCCTCAAATTCTTTATCCAGTGCCTGCCCCTCACAAACCTCGATCACCCCTTCGGTGAAGAGGTTCAGGATCTGGCTAATCTGTGGTGATCGGGTGCGCAGCAGGGACTGAAAAGCAAGACCGATCAGTCCGTCCCCGGCCAGGATAGCAATCCCCTGATCCCATTTTTTATGCACGGTGGGCCGGCCCCTCCTCATATCATCGTCGTCCATGATGTCGTCGTGTACTAAGGTAAAGTTGTGCAAAAGCTCGATGGCACAGGCCGCATCTAAGGCCTCTTCAACCTGTCCCCCCACCGCCCGGCAGGAGATGAGGGTGAGGATGGGACGCAACCGCTTTCCGCCCCCTGCCAGCATATATTGGATGGGGGGATAGAGATTACGGGGCTGGGACTGATTGATAATCTCTTTTATGTGAGAATTAATGG
>JADHWK010000020.1 GCA_016783505.1 Candidatus Zhuqueibacterota bacterium | reverse complement strand
GATTAACTGACACAATCCTCTTTCATTATTGCACAGTGCATTAAGCGAAGGAGTTCATGACAAAACTGACGACGAATGTCTTGAAATTGCCGGAAGCGTTCGGGTTGTCTTGGCAGAGCTTTCAGAAAGACTTTCTCAAGCGTTAAAGGATGAAGCAGAGTTAAAAAAAGCTTTGTCTACATTATTGACCAAGTAATGCGGCTAACAAGCCGCTTCAGCCGATAGCTATTCGCCGCGGCTGAACTTTTCGTTAGGCGAGCGCTAATATCAGACAGTTCCAAGAAAGAGAAAATCAGGAATACCCTTGTTGAATTATTGTCATTTTGTTAGTCTCAATGGTAGAAAAGGATTTTCGTTACAGAACATAGGCTTTAAGCTTAATCTAATGTGGGGGATAGTGTGAATAAAGAGGAAACTTTAGAGAGGGTGCCGCCCCAGGCGGTAGAGGTGGAGCAGGCGGTCTTGGGGGCCATGTTGATCGAAAGCGAGGCCATTGGTAAAGTTGTCGAGATCTTGGATGAGACGGCCTTCTACCGGGAGGGACACCGAAAGATCTTTCGGGCGGTGGTGAGCCTGTATGAAAGGAACGAAGCAGTAGACTTAGTCACCATGTCCGAAGAACTGAAGAAACGGAAGCAATTGGACGATCTGGGGGGGAGCTATTACCTGACCGAGCTGGTGCAGCGGGTGTCCTCGGCGGCTAACGTAGAATATCATGCCAGGATTGTGCTGGAGAAGTCCCTCCTCCGGAAGCTGATTACCGTTTCTACCCAGATCACCTCCGAGGGGTACGAGGCTCAGGAGAGTGCCTTTGATCTTCTGGACCGGGCCGAACAGATGATCTTCGGCCTCTCGGACACCCGCCATAGGCGGGGGTTTATGGCCCTGGATCCCATCCTTCACGACACCTTTGAGACCATCGAAAGTTATCATGGGCGCAAAGGGGTGATCACCGGGGTATCCAGCGGCTTTGACGAATTAGACCAATACACGGCCGGATTTCAGCCTTCCGACCTCATCGTGGTCGCTGGCCGGCCGGCTACGGGCAAAACGGCTTTCTGCTTGAATATGGCCAGGGAGGCCGCTGTTGAGCACAAGGTGCCGGTGGGGATCTTTTCTATGGAGATGGCCAGTCGCCAGGTGGCCATGCGACTGCTCTGTTCGGAGGCCCGGGTGAGCTCTCATGCTGTGCGCACCGGCCGCCTCAGGGATGAGGAATGGCAGAAGCTGAGCCTCAGCGTAGGATCGTTGGCCGAGGCCCCCATCTACGTGGATGACACCCCCAATCTGGGGATATTAGAGGTTCGTGCCAAAGCCAGAAGGTTAAAATCTGAGCACAGTGTCGGATTTATCATCGTGGATTATCTGCAACTAATGCAGCCCCCATCAGATGCCGAATCCCAGCAGCAGGCCATCGCCAAGATCTCTCGAGCATTGAAGGGTTTGGCCCGAGAACTTGACATCCCGGTAATCGCCGTCTCCCAGCTTTCCCGGGCGGTGGAGTCCCGGGGCGGTGACCGCCGGCCTATGCTCTCCGACCTCCGGGATTCCGGGGCCATCGAACAGGACGCCGATGTAGTCATGTTTATCTATCGGTCAGAAATGTACAAGGGAAAAATCCCCGCCGAACACGTAGAGGAGGGCATAGCCGAGGTCATCATCGGCAAGCACCGTAACGGCCCCACGGGCACAGTAAAATTAACCTTCATTCGCGATTATGCCCGCTTCGAAACCATGGAGAGATTTGAGGAAGAAGTGATTAGTGAAACACCGTTTTGAATTTCAAAGAGCTTAAAAATTGACTAAATTTCAAAAATTATTTTAACGGAAACTGACAAGATCGTTAAATATCAGACGATAAAAGCAGTAACTTCCAAGAGATCAAACTAAATTATAAAAATTTATGAAATTTTTGAACTTATGGCAACTTTGGCAATTTACAAGTTTCTTATTATTGTGACCTACCGATAAATTATTAAATTAACTATTGTAAAAATCAATCATACGATAATCGTAGCCGGTTTATCGGTGAGGATGCCCGCCCTGTTGAGTAGTAAAAACTTACTCCACAGGGCCTGTATCGTTTACGGCTTTCGTTACCTGGCTTTCAACAAATCTTATAGTTTTTGTCTTTTGGCATTTTTAAAAAGTGACCGGGATACGAACACCTAATACCGTGCTTTGATACGGGCTTTCCCGAAGCTTCGGGACTAAACGATATACGATCAACAGCCCCATGATTGAAAAATACAATAGTTTAATTATTAAGATACTTCTTTTATGGAGACGTCTAATAGCTCCTATCTTCCCAGGGTAGAATCCTTAATTCGGAGGATGAGGGGGTTTAATCGTCGTCTGGATGCTAAGTTGATCCGTCGGGCCCTCCATTTTGCCGAAGAGGCCCACCGGGATCAACTTCGATCCTCGGGGGTCCCTTACGTGGAACACCCCCTGGAGGTGGCCAAGATTCTGGCCGACCTGCGGATGGACCCGGTGACAGTGGCCTCCGGACTCCTTCACGATGTGGTGGAGGATACGGGGATTACCATTGAGGACGTAGACCGGGAATTTGGCCCCGAGATCGCTCAACTGGTGGACGGGGTGACCAAGATCAGCGAACTGCAGTTTGAAAGCCTGGAAGAGGAACAGGCGGAAAATTTTCGCAAGATGCTATTTTCGATGGTGCGGGATATACGGGTTATTATAATCAAATTTGCCGATCGACTCCATAACATGCGCACTGTAGAATTCTTGCCCCCACGGAGGCAAAACCTGTTGGCCAAGGAGACCCTGGAGATCTACGCCCCCCTGGCCCACCGGCTGGGGATTGCCAAGATCAGGTGGGAACTGGAAGATCTGTCCTTAAAGACCCTGGACCGCAAGGCCTACGATGAAATCGCCCACAAGGTGGCCCTGAAGCGAGAACAGCGGGAAAAGAATCTGAGGCGGTCAATTCTACCTTTAAAACGGGAATTGAAGAAGGCACATATAAAAGCGAGGGTGGGGGGTCGTGCCAAACATTTCTATAGTATTTACCAAAAGATGAAAGCCCAGGGAAAAACCATCGAGGAGATATACGATCTGTTAGCCCTACGGGTCGTCGTGGAGAGGCTTGAGGATTGTTATGGGTCATTAGGGGTGGTGCATACGTTGTTCACCCCCATTCAGGATAAATTCACTGATTATATCGCCGTTCCTAAGTCCAACCTCTACCAGTCCCTGCATACCAAGGTCATCGGAGAGGATGGATATACCCTGGAAGTGCAGATCCGGACCGAAGAGATGCATGGCACTGCTGAAGAGGGGATCGCCGCCCACTGGCATTATAAAGAAGGGGGTCGTACTAAAGATGAACTTGACGAGCAGATAGTGTGGCTGAGACACCTTTTGGATTGGCAGAAGGAGACCCCGGATTCCCAGGAATTCTTAGAGGATCTCAAAATTAACCTTTTCCCCGAGGAGGTTTTTGTCTTCACCCCCAAGGGGAAGCTAATCAAACTGCCAATAGGTTCTACCCCTATTGATTTTGCCTTTGACGTGCATACGGAAATCGGCCTTCACTGCATCGCCGCCAAGGTGAGTGGCAAGATCGTACCCCTGAAAACCGCCCTGGCCAGTGGGGATACAGTGGAAATATTGACCTCGCCGGGTCAAAAACCCAGTGCAGATTGGTTAAAATTTGTGCATACTGCAAAGGCCCGTAGTAGGATCAAACGCTGGTTCCGGGATTCTAAATTTGAACAGAGCGTAAAGCTGGGACAGGAGATCATCGAAAAAGAATTGAAAAAATTAAAGATAGCCCCCAAAGAAATTGAGGGAATTGTCACCAGTTTCGGGTTCAACGCTGTGGTTCCATTCTACGCAGCAGTGGGCAGCGGATCGGTTTCCCTGTCCGCTGTTATTCGGAAGATTCTACCCGATAAGGATTTGGACCGGGCAAAAAAAACACCGGTAAGGACCAGGATTTTTCGAGGATTAAAGGGAAAAGAACGGGGGGTAAGGGTGCAGGGATTGGACAATTTAATGTTTACCTTTGCGAAATGCTGCCAGCCCCTTCCCGGTGATCCCATCCTGGGCTTCGTTACCCGGGGTAAAGGTATCACCATCCATCGTCACGACTGCTATAATATTGAACGGCTGATGAAAAGATCCCGCAAGAACGTCCCTGTGGAATGGGACGTAGCCAAGGATAAGCGCTTCAACGCCAGGTTGAAGATTGTGGCGGTGGACCGCAAGAGCCTGCTGCACGACATTACCGAGTCCATCGCCCGGCTGGACTTAAACATCCTGAAAATGGATTTAGCGGTGGAGGATTCCCTGGCCAGCGGAACGATGATTGTGGAGGTAAACAATCTAAAACAGCTTACCAGGATCATGGAACGAATCGAAAAGGTGAAGGGGATGATGGTGGTGGAAAGGATCTCGGGGGTATGAAACAGAGTTATAAGCTAAACTTTGGCAAATTAAAATTGCTGATATCTAATCCCGAATAGTCGGGATGGGATTTGGAGCTTGTTATTTATAAATTTTGATTATCTTGACAAAGCTTAATTGTAAGTAAGGCTTAGGATAAGCCTGTACAATAAAGTCGAGTAAAATTGGAGGTGCGGGATGAAGAAAGTGATCAAGAAAGATGTCGTGGCTCAGACAGCGGCTAGGGTTAACGAGAATGTTTTGTTAACCGGCAAGGTGGTAGACGGTGTATTTGGGGTCCTGCGGGACATCATGTCAAACGCCGACCCCGATGTCCGGATCGAGATCCGAAACTTCGGGGTGTTCGAGGTGAAAAAGACCAAGCCCAAGCCCAAGGCCCGTAATCCCAAGACCAATGAAATCATTTACGTCCCCGCCAGGAGAAAGACCCATTTCAAACCTGGGAAACTGCTCAAAGAAGCCCTGAAAAAGCTGTAAAGCTTAAATTGCAGCATTTCCATACACAATCCAAAGGCCGAATTCTGGGTATTGATTTCGGGTGGAAGCGGGTGGGTTTGGCCGTCAGTGATCCATCCGGCACGATAGCCCAGGGATTGGACACTTTGCTGGTGAAGGATCGAGCCCATTTATTATCCCAGTTAAAAAAAATCATCCCCGAATATGGGATAGGGATGGTTGTGGTGGGTCTTCCCCTTACTTTGAATGGTCGCCGGGGTAAAAGGGCACAGGAGGTGCAGACCTTCATACAAACCATTCAGGGATGGAATCTTCCGGTCATTCCCTGGGACGAAAGAATGTCAACCCAAGAGGCCCACCGGGCCCTCCACCAGATGGGCAGAAAGCCCAGCAGGGAAAAGGGGCGAGCCGATCAGATATCTGCCATCTTGATCTTGCAGGGTTATCTGGACTTCCGGAATCAGAATCCTGATGAAGATTATTAGTGCCGTTCCGACTAAATATTTCAAAAAATTAAATAAGCTAATGAAAGATCATTAGCTATGATAAGTTGGAAGGGTATTAAAATGTCCAAACTTACCGTTTTCGAGGATCCAATCCGTGTAAAATAGATCCCTATGAATTGGCAAATTGGTTGAATGATTATGGAAGAGAAAATCAGAATCGGCATCATCGGGGTGGGAGGGATCGCCCAGATGGCCCACATCCCGGTTCTCAAGGGGTTGGATGGGGTTGAGATTGTGGCCGTCTGCGACATTGACAGCCGAAAGGCGGGCTGGATTGCAGAGAAATTTCATATTCCCCGCTTCTTTGTGGACTTAGAGAAGATGCTTAAGCTTGAGGAGATGTATGCTGTTCACATCTGTACCCCCAACAGCCTGCACATGCCGATGACCATTGCTGCCCTTTCAGCGGACAAGCATGTCTTGGTGGAAAAACCCGTCGCCCGCAACCCGGACGAGACCCAGAAGATGGCCGATGAGGCCCGCAAACGGGGCAAAAAGGTTATGGTGGCCATGAACCATCGCTTTCGTCCCGATTCTGCGGTACTGAAGGAATTTATCGAGAGGGGAGAGCTGGGGAGGGTGTTTTACATCCGGTCGGGTTGGCTGAAAAAGCGGGGCAAATGGCTTGATGAGGGGGGATGGTTATGCGACCCCCGGGTGGCTGGCGGCGGGGTGTTGATGGACCTGGGGACCCAGATGCTAGACTTAAGCCTTTGGCTGGTGGGTAATCCCAAAGTGACCAGTGTCCTTGCTAATACCTATAATCATTTTCGTATAGGGGAGGTGGAAGACACCGTCGTCGCCATGCTAAAACTGGAGGATGGGGGCCTGATCCTGCTGGAGGTGAGCTGGACCTTCTTTGAGGAGAGCACCCTGGCCTTTGAAAATCTGCTGGGTGATCAGGGCAGTGCCACCTTAAATCCACTAAAAATTTACAAAAATCTACACGGCAACCTGGTCACCGTATCCCCGACGATGAAGATGAGTCCACTGGAGCTCTATCAAAAATCCTTTGAACTGGAGATCACCCATTTTATGGAATGTCTGCGGAATGATACTGTTCCCATCTCCAATCTTGATGAGGGGTTGAAAGTCATGAGACTCATCGAATCCATCTATCAATCGGCCCAGGATAACCGAGAGATCATTTTATAGTAGCGTTTAATAATTGATATAAAAATTATTCTTATGAACCGCTCTAAAGAAGCGGTTCTGGTTAATAGCTGCTTCCATAACTAGGGGTTTTTGATTGGACCTTTCCATAAATACAGCAAAGCACAAGGCCCTGCTGCTTTCCCTGCTGACGGGATTTCTCCTGGCTTTGGCCTTTCCCCCGTTCAAGACAGGTTTTTTGGCTTATCTAGGGTTGATTCCTCTTTTCTTTCTTTTAGAAGGCAAATCGCCCGCCGAGTCCTTTGGATTTTGTTATCTATCCGGCCTGGTCTTCAACGGGTGTACCCTTTTTTGGATCGCCTTCAACCGAGGAGCTACACCCATATTAGCCATCATCTCCATGGTGATAGGGGTGCTTTATCTTTCGCTTTACTTTGGAATATTTGGTCTTCTGTTCCAGTTGGTCCAGCGTTACTTAAAATGGGGGTCCTACGTCATGGCCCCTTTTCTGTGGGGGACGTTGGAATACCAGAAGTCTATCGGGGAGTTGGGTTTTCCATGGCAGGATCTGGGCAATACACAGACGTTCTATCTGAACTTCATCCAGTTTGCTGAATTCACCGGGGTGTTCGGAATATCCTTCTGGGTTGTCCTGATAAATGTCCTGCTCTTTTGGGTATTCAAAGGCCTGTTAAAAGGGAAAGTTCCCTGGATATCCTTAACCTCTTTGGCCCTTGCGTTTGCTTTTCCCTATGGTTATGGAAAAGCGGTCATTCCCTCGCAGAACCCCAATGATCCCGGGATAAGGGTGGCCCTCATCCAGGGGAACATTGACCCCGAGGATAAGTGGAGCCTCCCGGTTCGCTATTCGCTGGAGATCTACCGCCAGGACACGGAAAAGATCTTATCCCAGAAACCAGATCTTATCATCTGGCCGGAGACGGCGGTTCCCCATTATATCCGTTATAAGAAAAAATATTATGAGTACCTTCGGGCGTTGGTGGATTCTATGGAAGTTCCCCTGTTTACCGGGACACCCGATTACCGATTTTTGTCCGGGGGAGAAAGACGGGTTTACAACTCCGCCTTTTTGTTTAAACCCAGGAACCCGAATATCGAAGAATATTCAAAGATTCAATTGGTACCCTTCGGGGAGAGGGTGCCTTTTCAGCGCTATTTTCCTTTTCTGGGTCGTTTAAATTTTGGCCAGGCTGAATTTGCTCCGGGTGAAGACTGGCGGGTCTTTCAGCTATCGGGAAGCCAGGCGTTTTCCTTTTCCGCATCCATCTGCTTTGAATTCATTTTTCCCGATCTGGTGCGTCGGTTTGTAAAAGAGGGGGCCGATCTTCTGGTCAATATTACCAATGATGCCTGGTTCGGTCGTACCCCAGAGGCGGAACAGCATGCCCGGTTTGCCGTCCTGCGGGCGGTGGAAAACCGCCGGCCAGTGGCCCGCTGTGCGAACACCGGGGTTTCCCTCTTCATTGATCCCTACGGCAGGGTTCAATTCCAAACAGCGCTCTTCGAAAGAACCACCATCGTGAATGAAATACCCTTGGTGAGCGCCAAAACGTTCTACACTTCCCACGGTAACCTGTTTGCCCGGTTAATGATGGTGATAAGTGTCCTGTTTGTTCTGGTGAGCTTTATTCTGAAGGTTCGAAATGCGGATAGGAATCAATTCCTATCCTAAACAAGAATATAACTCCAATGAATCGGTCAGGCGCCCGGGTCTGTGGCACAGCTAGTAAAAGTTGCTAATGTCCAGAACCTATCCCGAACCATCGGGATAAGGTTGAGCGTAGCCTCCTACCCTAGGCGGGCAACTGCGGACTGGTTAACGTTTTGTTTAGCAATTAGTTAACCAGAACCGCTCTTTAGAGCGGTTTTAAAATAACCCCTAAATTATCAATTGCGATAGTTCTGCAACAGGCCCGCCCGACTGATTGGGGTCCTTAGTCCAGATTATTGAATTTCCAGAGAGGAGTTAGTGAGGTTCCGTGTTGAACAGTAACCAAAAACTTAAGCTCTTGTTACTCTGGGTAGTTGCCGTTTTTCTCTATTTGCCGGCCTCGGGGAAAACCGGATCGGTGGATAGTATCTGCTACCTTACGGTAAGCTCATCCAAAAGCAGGTTGGTGGCTATGGGTGGGGCTTTTTCGGCGATTTCAGGTGATCTCCCATCCATAACTTTTAACCCGGCCACCCTGTCCCTGGTCCAGGTTTGGCGGGGGTACCGCTTCTCATATTACTTGAACCCCGTGTCTCCAGCCGTCATCCTGACAGAAAACAGGTTGCTCGGGGGTGGGGATGAAGAACCGGGGAAAAATTTTCTTGAGGCGGTGACGGCAACCCTGAAATCCTTCACGGTTTCCTTCAGAAATCTCGATATAGGTCTTCTCCTGGGGGAAGAAAGCCTGGATCTTAGCGATTCCGACAAGGGGGAGGCCTTCTTTCCAAGTGGGCCCTTCAGGAAGAACTATTCCCACACCCTGGCGGTTACGTTAAGACTGGATGAACGCATTGCCCTGGGGATGTCGGGAAGTCTGTTGGTTAAAGGGGACCAAAAATCCCCTCTCGGCAGCAGTTATGGTGTGCTGTTGGTGCCCAACGATAGATATAGTATAGGGGTATTTTTCATCAACCTCCCCAACGATTGGTCGAATTTTCGCAATCAATTGGAACGCCTCGATGACGAGACAGTCAATGTGGGCCTTTCTCTCCACCCCGATGGTAAAACGACCGTGGCGGTTGATTTGAGAAACCTGGCTGGAGATACAACATTGGCCACCCGGGAACTGCATCTGGGATTTGAACGGGTGGTCATCACCCACCTAGCCCTTAGGGCTGGGGCTTTTAGAAAAAAGCCTGGCGGGGGGTATGTGTTTTCCGGCGGGGTGGGTCTGGTTGATCTAAACAGGTTCAAGAAGAAAAAGAATTGGTTGAAACAACCCAACTACCTGGTTAACTACGCCTTTGTAAGAGAAGAAAGCAATTCAGAGAATATAAATTGGCATTTTTTAACCATCAACTTCAGAATCTGAGATGCAAGGGAAATCCCTGAGATCAGGTATACTTTTTGTTCCACTTGTGTTCTGGTTTTTGTTCTATGTTTCAGGCTGGGGGTATGCCCTTTCGGCCATGGCGTATGGGGAGAAAAAACCTGTTGATCTGAGGGATGCCCCTGAGTGTCAGGCCAATCCAGGGGATCAGATACCCGTGGATCAGCCGAAAGCCCCAGAGAAAGAGAAGCCTAACGAAGCAAAAAAAGAACATACGGTTTATAAACGGGTTATAGAACCGATATTAATCATAACCTTAATTGGGGTAACCGTTTATCTTATTTATTCTCAGCGTAGTCGTTAAACTATTTGGTTCTTTTTTAGAAATTCCGAGACGTCTATGTTTAACTGTTACCAAAAAATTTTTCTGCATTCATTGCTTGTTCTGACCCTGCTTTTCCAGGTCAGTTGTAGCCGCCGAAATATCAAGGAAAAACCAGACGTCAGAACCAGTTTTAATCGGGCCATGGAGCTCTTCGAGGACGAGGATTATCTGGATGCGGTGGACGCCTTTCGGGCCATTCTGCTCAGTTTTCCAGGAAGCACATTATTGGATAGCGTGCAGTTCTATCTGGCCGAGTCCCATTTCATGATGAGGGAATACATTCTTGCCGCTTCGGAATATGAGAAGCTCACGACCACCATGCCCCAGAGTCCTTTAGTGGAACAGGCTATGTATAAGCTGGGTTTCTGCTACTTTGAGCTATCCCCCAAATATGCGTTAGATCAGGACTACACCTATCAGGCCATAGAGAAGTATCAATACTTCCTGGAGGATTATCCCCACAGTGATATGAAAGGGGAAGTAGAGGGAAAGCTGTTCGAGTGTCGGAAGAAACTGGCCAGGAAAGCGTACAAAAATGGGGAGCTTTACTTTCGGATGGGGTATTACCGGTCAGCCATAATCTATTTTGACGAGGTTCTGGAAAGCTATTATGATACCGACTACGCCCCCAGGGCCCAGTTCCTAAAGGCGGATTCCTATTTGAAATTGAAGGAGTATGAAGCGGCCAGGAAAGAATTCGAGACCTTTTTGGCTAAATATGAGGATAACAGCCGGGTGGCGTTGGCCCAGGAAAAATTACGACTCGTAGACTCCCGACTTATCGAACTAGAAGGGAAGGGTAAGAAAGGTAATGGGAACTCGAGTAATTAACATTGGGCTGTTTGGGGGCACGTTCGACCCTGTGCATATAGGTCATATGATATGGGCCGAGAGGGTGAGGGAACTACTGGGGTTAGAAAAGGTGATCTTCATGCCGGCTGGATCTCCCCCCCATAAGCAATTACCCGCTGTCTCCGACCGGCGGCTGCGCTATCAAATGGTAGAGGCGGTTATCTCAGGGAATCCCTACTTTGAACTTTCCCCCCTCGAAGTCAAAGCCAGACGGATTTCCTTTACTGTAGAGACCCTGACGGAACTACGCCGTCTTTATCCTGACCCTGACTATGAGCTTTTCCTGATTATCGGGGCGGACAGTTTGTTGGATTTAGAAAACTGGAAAAGCCCCGACCGTTTGTTTGATTTCGCCCGGGTAGTGGTTATGAACCGACCCGGTTTCACCCTGGATCAAGTCGAGTCCCGCTATCGCCGGAAGATCATTTTTGTAGAAGAACCCCTGATTGGGATCTCATCCACCGACATCCGCCGGCGGGTCAGAAACGGCGATTCCATACGTTATTTGGTCCCTGAAAATGTAGAGAAATTTATCCGTGAACATGGGTTATACCAGAGCTAAGTTTACAAACACGGGTTTTAATAGTGAAATAAAGAAAAGGGTCTTATTACTGGGGATATGGAATACCCTGAATTCCATGAAATTCGGGATTACCCTGTTGATTGTGGTGGCCGTCCTTTCCATCATCGGGGTGATCATCGGGGAGGTATTTCATAGCCGTTACGATCCTTTTCGATCCTTATGGTATCAGGTTCCCCTATCTATTCTGGCGTTGAGCCTGTTTGTCTGTCTGGTCAGCCGCCTCCGGTCAATCCTTAAATTGGCCTTTGGCAGGCCCACCTTTAAAACCGAAGCCGAGGAAATTAAACGGCTAAGATTTTCCCGATCATTGACACTGCAGGGGGATGGTTTTGAAAGGCGACTACGTCATCATCTTAAGGGGTATCGTCTCAACACATTGGCTATCCCCAATGGGGTTGCGATAACCGCCGTAAAGGGAGGGGTCTCCCGCCTGGGGTCACTGCTCAATCATCTGGGTCTTTTACTTCTCTTCCTGGGAGGTTTGATCATCAGCCTGTTTGGCTATTCGGTGATGCACTATGGGTCGCCCGGGGAAATCATCCGGCCCCCGGGGGCCGACTTTCAGGTGCGTATTGATGATTTCCGAATTGAATACAATGAAAAGGGCCGGATTAAGGATTACATTTCTGAATTAACCGTTCTAAGGGGGGGGGATGAAATATTGAGGAAAAGGATAGAGGTGAATTCTCCCCTCCGCTATCAGGGATTCAATTTTTATCAGGCCTCTTACAACCTGAAACCCGATACCTTAAGGTCGGCGACGGTAGAGATTCGGGACCCCGAAAATCAATGGGTGACCACGATAAAAGCCCCCTTTCAACAGGAAATTTCTTTACCAAATATGAACCTTACCTTTAAGGTGGATCGCTTTCTTGCCGATTTTAAATTGGGGGAAGGTGGACGTGCGCGGTTAGGGTCCAACGAGCCCCGGAATCCGGCGGTATTGATTGAAGTGCTCAAAGATGGGGAGGAACTGTACCACCAATGGGCCTTCTTAAAATTCCCCGAAATGCACTGGGTTGAGCGGGAGGCTTATTCCTTCATCCTGAAGGATTTCGAGCCGTTGTTGATAACGGGGCTGGAGGTGACCACGGTGCCCGGGGGTTTTTTAATCTGGACGGGAATCAGCATCATGAGTTTGGGACTGGTGTTGGCCTTTTATTTCAATCACCGGCGTATCTGGGCGGTGGTCCGGGAACGGGGTGATCATCAATATGAGCTGACCGTCGGGGGCGTGGCCCACAAAAATGCGGTGGATTTCGAAAACGAGTTCAAAACCATTGTTAGAAACTTAAAAGCATAATTTAAGGAAATATCAATGGTATCATTAGACGTGACCTTCTTCTGGATAGCGTTCTGGTTCTATTTTGCCAGTTTTATCGTTTTTTCATTCTATTTGGGGATTAGAAAGGATGCTGTCGTTAAGGTAGCGATGGGATTGTTGTTGGTAGGATTCATTCCGTTGACGCTGGGGATCATCGTACGCTGGATGCTGGCCGGTCGGATGCCCTTGGCCAACATGTATGAGTTCGCATTACTGATGGCCTGGATGGCGGTGTTCTCATTTGTCATTATTGTTTTGAAATACAAAAAACCCATTGTGGGGACGTTCGTGGCCCCGTTGGTGTTTGTTCTAATGGTCTCAGCATCATTGCTGCCTAAGCAGATCGAACAACAGTTGGTTCCCGCTCTCCAGAGCTACTGGTTGACCATACACGTGTCAATGGCCGCTTTAGGAGAGGGAGCCTTTGCGGTGGCCTGCGGGGTTAGTATTATGTACTTGATAATGCCCTTGATCCGAAACAGGCGTGGGGCTATGAGCAATCCGGCTTCTACCGTTGGCTCCCTGCCTTCGCTTGAAGTTTTGGACGCCATCAGCTACCGGGCCATCTGTCTCGGCTACCCCTTATTCACCATCGGAGCCCTGTTCGCCGGGGCTATCTGGGCCTACAACGCCTGGGGCTCCTTCTGGGGATGGGACCCCAAGGAGGTGGGGTCGCTGATTATCTGGCTCTTCTATACTGGCTACCTCCACGCCCGTTACCAGAAAAAGTGGCAGGGTAATAGGGCGGCAATCATGTCAATCATCGGATTTATCATGGTGTTGCTCTCCTTCTTCGGTAATATCTTTTTAGGGGGGGAACATTCCTATGGATAAGGATGGGGATATCGGTTTTATCTTCAAAATTGAAAAAGGAGGAAAATATGCAAATAGGCTGGAGGGAGCATATTGTAAGCACTCCTGAAGTGCTTCGGGGTAAGCCACGAATCAGAGGGACCAGAATTCCAGTTAGCCTTATCCTCGGATATTTAGCTGCGGGTAACTCTGTCGGGGAAATAATAGAGGAGTTTCCAGACCTCACAAAGAAACAGATTGATACTTGTTTGGATTACGCCCGGGAGTTATCAGAATTTGAGGTCACCGTTTCATGAGTTTGAGATTCTTTGCAGACCACTGCATTTCCAATTTTATAATCCATAAGAGGTGCTTGATGGCTATCCGGTTTATCATGAGCGACTATGTAGAAGAGGCGATGGCTCAGGCTGTTTATGACAAATATGTGACAACCGGTAAAAACTGAAAGGAGGCAGACATGTCAACATTTTTTATGTTTGGAAAGTATTCATCTGGGGCTGTCAAGGAAATGAGTGCCGAACGGACGAAGAAGGCTGTTGGTCTCATCGAGAAGTCTGGAGGTGAAGTAGACTCTATGCACGCCCTACTGGGGGGATACGATTTGGTTCTCATTGTTAATTTCCCCGGTACGGAAGAGGCAATGAAGGCCTCTATTGCTTTGAGTCAACTGACAGGCGTCTCATTCTCCACATTCCCGGCAATAACCGTAGAACAATTCGATAAGATGATTGCTGAGATGTGAGTTGACCCGGTTGCCGCAAAAGATTTCGGTAAGTTATTCTCAATTCCTATTTAATTCAAACTACTAATTGACATGCATTTTTTCCAGTTCAAGAAGATAGATTCCTGCTGGACGGCGGAGAGTAAAGTTAAAATATCTGAGTTCAGCGGGCTGTAAATCCTATTTGTCTTATGACTTGATTTTAATCGTATTGCATAATTTGAATTATAGTCTTATGGGGGGAAATCAAAATGCGTAAAATATCTTTTGTTATTGTGACGTTCCTTTTGCTCTCTGTTGCCGGCTTCGGCCAGGCTTATTTTGGTAAGAACAAGGTCCAATACAAAAACTTCCAGTGGCAATACATCCAGACCAAGCATTTCGACATCTACTTTACCACGGGCGGCGAGAAAATTGCCGACTTTGCCGCTGAAATTGCCGAAGATGCCTACAGGCAGCTATCCTCGGACTTCAACTACAATCTGCAGGAACGGCTGTCAATCATTACCTATCCTTCCCATAACGATTTTGGGCAAACCAACGTTTCCCTGGGACCACCGGAAGAATCGGTGGGCGGGTTCACAGAATTTTACAAGAACCGGATGGTTGTACCCTATGAAGGGTCCTACGAGAAATTTCGGCATGTGATCCACCACGAACTCACCCACGGGGTAATGCTGCAGATGATCTACGGTGCCGGGTTTGGGTCCATCATCAGCGGTTTTACACGACTGCCCCTGCCGTTATGGTTCGTCGAGGGCCTGGCGGAATTCGAATCCCGGGGGTGGGATGTTGAATCGGACATGTTCATGCGGGACGCCACCATAAACGGCTATTTACCCGAGATTGAAAGGCTGGGGGGATTTATGGCCTACAAGGGGGGTCAGTCACTGCTGGCCTACATTGCCCACCGATATGGACGGGAGAAAATCGGCGAGATTTTGGGAAAGATCAGGGTCAACCGCGGGGTGGAGCGGGGGTTTAAAAAATCCATCGGCCTCGACCTCGAGGAGTTATCCAAGCGCTGGCACCAGAGTTTGAAGAGGGAGTACTGGCCTGAGGTGGCCGACCGGCAGGAGCCCCAGGAGTTCAGCCTGCGGCTCAGCGACCATAAACACGAAAAAAACTTTGTGAACAATTCACCGGCTCTATCCCCCGATGGGGATCAATTGGCCTTTCTCTCTGACCGCTCCGATTACTTCGACATCTATTTGATGTCCACCCTGGACAAAAAGATCACGGCAAAGCTGGTGAGCGGAGAAAAGAGCGGTCACTTTGAGGAGCTGCACTGGCTTCGCCCCGGAATTTCCTGGTCCCCTGACGGGGAGAAGATCACCTTCGCCGCCAAACGGGGGGGAAAGGATGCCCTTTATGTGATTGAAATTCAAGCGAAGATTAAGGCCAGCAAGAGGGCCCTGTTTGACTTAGGCACCGGCACCCAACATTATACTTTTGATCTGGATGGGATTTTTTCCCCGGCTTGGTCCCCCGGGGGGGATCAGATTTGCTTTGTGGGTACCAAAAACGGGGCCTCGGATATATACATCTTCAACCTGAAGACCGGGAAACTGGACCAACTGACCTATGACCCCTTTTCCGATCTAGATCCGTGCTGGTCGCCCGACGGCGGTCAGATCTGTTTTGCTTCGGACCGGGGAACCTATTTGAGGAGGGAGAACATCCCGCCGGGATTTAAAATACAGCATTTTAATTACCGTCAACTGGACCTCTATCTCGTTGAGGTGGAAACCGGTGATTTGCAGCGGTTGACGGATACTCACTATTTGGAACAAAACCCCGCCTGGTCCCCTAATCCTGAGATCCTGACCTATGTATCCGATAAGAACGGTATTAATAATATCTACTTCCTTAACCTGTCCACGGGGGAAGACTACCCGGTGACCAACGTGCTTACCGGTTGTTTCCAGCCTACCTGGTCACAGAAATCAGAAAAGTTGGCCTTCACCTGTTTCTTCGACGGCGGCTATGACATCTTCATGATCACTAACCCCTTTGGTGAAGACCTTAAGAAGGGTGACTTGGAACAGACCACTTTTATCAAAAGAGGTCCACCCCCGGAAAAGGAGGTGCAGAGGGTGGGCACCGACACCAGAGGGCAGGAATGGTCCAAAGGGGCCATTGATTATCGGCATTACATTTTCTTCGACCGCTATGATGAAGAGGTGGAAGATGCCAACAAAAAGGTCTCCCTGGACAGCACGGAGTACATTCTTCCCAGCGGTGAATATAAAAAGAACGAGTATAAACCCAAGTTTAGCCCGGATATTGTCAACGCCGTGGTGGGATACAGCACCTATTTCGGCCTCCAGGGTCGCAGTCAGATCGCCGTCAGCGATGTGTTGGGAAATCATCGTATTTACCTGGACACCGACCTTTACATTGATTTTGAAAACAGTAATTTTCAGGTGTTTTATTTCTACCTCCCCCGACGGGTGGATGTAGGGTTGGGCCTCTTTCATTATTATTATTATTTTGACTACGGCTGGGTCCGGGATCGAAACTATGGTCTTATCTCCTATCTTTCCTTCCCATTCAATAAATATCAAAGGATAGATAATCTCATTTATTTTATCACCATTGAAAGGCAATTGTATAATTATATCACTAATGGTGGGGAGCCCTTTTTTGTGGGGGATATGGAATATCACCCTAATGTTAAAAGAAGGCTTCTTTTACCGGGGCTTTCCTGGATAAAAGACACGGTCATCTGGGGAGCAACTGGTCCCGTGAATGGGGCCAGGCGTTCCTTTTCTATCCTCTTGAGTCCAAACTTATCGTCCCTTTATGGGAAGAAGAGCACCAGCGAATGGGGACTGGAATTTCAGACCTATTCCGCCGATAGCCGGTGGTATCTGAAGGTACGCAAGGATTACTCCTTTGCCCTGCGCCTCACCGGGGGACTCAGTCAGGGAAAAAATCCCCAGCGGTTTTACTTAGGGGGGGTGGAAAATTGGCTGAACCGAAAGTTCAAAGGGGGAGTTTTACGTATTGATAAAATTGAGGATGTCTACTTTTCTGAATTCATCACCCCTTTCCGGGGCGGCGACTATTACGAGCAGGTGGGAACCCGATACTTTCTATTCAACGCCGAATTTCGGTATCCGTTTATCAAATATCTGCTGTTAGGTTGGCCACTTCCCATCGGGCTGCAGAACGTCCGCGGGGCCCTGTTCACCGATCTGGGAAGCGCTTGGTACCAGGGGGAATTTAAAGGTATGAGCCGGGATCCCAAAACAGGGAATATTTATCTGGATGATCTCCTCTTTAGTCTGGGTACGGGCATTCGGATGAATCTGGGGTTTTTTCTCATTCAAATTGATGTTGCCTGGAAAAAAGAAAAAATTGGCTATGCTAAGCCCAGGTATTATTTCTCCTTAGGGGCTGAGTTCTAAGGGAGACTAATAGCAGAGGGGTATGGGAGCAGAGGAGAAAGCAACGGGGCAATCTCAAAATCCATTCTGAATCTTAGGGATAGAGCAGATAGTATTCCAAAATTCGTAACAGTTCACCACAATCAGTAATCAGCTTTTAGCGTTCAACTTAATTCAAACCTCCTATCTGTCTTTGCGACTTGTTGCTGAACTGTTACCAACATTCCAATACCCCAATATTCCATCACACATCGCCCCAAAGAAAAAAAAACGTCCATAGGCCTTACAGACAAATTTACTGGTGGCTAAACTTAGATCCAAATACGTCTGTCAACACTGCGGTTACGAATCCCCCCGCTGGCTGGGCCGCTGTCCGGATTGCGGTAAGTGGAACAGCTTAGTGGAAGAGCCCATCCTTCCAAGACCAAGGAGAGGGGAGGGGCGATCCCAGAAAATAAAATCACAGCCGGTGTCCTTGGGGGCGTTGAAACCCATCGGTGTTGAGCGGCTGGTCAGCTTCTTCCCCGAGTTCGACCGCGTGCTGGGTGGGGGAATCGTGCCCGGTTCGGTCATATTAGTGGCCGGGGACCCCGGGATAGGTAAGTCCACCCTTATGCTCCAGGTGGGGGCACGGATAGCCGAGAAGGGAACCCCGGTCCTCTACGTCTCTGGGGAAGAATCAACCCATCAGCTTAAATTGCGGGCTGACCGGCTGGGCCTGGGTGGGGGGAAGATGCTCGTTCTAGCCGAGACAGACCTGGGGGCCATTCATCAGTGTCTAGAGGACAATCAGGTTCAGTTGGCCGTTATTGATTCCATCCAGGCAATTTACGATAGTGGGCTGGAGAGCGCACCCGGCAGTATCTCTCAGGTTCGGGAGTGTGCCGCTTCCCTGTTGAACCTGGCCAAGGAGAAGGATCTCTCCCTCTTTCTGATAGGCCATGTGACCAAGGAGGGGGCCATCGCCGGGCCCAGGGTGCTAGAGCATCTGGTGGATACCGTCCTTTACTTTGAGGGAGACCGCCACCAATCCCTCCGCATCCTGCGGACTTTCAAAAACCGCTTCGGTTCCACCGATGAGATCGGGGTGTTTGATATGAGGGAGGAGGGATTGGTTGAGCTGAAAAACCCCTCCCAGGTCTTTCTTTCCGAAAGATCGGTGGACATCCCTGGAACCGCTATTGTCCCCTGCCTTAAGGGAACCAGGCCCCTCTTGGTCGAAGTGCAAGCACTGGTCACGAGGGGCCATTTTGGCTATCCCCAGCGGGCCGCTATGGGCATTGACCCTAAAAAATTGGCCCTGTTGATCGCCGTGCTGGAGAGGCGGCTTGGCCTCGCCTTAGGGGATCAGGACGTGTTCATCAACGTGGCCGGCGGGGTGCGGATTGATGAACCCGCCGTTGACCTGGGCATAAGCCTGGCTATTGCCTCAAGTCTCAAGGGGAAACCAGTGGATTCGAATATGTCTCTGGTGGGAGAAGTGGGGTTGGGGGGGGAGGTGCGGGGGGTGGGGCAGATTGAGAAGCGTATCGTAGAGGCGGAAAAGCTAGGCTTTAAGCGGATGCTTATTCCCAAAGCTAATTTGAAAGGGCTAAAAAAATTCAGTATAATCGGCGTTTCCGGGATCAAAGATTTACGTGAAGCGATGGAACGGGCGATTAAGCGGTAAGATTAACTTATATATGCAAGGCCTAATTGTGAGGGACTACAATGTAAACAGAAAAAAAGCTTGATAATAATTTTTTATTTTATTATATTATTAGTGTACAAAATAATAGCATACAAACAATGAGGAGTAAAATATGGGAGAAAATTCGTTAAACAATTCATTAGGTTTTCAACTGATGAAAACGGCCCGAAGTATGAAGAGGGCTTTTGATATGAAATCCTCTCAATATGGGCTAACCTCCTCTCAATATGCAGTTTTGGCCCGGTTGTGGGAGGAAAACGGGCTTTCCTTAAGTGAACTTTCCAAAAGGCTCTATTTTGACGGGCCGACGATCACCGGTATTGTAGACCGAATGGAACGGGACAGATTAGTCGAGCGTGAGCGGGACGGTGAGGACCGGCGAGTGATCAAAATTTATTTAACGGAGAACGGGAAGAAGTTGAAAAAAAGGTTATGCGCTCTGGGAGACGAGATTGATAAAAAGGCAATAGCCCATTTTTCAGAAGATGAAATCCGGGGGTTTAAGGAGATTCTAGATAGAATCTGGATTAATATAGAAAATGGATGCTAAGCCCAAAGAACTATTTGAAGAATTGTCATAAAAGTATATGGGGGGGTCCAGATGTCAAAAAAAGCTTTGATAGTCGTAGACATGCTGAAGGATTTCATTGACGCTAACGGAGCGCTATATTGCGGGGAATCATCCCGGAAGATCATTCCCAGGGTTCGGGAGTTGATAGAAAAACACCGTAAAGATGGGGATACCATCATTTTCCTAAGGGATTCCCATAAAGAGGACGACCTGGAATTTCGGATGTTTACCAAACACTGTGTAAAGGGCACTGAGGGGGCAAAGATCATTGATGAGCTAAAAGTTGACCATAATGATTATCAACTAGAGAAAAGCCGCTACAGCGGCTTCTACGGCACGAATTTGGAAAAAATTCTTAAAGACGAGCGAATTATAGAAGTCTATATCCTTGGGGTCTGTACCTCTATCTGTTTAATGGAAACGGTTAGCGATCTCCGCAACCGGGATGTTCCGACGTTCGTCTACAAAGATGCCGTGGCCGACTTCGATCCCGAAGCCCATCGGTTCGCACTGAAGCGAATGGAAAAGGTCCTGGGGGCGAAGGTGATTTAATGTAACTGTTAGTCATCTGAAATTGAAAAACAGCAGAGAAGAAACGGGGCTGAGGGGCTGAGAAGAAAAAAACTTTGAGTCGGGTATTAGTCGGACATTTGCTCGATTCGTTGTCAACTTCACATAGCTAAACTGAAACGATCTCATATTGATGTGAGCATCGAAAATCTGCCTTTAGAACTGGTTAAATAACCTATGGTAAAATGGGAAAGGGGCAGGCGCCTTCCGCCAGAGGTTTTCGCACTACCGGTGGAAAAGATCAGGCGGGGATGGTATTCGGACAAGTACTTTGTTCGCACCAAGGAGATCCTGGCGAGGGATAACCATCATCCACGGGTTTTGATGCAGGTCTTTTCCCGCAAAGCCGGGGTGGTCTGCGGGATTGATGAGGCGGCGGTTATCTTAAGACTCGGTGCCAATCATTCAGAACAGTTGAAAATCATGGGTCTATTCGATGGGGACCCCGTTTCCATAAACGAGACGGTGATGACCATTGAAGGGGATTACGCCAGCTTTGCTCATTTGGAGACGGTGTATCTGGGGGTGCTGGCCAGACGGACAGCGGTGGCCACTGCTGTCAAACGGGTGGTGGATGCGGCGGCCGGCAAGATGGTCCTCTTCTTTCCCGCCCGCTTTGACCATTATTCCCTCCAGACCGGGGACGGGTATGCCGCCTTTATCTCAGGGGCCTTGGGGGTCTCCACCGATGCCAACGCCGCCTGGTGGGGGCTGGAGGGGATCGGCACCATTCCCCATGGGCTGATCGCCGCTTACGGCGGGGATACGGTCAAAGCATGTCTGGTCTTCGACAAGTACATGCCGAAGGATGTTAAACGAATCGCCCTGGTGGATTTTGAAAACGACAGCGTTAAAACTTCACTGGAGGTAGCCCGGGCACTGAAAGAAAGACTGTGGGGGGTGAGGCTGGATACCGCCGGGGACCTCCACGATGTTTCCATAGAGAACAAAATTGAGGACAACAAGGGGGTTTGCCCGGAACTGGTCTGGAACGTCCGTAGGGCGCTAGATCGGGAAGGGTTCGATTTCGTCAAGATCATCATCAGCGGGGGATTTAATGAGGAGAAAATCAAAGAATTTTTGATCGAAAGGGTGCCCTTCGATGCCGTGGGGGTGGGGTCCTATCTTTTTCAGAACAGGATGGATTTCACCGCCGACGTGGTGATGGTAAACGGCCAACCCTGTGCCAAGGTGGGGAGGAAGTATAATCCCAATCCTAGATTGGGGAGGATATAAACCAGATTTGTATTACAAAAGCAGAACTTCTGCACTCCGTTTTGTCTAATCTGCTGAGGTTTTGATGGCTGAAGAAGTTGTGCTCGTAGTTAATCCCGGATCTACCTCCACCAAAATCGGGATCTTCGACCGCCAGGGATGCCGATTTGAGAAAACGATCCGTCATCCCCAAGAAGAGCTGAGAAATTATCTCCGGGTAGTGGACCAGTTTGACTTACGATATTCTGGTGTCAAATCCGCCGTGGAGCCTGAACTTTATGGACTTACTGTCGTCGGGGTTGTAGGACGGGGAGGCCCCTTAAAACCCTTAAGCGGGGGCGTTTACCGCATCAATGAGCGGATGCTAAACGACCTTGGAAGCTGCAAATATTCGGATCACGCCAGCAACCTGGGGGCTATAATAGCCGACCGCATGGCAGTCCACTACCACGTTCCGGCCTACGTGGTTGATCCGGTAACGGTGGATGATTTCATTCCCGAAGCCAGGATTTCGGGATTACCACAGATCGAGAGAAAGAGTCGCTCCCATGCCCTGAATATAAAAGCCACCGCCCTAAAAGCGGCTAATCAGTTAGGGAAGCTCCTTGAAGACGTTCATTTCGTCGTTGCCCATCTGGGCGGGGGAATATCCATCTGCGCCCTCCGGGGAGGGAAGATCATTGATGTCAACGATGCCCTGCTGGGAATGGGGCCCTTTTCCCCGGAACGGGCCGGGGCCTTGCCCATCGGGCGATTGGTAGAGCTGGCCTTTTCCGGCGAGTATAAAAAAGACGAGCTGTTGGACCTGCTCTCAAGGGAAGGTGGGCTTAAGGCCTATCTGGGCACCGGGGACTTAAGCGAGGTGGTAGAAAGGATTAAAAAAGGGGATCAGAAGGCCAAGGGGATTTTTCGGGCAATGGTTTACCAGATCGCTAAGGAGATCGGGGCTATGGCAGCTGTCCTGAAGGGTCAGGTAGACGGGGTTGTTATCACCGGGGGGATGACCCATTGCCAAGAAATCGTTTTAGAATTGGAGCCCTACATCTCCTTCTTAGGGAAGTTGTTTGTATTTCCCGGGGAAGAGGAGTTGGAAGCCATGGCCGAAGGGGGATTTCGGGCCCTGGATGGGAAGGAAGAAATCAAAGATTATATTTAAAGGGATGGATTATATGATTAGGGCAGCCGATGAAATAATCTCAAAAGTAAAGCAACTTGGTAGGCGGAAAAAATGGACGGTGGTAGTGGCTAATGCCCAGGATCGGGATGTTTTGGCCGCCGTCGGGGAGGTCTACGACGAGGGTATCGCCCGAACCATCTTGGTGGGGGATGAGGATCGCATTAGGTATTTGTGTAAGCGAATTGAAATCAATGCCGACAAATTTGAGGTCATTCATGCTAAGGATACTGAAGAAGCGGCTTTTCTTGCGGTTCAAACGGTGGCTGAGGGAAAAGCCGACCTATTGATGAAGGGATTCATGAGCACCGCCATGCTTCTTAAGACTGTTTTGAATAAATCATTTGGTCTAAAGGTAAAAAACACCCTGAGTCACTGCGCTGTTTTGTCGGTGCCCACCTATCATAAATTGTTGAACATTACCGATGGGGGAATGGTGGTTGAGCCATCCTTCGAACAGAAACTGGAGATCATTGAAAATGCCATTACAGTATCCAGGGCCCTGGGTATTAACAAACCAAAAATCACCCTGTTGGCGGCCACGGATGTAATTAATCCCGGGATGCCAGCGAGTATGGATGGGGCTGTATTATCGAAGATGGCCGATCGGGGTCAAATCAAGGATGTTTTCATTGACGGTCCTCTGACCTTTGATCAGGCCGTCCAGCGTTCTTCATCTGAGCATATGGGAATCCAAGGGGGGGTCACCGGGGATACGGATGTAATAGTCGTTAGCTCCATTGAGGAGGGCAACATTATCAGCAAATCCCTGATACTCTTCGCCGGGGCCATCTTCGCCGGTGTGATTGTGGGGGCTAAGGTTCCGGTTTCACTAGTCTCCCGGACGGACTCCAGCCTCAGTAAGAAGGCCTCAATTGCCCTCGGTCTTCTGGTCGCCGACTACCTCAAGAGGGAGGGGGTTTTCCATGTTGGTTAACTTTCAAGGGGTTCTGGAAAGGGCCAAGGATTTAGCTTCCGAAAAAAGACCTTTCAGGTTGGTGTTGACGGCCGCCGAGGATTCCATTAGTTTGAAGGCCGTTGACCGTGCATACGAGGAAAGAATAATTCAACCTATTTTGATCGGTAACCGGAACCGGATTCTGGAATTAGCGAAAAGGCATCAGCTACCGGTTGAACATTTCGAAATCGTTGATGAGGACGATCCCATCAAAGGTTGCATGATGGGGGGCGAGCGGTTGGCAGACGGGGAAGCAGAAATCCTGATGAATGGTGGAATGAAGAACTGGGGCTTTGCTCGGCTGATTAGGCAGGGTCAATTAGGATTAAAAATGGATCCCAAATTGCTATCTCACATAGGGGTTTTTGAATTGCCGGATTATTCCAGACTCCTGCTGATCACCGATGGAGAACTGGTCATAAAACCCGATTTAGGGACTATGAATCGGATCATTGCAAACGCCGCTGGAGTGGCCAGGGTTCTGCAAGTAGAAACACCCCGGGTGGCCCTGCTGGCCGCTGTGGAGACCGTATACCCTTCGATGCCAGCGACCGTGGAAGAGGCGGTGGTGGCCAAGATGGCCGAACGGGGTCAGATTAAGGATGCCTACCTCGACGGTCCCCTCTCGCTGGACGTGGCGGTGTCTCCCCGGGCGGCAGAAGAAAAGGGTATAGGGGGTGAGGTAGCCGGTCAGGCGGACATCCTCGTAGCGAGCAATATCGGAGTGGGGAATGGGCTCTATAAGTCCCTTTTCATCTTTGCCAAGGCCAAATCAGCCGGGCTTATCGTGGGGGGCAAGGGCCCTATTATCCTCACCCCATGGGTGTGGGGAATAGAGGGAAAACTGAATTCCATTGCCCTGGCAGTCCTGATCGCCAATACCATTCTAACTAAATAACTAGACTATTGTGATTTCCAATAAAGCGCGTTTTGGAGTGCATTGACTATGTCAATGCATATGCATCGTCACGGACGATGCACTCCAAACAGAAGTCAACAGTATAAGCTGCAAATTGCTAAAAACGATTCAAAAGACATAATTTAATTTTTACAATAGCTTAGTAAATAATACCAAATATCAACTAAATTTAACCTTGGAGTAAAGCGACCCCCGAAAGGCAAGTCTAAGAGGCAAGTGTGTCGCTTCATGTGGTATGACGCCTGCCTACCGCAGGCAGGCTTATCGCACTCATATTTGCACCAACACGGTCGGTGCAATCCAAAAACGTCTGTATGGGAGAATTCCTTAGCGAAAAAGAGTTGAAACGGCACCAGCAATCGTAAGGTAAAGATGCAGATTTGGGAGAGAATGATGGATCGAGAGAAGGTAAGGGTGCTCCTTTCTGGAAATGAGGCGGTGGCCCACGGTGCCAGAGAGGCCGGGGTGCAGCTGGCGACCGCCTATCCTGGGACACCAAGTACGGAAATTCTGGAAAATTTAGCCAAATTCCCCGGTGTTTATGCTCAATGGTCACCTAATGAAAAGGTGGCCTTCGAGGTAGGGATGGGAGGATCTATGGCCGGAGCCCGCACCCTGGTGGCCATGAAACACGTAGGGGTGAACGTGGCCGCCGATCCCCTGATGACCTTTTCTTACACCGGGATAAAAGGTGGGTTTGTGCTCGTTTCCGCCGATGATCCGGGGATGCACTCCTCCCAGAACGAGCAGGATAACCGCTTTTACGCTAAGTTCGCCAAGATTCCCATGCTGGAGCCCTCAGACAGCCAGGAGGCCAAGGATTTCGTGGGTATTGCCCTGGACATCAGCGAGCGGTTTGACACCCCGGTTTTGCTGAGGCTGACTACCCGGATTTCTCATTCAAAGGGAATAGTAGAGCTGGGTTCCCGAAAGGAGTACCCAGTAAGCGGATTTGATAGAAACGTTACTAAATATGTAATGATGCCCATCTATGCCCGGAAAAGGCACGAGGTTGTTGAAGAACGAATGGAAAAGTTACGGAAGTTTACCGAAGAAACCCCTTTGAACCGGGTTGAAGAGGGGGATCGAAGCCTGGGCGTGGTCGCCGGGGGTATCTCCTATAATTATGCTAAAGAAGTGCTGCCGGATGCTAGCTATCTTAAGGTTGGTTTCTCCAACCCCCTACCCATTCAAAGAATAGAAAAATTCGCCCGTTCGGTGGATCAACTGCTGGTTATCGAAGAGTTAGAGCCCTTCATGGAGGAGCAGATCAGGGGGGCCGGAATCCATTGTCGGGGAAAGGAATTTGTTCCCAATCAGGGAGAATTAACCCCGGAAAAACTAAAGGAAGGACTGGTCAGGGCGAGTATTCTTTCGGGGTTAACCAAGGAGGACTTAACCGTTCAAAAAGCCGGGGGGGGGTTCCCCAGACCCCCTGTTCTCTGCCCGGGATGCGCCCATCGGGGGCTATATTGTGCGTTGAACAAGCTGAAGGCGGACGTTTTAGGGGACATTGGCTGTTATACCTTAGCGGCCCTTCCACCTTTGGAAGCCTTGCATTCATGCATTTGCATGGGGGCTTCCATCGGCAATGCCATCGGGGTGGAACGGGTGGTAAACCCCAAGGCCCCGGTGGTGGCCGTCATCGGGGACTCCACATTCTTGCACTCCGGGATGACCCCCCTGCTGGATGCGGTATACAACAAGAGCAACATCACCGTGATCATTATGGACAATCGAATCACAGCTATGACCGGGGGTCAGCATCATCCGGCCACGGGTAATACTCTGATGGGGGAAAAGACCAAGGCGGTGGATTTTTGGGCCCTGTCCAAGGCTCTCGGGGTGGATCAGGTGTTTACAGTTGATCCCTACGATTATAACGCCACTTTGGAGACCTTGAAAAGGGCGGTTATCCTTCCGGGACTGAAGGTGGTCATCAGCCGGGGGCCCTGTGTCATTTTCCCGAAAAAAGTCCGGGGAAAGCCTTACCGGATAAATCTGGAGGAATGCAACGGCTGTGGCGCCTGCCTGCGATTAGGCTGTCCGGCTATCAGTGCCTCGGAAGAGAGGACGGACAAGGGTCTGGCTAAAGCGATTATTGACGAATCCCTATGCACTGGCTGCGACCTATGCGCCCAAATATGTCCGATTGACGTGATTGAAGCGGTGGGATGAATCCACCCAAAAAATTCCGAAAGAGGTTCTTCTTGAATTATAGCTAAGACCGAAATAGAACACAGATAACACGGATTTGACGGATTTGCACAGATTTTTACTTTATTTAATCCGTGAGAATCAGTATCATCTGTGTTATCCACGTTCTATTGTTTGGCTCTGAAAATAGAATTTTCATCCTTCTTGTAATTCACGGTTTCGTAAATGGGAGAAGATTCGATGAAGAATGGGGTAATGAATGTGCTCATCGTGGGGGTGGGGGGTCAGGGGGTGATCCTGGCCAGCGAGATCCTCGCTCAGGTAGCCGTGAACAGCGGCCATGATGTGAAAAAAAGTGAAGTGCACGGTATGGCCCAGCGGGGTGGGGTAGTCTCCAGCCACGTGCGATTTGGAAAAAAAGTGTATTCGCCCTTGATCCCACGGGGACAGGCCGACGTCGTTCTGGCTTTCGAGGAGGCTGAAGCCTTGCGTTGGGCCTATTATATAAAAGAAAATGGAAGGTTAATCGTTAACAGACAGAAGATTGTGCCGCCCATCGTCGCCACAAAAAAGGGTTCCTATCCCGAGGACCCTGTGGGCCAGTTGAAAAAGGCGGGGAACAACGTGTTAGCCATTGATGCCATATCCATCGCTAAAGACTTGGGAAATACCCGGTTAGTCAATACGTTGCTGCTGGGGGCTTTGTCCTCGTTTTTATCCTTAAAAGATGAGGAGTGGGGGAGGATTATACGAGTGCGGGTGCCCAAGGGGACCGAAGGAGCCAACCTGAACGCCTTTGAAAAAGGAAGGGAAGTTGCTTGGGTATAGGAAAAAATGAAGTATAAATTATTGATGAGAGCAAAAAGGGACCGTGAAAAAAGTGGTTACGGAGAATACGTGGTTAATATAAATAATTACGCCAAAGAAGCTGTAAAGTACACCCAGAATTTTGTCAATTAAGTAGAAAGAGTCTTAGAAAAGCTGGGGAAAAAAGTTAATAAAAATTAGGGAGAACATAAATTGCGGATCTTCGAGACCTGCATGCGGATTGAATGTGTCGTTGAAAAAAATTATTTTGCGAAAGGAGAAGCATGAACCGTCGTCGGATTCAGGTATTTTTTGGTGGTCTGTTGATCGTTATTGGATTGCTATTGCTTTTGGCCAACATTAGGTTGGTGTCCATGGCTGAGTTGTGGCCGGTTTTCGTGTTGGCGTGTGCTCTGGCATTTTGGCTGGGCTTTTTCATGAACACTAAGGAATACGGTCTGTTAATGCCCGCCGGGGTGCTGACGGTAGTGGGCTTATTATTTCTGTACTGTGCCCTTACCGGTTGGGATCAGATGGTTTACCTATGGCCTGTCTTTCTCTTCGCCCCCGCCTTAGGGTTTTTTCTAATGTATTTCTTAGGTCCCCACGAATCAGGTTTGCTGGTGCCGGGTACTATTCTTTCCATCTGTGGGGTCATCTTTCTGTCCTTTACCGGATGGGGGGGACAACTTTGGCCGGTTCTTTTGATCCTCGTCGGAATTTTACTTCTTTTTGTAAAGAAAAAAAAACCGGACCAGAGGAGTGAAAATAATAGTAGGCAGTAAGCAGTATGCAGTAGGCAATTGGCAAGGAACAATGTAGGAAAATGGATACCTTGATGCAGAGTTTTGCCGTAAGGGTTCATGAGATGATATCTTGAGTTAAAAGGTTCCGATTGCTTACTGTTAATTGGTAATTATCAATTATAAATCTTTATCAAAATTGAGGGTTCTTATGAACATAAAAAAGGTGAGAAATTTTACCATCCCCATCTGTTTGGTGGTGGCCGTTGTTTTCAGTTTGATTGGTAAGATCAACCCTATCTTGGGAGTAGTGGTAGGGATCGGGACTGGGGTGGGGATGGCGGTGTCGCTGATGGAAATTCTGGGAATGGGCACCTCTTACAAGGAAGAAAAGAAACTCAGGGGCAACCTTTCCCTGCTGATCATCTCTACGGCAATTTTGTTTGTCCTGATTGGTGTCGCCGTTGGGTAAGCCCAATAATTCACAAAGGAATCAATTATTCTGTTGAAAAAGCGCTGGAGTTACCTCTTTAGAGGTTTAAAATAATATCAATAAACCCGTAAACGGGTAACTCCAGACGATTACCTAATTTTTCATAATATAGGTTATGAATGGTATCGAGAGAAATACAATCTTACAGATAGAGGAGGTAAGACATGTCTAATGACAAGGCAAAAAAGGTAACAATTGACGGTAACGAAGCAGCAGCGTATGTGGCACATAAGATCAACGAGGTAATCGCTATCTACCCCATTACTCCTTCTTCCAATATGGGGGAATGGGCCGATGCTTGGTCTGCTTCCGGACGGACCAACATCTGGGGGACTGTGCCCCAGGTAGTTGAGATGCAGTCAGAGGGCGGAGCATCGGCTGCCGTGCACGGTGCTCTGCAAACCGGTTCATTGACCACCACCTTCACGGCATCCCAGGGGTTACTTCTGATGATACCCAGCATGTTTAAGATCGCCGGCGAACTGACGCCAACAGTCTTTTATGTTTCGGCCCGCACCGTTGCCACCCACGCCCTCTCCATCTTCGGAGACCACTCCGACGTCATGGCGGTCAGATCAACGGGCTTTGGCCTGATGGCCTCCAATTCAGTGCAGGAAGTTATGGACTTGGCGCTGATCACACAGGCGGCGTCACTTAAAGCCCGGGTTCCTTTCGTCCATTTTTTCGAGGGATTCCGTATTTCCCATGAGGTTCAGAAGATTGAGGCCTTAAGTGACGATGAGATACGGGCTATGATTGACGATGATCTGGTTATCGCCCACCGGAGACGCGCCATGTCGCCGGAACATCCTGTCCTCAGGGGTTCATCCCAGAATCCGGACGTCTTTTTCCAGGCCCGGGAGCGTTGCAACCCTTACTACCTTGCCTGTACAGAGATCGTTCAAGAGACGATGGATAAGTTTGCTGGGATAGTTGGACGGCGTTATCACATCTTTGATTATGTTGGTCCTGAGAATGCGGAGAGGGTAATCGTGATGATGGGATCCGGGGCCGAAGCCGCCCTTGAAACCGTGGAATATCTTGAGGCTAAGGGTGAAAAAGTTGGCTTACTAAAGGTTCGTCTCTACCGCCCTTTCTCGACCAAACATTTCATTAATGCCCTTCCAACCACGGTGAAAGCCATTGCTGTCCTGGATCGGACTAAAGAACCGGGTGCTGAGGGTGAGCCGCTCTACAAGGACGTAGTTACTGCCATCAGCGAATCAATGGCCTCGGGAACACCCCCATTCGATAAATTCCCCCGGATCATCGGCGGCCGCTATGGCTTATCTTCCAAGGAGTTCACCCCGGCCATGGTAAAAGGGGTCTTTGACGAATTGGCGAAAGAGACACCGAAAAATCGCTTCACCATCGGGATTGAAGACGACATTACACATACCAGCTTAAGCTATGACCCATCGTTTACCACTGAAGGCGATGATGTCATCAGGGGCCTGTTTTTCGGGCTTGGGGCGGATGGAACAGTTAGCGCCAATAAGAACTCTATCAAGATCATCGGGGAAGGGACCGATTATTATGCCCAGGGATATTTCGTTTACGATTCGAGGAAGGCCGGGGCCAGGACCACATCACATTTACGGTTTGGGCCGCGCCCCATCCATTCGAGCTATCTGATAAACAAGGCGAATTTCATCGCCTGCCATCAGACAGTTTTTCTGGAAAAGTACGATATGTTGCGAGATGCGGTAGAAGGGGCGACTTTCCTTCTGAATACCCAGGCGAAACCGGAAGGGGTATGGGATACGCTTCCAAAGAAGGTTCAAAAGCAGCTTATCGAAAAGAAGATGAAATTCTATATCATTGATGGATATAAGGTTGCCAAGGAGACCGGCATGGGACAGCGCATCAACACCATCATGCAGACCTGCTTCTTTGCCATATCCGGGGTGCTGCCCAAGGACGAAGCCATTCAGGCCATCAAGGATTCCATTAAAAAGACCTATGGGGGTAAGGGTGATAAGGTCGTTCGAATGAACTTCAACGCCGTGGATCAGGCCCTGGTCAACCTGCACGAGATTCCGGTTCATGACCGGGTTACCAGCAGAATTGAAATGCCCCCGGTGGTGTCCGATGGGGCACCGGACTATGTCAAAAACGTACTGGCCAAGATCATCTCTGCCGATGGGGAGGCGTTGCCCGTCGGAGCTATGCCAGAAGATGGGACCTTCGCAATCGCTACCACCCAATGGGAGAAGCGGAATATCGCCCTGGAAATCCCGGTTTGGGACGAGAAGATATGCATCCAGTGCGGCAAATGTTCGTTGGTCTGCCCCCATGCTGCCATCCGTCCCAAGGTCTATGACGAGAAATATCTGGGAAAGGCCCCGGAAACCTTCAGGTCTGCCGATTATCGGGCCAAGGACTTCAAGGGTATGAAATATACCCTCCAGGTGGCCCCGGAGGACTGCACCGGATGCGAATTGTGCGTGGAGGTCTGTCCTGTCAAAAACAAACAGGATACACGTCTGAGGGCCATCAATATGATTCCCCAGCCTCCGCTGCGTTATCAAGAACGCAAGAACTACGAATTTTTCTTAAAGATACCGGATGTGGACCGGAGTCGTGTAAAAATCAATTCCGTCAAAGGTTCGCAGTTCCTTCAGCCCCTTTTTGAGTATTCGGGTGCCTGTGCGGGATGCGGCGAAACCCCGTATGTTAAGCTTATCAGTCAGCTTTTCGGCGATCGGGCCATCATTGGCAACGCTACGGGATGCTCCTCTATCTATGGGGGCAATCTACCGACCACCCCCTGGGCAATAAACAAGGATGGCCGGGGACCAGCCTGGAATAATTCCCTGTTCGAAGAGTGTGCCGAGTTTGCCTTTGGTTTCCGACTAACCTTAGATAAACAAAAGGAATTTGCATTGGAGCTGCTAGAAAAGCTAATAGTTCAAATTGGTGAAGATCTGGTGAGGGTCATTCGGGAGGCCGATCAATCCGATGAAGCCGGAATTGGGGCTCAGCGCCAGCGGGTCGAGCGGTTAAAAAAGAAACTGGAAAAGCTGGATTCAATCTACGCCAAAAACCTGTCCAGTATAGCCGACTCCTTAGTGAAAAAGAGTGTATGGGCCATGGGGGGGGACGGCTGGGCTTACGACATCGGCTACGGCGGTCTGGATCACGTTCTGGCATCCGGCCGCAACGTGAATCTATTGGTTTTGGATACTGGGGTGTATTCCAACACTGGCGGTCAATGCTCGAAGGCGACCCCGCTGGGGGCGGTGGCCAAGTTTGCCGCCGCCGGCAAACCGCAGCCCCGCAAAGACCTGGGAATGATGGTCATGAACTATGGTTATGTTTATGTGGCCCAGATTGCCATGGGCGCTAATGATGCCCAAACTGTCCGCGCCATAATAGAAGCCGAAGCCTACGACGGTCCCTCCCTGATCATCGCCTATTGCCACTGTATCGCCCACGGCATTGATATGGGCAAAGGAATGGAGCACCAGCAGGCGGCGGTAGAAAGCGGCACTTGGCCCCTGTACCGCTACAATCCAGAACGGGCCAAGGAGGGCCAAAATCCACTCATTCTCGATTCGAAGCCACCGAAGATCACGGTGAAGGAATACGCTTACCTGGAAACCCGGTTTAAGATGTTAACCAAGAGCCATCCTGAAGCGGCTAAACGCCTGATGGAACGCGCTCAAAAGGAAACGGATAACCGCTGGAAGCTCTACGAACAAATGGCTAACATGAATTTCGGGTAGTAGTTTAGCCACGAAGTCACCAAGGCACAAAGGAGTAAATGTACGTCTGGGAATTTGTAAGAATTGAGTTTAACAAAATTAGTTGGTCATCAGGCAACCGCCTGACGACTTATAGGTTGCGTAAAAAGGTTATCGGTTGTCCGGCAACCGCAACCCTTCAGTCCGGCGCCTGACGAATTGACGTAACCGAATGTTACAGAGTTTCCCTGAGTGACTAAGGATTGATGAATTGCCTCTAAGGGGCTAAGTTCTATTAAAGGAATTATTCTATAATCTTGCTGTTTTTGTGGCTGAGCAGTTAAGATTTCAGAGGAGGAAAATGAAATGGACCTATCAACCAAATATATGGGGCTCCCGCTGAAGAACCCGTTGGTGCCCTCGGCTTCACCACTTTCCGAGGAAATCCACAATATAAAGGCGATGGAGGATGCTGGGGCGGCGGCGGTAGTTTTGCATTCCCTCTTTGAGGAACAAATCGCCCAAGAGGAGTGGGAACTTTATTATCATACCACCCAGGGAACAGAGAGTTTTGCCGAGGCCCTGACCTACTTCCCGGAAACAGATAAATACGTCCTCGGTCCTGAAGAGTACCTCGAGTATATCCGAAAAGTGAAGGAAACGGTTGGTATCCCTGTGATTGGAAGTCTAAACGGGGTAACCACCGGGGGCTGGATAGATTATGCCCGTAAGATCGAAGAGGCGGGGGCTGATGCACTGGAGCTGAACATCTATTACATCCCAACCGATTATAAGCGATCGGCCGCAGATGTTGAGAGGATTTACTTGGAAATTCTGAAGTCCATTAAGAGCATCGCGACCATCCCAATTGCCATAAAGTTGAGTCCTTTTTTCAGCTCGATGCCCATGATAGCCAGAAAGCTGGACGAAATCGGAGCCGATGCCCTTGTTTTATTCAATCGGTTTTACCAACCGGACATTGACCTGGAAAAACTGGAAGTTGTGCCTAATATCCTGCTGAGTACGCCCCAGGATATGCGATTGCCGCTGCGTTGGATTGCTATCCTCTATGGTCATGTCAATGCCAACCTTGCCGCTACCGGCGGGATTCACAACGCGGAATCTGTATTGAAGATGCTTATGGTCGGCGCTGATGTTACCATGGTCTGCTCGACTCTGTTAAAGAATGGGATTGCCCGGATCAGTGATATCCTGAAGGACATGCAGTGCTGGATGGAGGAACATGAATATACCTCTGTTAGCCAGCTAAAAGGCAGCATGAGTCAGAAATCAGTGGCTAACCCGGACGCATTCGAACGCGCTTGTTATATCAGGAATTTGCAGAGTTATCGGTAAATGTCGGATATGAATCAATTCCCATCCTATTTTTTCTACAGTAATTCCGACAAATCGGGATGGTCAATCCAAATTATTGGATTTACCGAGAGGTATTTAGGATGGTAATTGATTACCATCCGATAAAACCCATGACAAGCGAGTTTAATACCTTGAATTTCAAGGAGTTAATGCATCAGTCTTTTACCCGCCTGCTGTTGGGCAGGTAAAATCCCGAAACATCGGGATTAACCCCAACATGGGTTCTGAAATATTGAAAAAAGTGAAACAAAAGAGGGAATAATGATCGCACCGACCCGTTTTTGGCAGTTTATGGATAGGTTCGCTCTACCTAACAAAAGATACCACTATACGGGTAATATTTTCGTGTTACCCGAGAAGGAATTCGTAAAGGCCCTGCAGGAGCGGGGGTTCTCTTCCCAGATTTATCGGTACGTTTTGCCCGAGATCAAAAAGTGGGACGAGGGAACCCGGAAAGAGAACCGGGAATTCATGAGAGAAAGGTATAAGGACAATCCCATCGCAAAGGATTTTTGGGAAAAGGGGTTTGAAAAGGAGTACGCAAAGGTTTTAATGAAAATTTACGAAAGGGAATGGAAATATAAGCGGGGCTATCGAGGGTAAACGGGGTCATCAATGATGGGGAAAAACAATAATCGTAAAAGGAAACCGGTCAAAATGATCTCCAAGGATGAAGTTTTAAGGTTGCTTTCCGGGATCAAATACCCCGGTTATTCCCGGAACATCGTATCCTTCGGTATCGTCCAGGATGTAGGGGCGGTGGGGAACGATATCTCGGTGAAATTGGTCTTCCATCGACCCATCATCCACTGGATGTGCCACCCCCGCCGGGATGAGATATTAAGGGAGATCGCCGAAGAGGTGGACCGGAAGATAAACGCTATTTCCGGGGTAGGTAAAGTGGATGTGGAAGTCCAAGATGTTCAATACCGGCCCGCCCGGGCTTAGGTCCCAGAGCGGATGTGACATCCAAAAGCTTGGGGACGACATTTCTTCCGGGTTTTTAAACCCGGAATATTTTCCCGAAGGGAGGGAACGCCAATGAAACGGCTGTTAATTCCCATCATCCTGGCCCTGGCGGCTGGGTTTTACGAGGCGGTCCGCATCACCAAGGGGGGCTGGGAGGATGTGGGAGCGGCCCATTTCTGGTTTATCGTGACCAGCCGGGGTTTGATCGGTTTTATGATCGGGATCAGTCGGCTTAAACTTCATCACACCTTGCACGGAGTACTAATGGGTCTGGTGGGTAGCCTGCCTATTATCGTCCTCTTCTGGCCCCAGCATACTGTCCAATTATTGCTATTAAGTCTGGCATACGGGCTCATGATAGAGATTATGACCACACGTATTTTCAAAGCGCCCGCCCATATTCCTTTCAGCCAAAAGATGCCCGAAAATATTGAGTATTAGTATCAGTTTAACTATGTGAAGTTGATAACGAATAAGAAGTTATCAGAATTGAAGAGCAGGGGTGCAAGGGGGCAGCCTGCCCGTAGCCGGCCACGGCCAGGGAGGAACAAGTGGGAAAAGAAAATAGGGATTTTTTTCTCCCCTGCTCCTTATCTCCTCTGCTACTTTCCAACTTCAGATAGCTAAACAATTCCGATTATTAACTTGAATAATATGACCTCTCGCGTTATTACCCTGACCACCGATTTTGGCTACCATGACCCTTATGTAGGCGTAATGAAGGGGGTTATCTTAAAGATCAATCCCCGGGCACAGATTGTGGATTTAACCCACGGAGTAAAGAGTCATTGTATCTTAAGCGGGGCCTACCAGGTCTATTCGGCCTACTATTTCTTTCCCAGGGGGACGATTCATCTCGTCGTTATTGATCCCGGAGTAGGGGGGGGTCGCAGGGCGATTGTGGTTAAGACAGATAACTACTGCTTCATAGGTCCGGATAATGGGGTGCTCACCCTGGTATTGGATGAGGAAAGACCTAGAAAAATCGTTGAAATCTCCAACCAAACCTATTCCCTCCCCGGGATCAGTTCTACCTTTCACGGTCGGGACATCTTCAGCCCGGCGGCTGCTCACCTATCCCTGGGGATTCCAGTAGAAGACTTCGGCCCTCCCATCCCCGAAATCCAGGAGTTGGGCGATCTCTTTCCCCAAAGACGGGGACAAAAGATCATCGGCAGGGTCGTTCACATTGACCGTTTTGGCAATATGATCACTAACGTTCGGGAAAGGGATGTTCCGCAGCTTTATGAAAATGAAATAAACCTTTCCATAAGAGGGCATAAAATCCGGAAAATTCTCTCCAGTTATGAGGAGGGAACAGAAGGGGTCCCCTTCGCCCTGTGGGGAAGTACGGGCTTTCTGGAGATATCACTAAAACAGAACCGGGCCAGTGAATCTCTGGGGATGAACATTGGGGACCAATTTGAAGTCGTCTTCCAAACGATTTAGTGAGAAATCATAGAAATTAGGGGTTGCCCATGATTACAGATCTTCAGAATAAGTTTACCGGCTGCATCATCGGGACGGCGGTGGGGGACGCCTTGGGGGCGCCGTTTGAGGGACGGCGTATCCCCACCGGGATGACGGCCAAGGAGCTGCTGGCAGGATTTCGGGATCTGCCCACTTATCCTAAAGGACAATACACGGATGATACCCAGCTCACCATAGTCCTGGCTGAATCCATTATCGCAAAAAGGGCGATAGATGGTCCCGATATTACTCGACGGTTTTCAAGACTCTGGGAGAGGGGCACGATTATCGGGGCCGGCGGGGCCTCGTCCTTTGCCATGCGGGAGTATTTAGAGGGCAAAAAAACATGGGACCAATGTGGAGCCCCACCGGGCCAGGCGGGCAACGGCACCGCCATGCGAGCCGGTCCCATCGGCCTGTGGCACTTCGATGAGACGGAAATGATCCCTGAAAGCGCCACTATCGCTTCTATCATCACCCACAGGGATAGACGGGCAGTGGCCGGGGCTGCGGTGGTCGCCTCAACAGTAGCCTACGGGATTACCCATCCCAGGGTTGACCCCGTGGAATTGATTGACCTTCTCCATAGCGTATGCTCGGATATTAACGAGGAGTTCGCCGCCCAGATCAAAAACCTGGGGACATGGCTGGGTGAAGATGAGGAACAGGCCGTTCAGCACATCATAGATCTGGGCCAGATCGACTCCTTCAAGGGGAGCTGGAACGGTAGAATTACCGCTTATGTCATTCCTACCGTTCTAATAGTGCTTTATTATTTTCTGATGCACCCCGATGATTTCACCACTACCCTGAGCAAAGTAATCCTTACCGGGGGGGATGTGGATACCACCGGAGCTATCGCCGGGGCTATTTCAGGGGCTCACAACGGCTTTGGTGACATACCCATACGCCTAGCTTCCGGTGTGAAAGATGCCACCGCTTTGCGAGAACTGGGACAAAAGCTCTATGAAATAACCCTTGAGCAGATAAAAAAGAAATCCTGAGTTTTAGACTACGTCATCAACATCATATCAGGGTTCGTGCAAAAAAAATACTTAAGAAAATAATTTAAGTAACAAAAGCAACAAAAGAGATAATTGTAATAAAGAAAATGTATAAACTTAGGGATTGGATTACAAAACAATTCAAAATTGCTAGCTTTCCCCGAAGATAAACCTTGCATTCTGCTTTCGGTCGGGTAGTCAAGATCATTGGTGCTAAATGCCATTTATTGAGCAGGAGGTTATCCGCGCTAGTCAAAAAATCCGCTAGACAATCTTATCAGATAAGGAAATGACCTCGAAAAAATAGTCATGGCCCGTGCTATCTGGTAACACATTCATAAAAAGTTGTATGGTCGCAAAATGGTCTATCGGAAAAATAGGATTTTGATGTAGTAATTCACAATTACATTTACTATGTCAAAGGTTATCTGGACACTACAATCGTCATTTTATCAATCGCTTCGTCAAATTCCGGGTTTCTCGTTCTTTCTTGAGAAAGAAAACCTGGCCATTCAATATTTACTTCAGACATTGCCGTATAAATCTTTCAAATGCGCTTTAGATATCGGTGTGGGTCGAGGTAATAGTATTTCCTTGTTGCCTGAGGGGATTCCAATTAAAATCGCTGCAGATTATTGCTTTGATATGGTATGCCAAACCCAACATCAATTTCCCCAGGTCCATTTTCTCACTGCT
>JADHWK010000001.1 GCA_016783505.1 Candidatus Zhuqueibacterota bacterium | reverse complement strand
TTCCATCTCTATCTGAAAGAAATCGAGTGGAGATTCAATCACAGAGATGAAAACTTGCTAAAAATCTTAAGAAAATACTTGAATCAGCCAGTTATCAAAGAACAATTTTAGTGCAACTTTAGTGGTCAATTACCAAAAACAATAAGCAACTGACAACGAATCACTGATATTACTGAAAACACCTTGCCGCAAATTGATGGCTAACGCAATTAATAGACATAATGGACTAAATCCTGAACTTCACCTTGTCTGCTCTGCGCCCTTGCCCCTCTGCTTTTTCAAAAGTAGTGGTTCTCTATGGATCGCTAAGCGGTTAAGCTGGTTGATCCTGGCCCTGCTGGTCTTCTGGGGATGTTCCGAGAGGGAGCGGACTAACCCGTTGGATCCCTTGAATCCGGAGACGGATGGCAAGCCCACCGGCCTGCGGCTGGTCTCGGACAAACGGAAGGTGACCGTTGAGTGGGATGACATTTCCGTTGAAGGAATGTTGGGATACCGGATTTTCCGTAAATGTTCAGGACAAACGGAATTTGATACATTCTCAGTGGTTGGAAAAATCTCTCAATATGCCGATTCCACGGTGTTCTATGATACAATATATACCTATTGGATAACGGCTCTCACCGAAGGTTACGAAAGTCCACCCTCGCCCTTCGATTCCATCCGCCCCGGTCCCTTCAACTACTGGGTGGCCGATTCCTGGGGTTGGATTACCAAGATTACCTACGATGGGAGTCACCTTTTTCCCCTATCTATAAGGTTCAGCTACCCGGTGGCAATCGCCGCATATCGTCGGGATACCACCTTGTGGGTTGCAGATTACTTTGCCCAGCAGGTGATCAAGATTGACAAGAATGGAAAAGAGATGATTAGTGTGGAATTGACAGGATGGCCATTGGACTTATCCGTAGACCAGTCCAGCGAAGACTGCTGGGTGGCCTTGAAGGGAGGGGGGACGCCCGTTGTCCGTCTGGATCGGGATGGGGGCTTGACGAAATATCCCCTCTCTGGACTACCCTGTTCAGATTACCTTACCATAACTGTGGACTCCCAGTCGGGATGGGCCTGGCTGGCTGATGAGGGTGAGGGTCGGGTGATTCGGATCAGTCCTTCCCCGTCCACCGATCCGGATACTATCTCAGTGGATAGTCCTATTTCAATTGCAGTGTATAGTGATGATGGGATCTGTTGGGTGGGGACCCGCACTGGTCTTTTTCGGATCAACGGTGGTGTGGAAGGACCCATACTCAGCGGATTGATTATGGATGTTGCCGTGAATGACAGCACCGGGGACTGCTGGGCAATCCGGTATCAGCCTGGAAGTGACCCATATGGGGTGTGGCAGGTGTACCCCGCCGGGGAGGATTCCATCAAAGTACTCGACTATCCCTATTGGTCGGCTAGCCTTGCCGTTAACCCCAGCGTGTTCCATCAGGGGATTTTATTGGCCGATGCTTACTGGGGAAGGGTCATTCGATTTGATGGAAACGGGCGGGAGATTGGCTCCTTGACCGGCTTTGATCGCCCCGTTGATGTAGATGTGGAGTAAAGACGGGGAGTAAATGGACATCCCGGAATTTCTGCAAATCGGGCAGGAGCTCTGGCAACTGCCTGATCAGACGCCCGATGAATTAAAATATCCATGAGGAGCCGGAATTTTTTGTTATCCGGTTTTTTTATTGTTGACTTTATATAATAAAATTTTTAAATTGAGTATTAATGATTATTATACTATTCATCACCATTTTTTTAATACTTCTTGGTTGGTGGGAATATCGGGTGCACGGTCGCGCCTTAGCCGCTATTCCCACACGGATTCACGTCAATGGATCCCGGGGAAAATCAAGCGTGACCCGGCTGATAGCCGCTGGTCTGCGGGCTGGGGGCATACGAACGATCGCCAAAACCACAGGTACCCTTCCCCGGATTATTGACGAACATGGGCTGGAAATTCCTATCCATCGGCTGCGGTCGCCCTCCATCGGGGAGCAGATTAGGGCCCTGCGGTTTGCCGCCCGAGGGCATCCCCAGGCATTAGTGGTGGAATGTATGGCGGTCAAACCGCAGTTTCAATGGATCAGTGAGCAGCGGATGATCCGGTCTACGCTGGGGGTCTTCACCAATGTCAGGCCCGACCATCTGGATGAGATGGGACCCACCCTGACGGATGTGGCCCTATCCCTTTGTAATACCCTCCCCCAGGGCCGGAAGGCCTTTACCACCGAAAGGGTATGGTTTCCCTTGATGGAGAAGACAGCCCGGCGGATGAAAACTGATCTTAAGGCGGTCAAGGAGGATTCTGTTTCCCCAGAGGAGATAGCCCGATTCCGCTATCCAGAGCATCAGGACAACGTGGCCTTGGCCCTGGCAATCTGTCAGGCCTGCGGCGTAGAGAGGCAGACAGCGCTGGGGGGAATGGTCAAGGCCTACCCCGACCCAGGGGCACTGCAGATATTCCATATCCTAGAAGACAATAGGGACCTTTATTTCGTCAACGCCCTGGCTGCAAACGACCCCGACTCTACCTGGGTGGTTTGGGGAAAAGCCCGGGATTTGCTATCTCCCATTGAAAACCTGATCGTGATCCTTAACTCACGCAGCGACCGGTTTGGAAGATCACTTCAGCTTTTAAGCCTGGTTTGGGAGAGGATTCGGCCTGATTGGCTGGTGTTAACTGGTGAGAGGACCCGTGCCATCTGGAGAAGGGCCCTTCGTCAGGGATTTTCGCCTGACCGGATGGTCAACCTGGGTGGGGCTTTGGCGGGGGAGGTTTACCGTAAAGTAAAGGCCCTCAGCGGTCCCAAGGTAGTCGTGCTAGCTATCGGCAATATGGGGGCCGGGGGTCGTCAACTGGCCGCTTGTTTCAAGGAACATGGGGGGCAGCAGGCATGATCGAGGTGGCCATCGGTCTTGGGGTCTTCTTCAGCCTTATTCTGGGCGAGGTATTAGGGGTCACCGCCGGGGGGATAGTAGTCCCCGGATATATTGCCCTTCATTTAGAAGAACCCCTGCGGGTAGCGGGCACCTTCGCCGTGGCCTATCTGGCCTTTTTAACCATCAAGCTGCTGTCCAAATTTATCTTTATCTACGGCAAGCGGCGGCTGGTGATGGCCATCCTGCTGGGGTTTCTCTACGGCTACCTAAGCCGGCAGCTCAGGTTCTACGCCTTCTTCGACCTCGATATCCGAATGCAGGCGGTGGGATTTATCATACCGGGACTGATCGCCTCGTGGATGGAACAACAGGGGGTGGTGCGAACCTTATCGGTGGTCACAGTGACCGCAGTTCTGGTGAAACTTCTACTCATGCTCATCTTCGGAGGGGGGTAGAAATACATGCTTAAATTTCACAAAATAATCAAAATCTATAAATCACAAGCTCCAAATCCCATCCCGAAGGTTCGGGACAAACAAATCCTATCCCGAATATTCGGGATTAGTCCCAAACCTTCAGGATTTTAAATTTGCCAAAGATTAGATCAATGTATAGACCCACCATTCAGTCGGTGTGGACGCTGATCGGCCTGGCGGTGCTGGCTGTCCTTCTGTTGTTATGGGCTTTGAACTCCCCGGTTATGGTGAGGAGGTCCTACTTCGAAGAAAAACTGACGGCTGCTGAATTGATGAAGAGGGCCGGAGACCTCATCCGTCAAGTGCGGTTGGAAAAGGGGGTTTTCATTGATCAGGTAAACGATCCCAATCAGACCGCTCTAATCGGGGAGCAGTACACCCCCATCACCACCGATCGGGGATTGCTGGACGCCAAACTGACCGTGCTCAACCCAAACTTTGCCGCCGTGGTGGTGCAGATGATGAAGGAGGTGGGTCTGGGGCCGGGGGATCAAATTGCAGTTGCCTTAACCGGTTCCATGCCGGGGGCTAACCTCGCCGTGCTGGCCGCCAGCGAGGTGTTGGACATCGTGCCCATTATTATCACATCGGTGGGGGCTTCTCAGTGGGGGGCCAACGATCCCCATTTCACTTGGCTGGATATGGAGCATTTGTTGGTAGAAAAGGGGATTTTTTCGATCCGTTCGGCGGCTGCTTCCTTAGGGGGAGGGCAGGATATGGGGAGACGGTTGACCGTCCAGGGGAGGGTGTTGCTCCGACAGGCGGTGGAGAGGAATGAATTGCCGCTGATCCACAACAAGAGCCTCGAGGAGAACATTGAAGAGAGATTGCGTATTTACCGTAAACTGGCGGGGAAAAGGGGAATTAAAGTCTACATCAACGTGGGGGGCGGGGCGGGCAGCCTGGGACATTCCATCAACGGACGGTTGATCCGGTCGGGGGTGACTAAGAACTTAGAGATGAAGAACTATCCGCTCAAGGGCGCCATGATCCGCCTGGCTGAACAGGGGATTCCCCTTATTCACATCCTGAACATCAACCGAATTGTTTCTGAATATGGCCTACCGATCGCCCCGGTTCCCCTCCCCGAAGTGGGGGAAGGGAAGATTTTTGCGGACGAGAAATATGATCCCAGGGTCACCTGGGCGGCGTTGTTGATACTGCTTTCGGCCCTGGGTGGCGTGGTTTATTCGGGCCATCGGGTTCATCGGTTGCAAAGGGAAGGGGTGGAGCCGGATAGCCTGCTGTGATCGAGGTTAAATCCTGACTTTTAGGATCACACCGAAGTTACGCATGCGCGGCAGCCTGAGGGTAAGTTAGTTATTCCCCCCCTTTACTAAAGGGGGGTGAGTGGGGATTTCTAATTGATGTTGGTATATTTTGCATTGAAAGAATGAGAAATTTTAATATCCCCCTTGGCGTAAGCCAACCCCATTAAGGGCGGCTATCGCTGCACTTACGTGGTAATCCCCCTTTAAAAAAGAGGGAATTATTTGACTTCACTCGTTAAGTTGACGCCAATTCGAGGTTAAGGGACAATTGGAATTATGTTTAAATAATGCTAAAAATATTCTCAATTAGAAATTCCGAAGACGTTAAAATACAGAGGAATAGAATTATGGGAAGGATAGAAAAGAGCTTGTTTGTCGGGATATTTCTTCTCATGTGGGCCGGTCTGATGACCCCTGGAGCTCCGCTGGCAAAGTCAAAATGGAAGTTGGTGAGGCCCCGGGAATGGACAAAGAAAGAGACCCTCATCATTCAAGGGAAGAAACGCACTTATTACCCCCTTCAGGTCAGTAAGCCAGTAGTGGTGGAGTTGATGGGCCCGGCGCGGCTTAAAATCCGCTCCCGACCCATGCTGTACAGGGGAGTGGGGGGAAAGGTGAAAAATTCCTATTTTTATCGAAAGGACGATGGCCGGAAGAAATATAAGATAGAGACCGTTTCCCGAAAGACTAATAAGGTCAAATCCTTAGGAAAGAAGATACCCATCGGCAGGGCTACTGATACTGAGATTCGGGTTCCCAGTGGGGTGCATACCTACGCTTTTTATCTTGAGGAGCTTCAGGGTATTCCAGTTCTGCTACGGTTCTGGGAAAAATTGGAGCGGAAAGGGGCTAAGTTTATAGCCTTCACACCCGCCGAGCATGGGGACCCGATATCCTTGAGCTATCGGGAGGAGGAACTCATCTATTATCGGCTGACCCCGGAGGACCCCTTTCGGGTAGGAGTCATCGGTCCCACCGTCCTTAAGGTGATGACCCGGTTGGAGTTTGACTACCGGATGAGAGGAGAGAAGAAATATCGGATTCAATTGTCGGAGAATGGGAAGGTCATTGCCACCTATCCATTACGCACGATTCGATCCAAGGTAACGGAATATCTTACAGAAAAGGATAAGATTCCCGGGAAAGGAAGGTTCTTTTTGGTCAACGTTCCCAAGAGGAAGCACTCCTACCAGATTAAGCTGTTGGACCCGGATAGGAGCGTTCTGGTCAGGGTTATGATTCCAGAAGAAGATGCGAAAAATTCACTCTAAAACGATTGTAGTGCAAAGAAAATGGATTGTAGCTTTCGCTATTTTGTTCCCTGCTGTATCCATTTTTGCCGGGACTAACCCCCTGATTCCCCGAATCCAGATGGGAGTAGGAATCGGTTACGACGACAATATTCTCCGCTATTCTGATGCCGACCGCGATCACTTCGTTAACAACACCAGGAGGTATGCTTCGGTAATTGAGACTTATGATGATCTGGCTACCACCGTTCGATTGCGGCTCAGGTGGGAATGGTCTCTGGGGCTGCCGGGAAGAACACAGGTGCAATTTTGGGCCAAACACAAATCTTACCTTATCAACTCCATCAAGGATTATCAGACTTATACTTTTTGGGCAAAACAGGATTTGGGGGCCGGGTTTTCCCTTAAGGTTCAATATTTCTATATCCCCTCCTTCTATTTAAGGCATTACCAGGATATCGACCGAGTGGCATTATTTTCTGGTGATCCCAGGGTTTATCGAGCCTGTGATTTTACCGAAAACCAATACACTGGGGGGCTGTACTGGCGATTCAGGAAAAGGCTGGAGGTGGGGGCTTACCTCCGGCGAGAAGAGCTTTATTACAATTCGGATTTTACCGAATATGATACTATCTCTCAGATCTTTGGATGTAAATTTACCATGTGGTTGCTAAAGGGCCTCAGGGTTGGATTGGATTATTGTTATCAGGAGGCCGATAACATCGGCCGTGATCCGTCCCCGCCCTCGGGGTCGGCGGATCTTTCTTTTGTTCAGGATACGTTTAAAGCCTCTATTCGTCCCCCTTATTTTAGGATTTTGACGTATAAATTTTACGGGGATGCTGCCTATCGTCTCAGGTTGCGGTATTATTCCTCTGAAGCCCACCCCTTCGAAGACTCTCTGCATGCGGGTCGCCATAACCGGAGGGGTCGGATCGTGCTGGGACTGGAAACCCGTCCCTTTCCCAGGCTGAAGGGGCGGTTGGAATACTTTTTCGAATGTCGGGAGGTGATTTCCGATTACCCCTGGGTGGTGGACTTAAAAGAGTTCTCCAACCATCGCTATTCGTTGGAATTTAGTTACTCACTATGATAGCCCTTTTAGGTTACTCTGATCCCGATTTATCGTGAAAGAGAGATTCTTCATCCGGCGGTTGCCGGATTCAGAATGACCCTCCTCGATTTGTAATTCAATCTATTTATGCATAATTATTTACAGTATTTAGATTTATGATGTAATGTTAAAAAAATCACACTTTTTGTCAATATTTTTTATTATATTAACCTTAGGTCTGCATAGTTGTGGGAAGCGTAGATCCCCCACCGATTCTGCAGAAATTGTACTTAATGTAATTAGTGAAACCATGACACGTGGGTATGCTCAAGAATTAGTCGTGTTGGGGGATACAATCTTTGTGGCTGAGGATCAAGGGGGGGTGGAAATTTTTAACGTTTCTAATCCATACCATCCCACCCTTGACACGTCCTTTTTTACTATTGACACCTCTGATGTTAGTGGAATAACTGGCTCTCACTTGAACCAAACCCTCATAGTGGTAACTGAAAACCAGGCACAATTTTATAGCTATTTGGATTCCATCTATTCTGTTGGCAATGCTTATGATCGGGATATAGAAGATATTAAGATTGTTGAGGAGAAGATGGATACGGTTGTAGTGGCGGCCTCTGATTTATCCGATGGTTTTGGGATACATTGGTTCGCCTATTATGAACAATTTGGGGTTCTTAACTGGTGGCAGATAAAAGGAAATTTTATACGATTAGATTGGAATACCCGGGGTTTTTTCGTAAAGTTCCCCTATGCTTATGTAGCAATGGAACAAAACGGTTTAGCGGTCATTGATGAGTCGGATATAGATTCCCCCGTGCTTTTAAGTTCCGTAGATACGCCTGGGTCAGCTCGGGATGTGTGGGTGGATTCCACCTTTGCTTTTATTGCCTGCGGTCGGGCAGGGCTTCAGGTAGTTGATATTTCTAACCTTGATTCACTGGTCTTAGTGGGGGGTTACGATACCAACGAGTATAATTTTTATGCGGATCGAATTGTAGTTAAAGATAAGAAAGCCTTTTTAGCCTGTCGTCGGGGGGGGATGAAGGTTTGTGATATTTTGGATCCTAGAAATCCTATCCTTGTAGGTTTTTTGAATACCCCATACGCCAACGATGTTTTTGTTGACGAAGAATATATCTACCTGGCCGACCGGGATCAGGGGTTGTTGATTATTGCATGGGATAACTGAGAAAGGAAGAGGAATGGTGAGGAGGATTTCTCGAACTTTTTTTCTCATCAGTTTTGTTATTTTATGGGCTTCGATTTCTGTTCGGGCTGAATGGCTTTCCCTGCCCGCAAACGTCGGTGGAACCGAGCCGGTGGCCCGGGTGGTTTCATCCGATGAAACGGGATTGGTGGTGGAGGCCCAGATCCCGGGGGTTGGGGTTGAATCCTTCAGGGTGGATGGTGAGGATTTTACCGTGCTTGAACTGGGGCGGGAAGGGTCCCTGATAGAGGTGGGAAAGCCCGAGCTGCCGGTGGTGACACGGCTGATCGCCATCCCCCCGAGGGCTGGGGTGCGCATTAAAAATGTGGTTGTCCATCACACCGTAGAAAGGGGCTTTCGCATCTTCCCGGCCCAATCCCCCGATTTTAAGGAGGGCGATCCCCTCATCATCAACTATTCTGAAGACGCCTTTTATCCTTCGGAGACCGTCAGGATGGGGGATCCGGCCATCCTCAGGGACTTAAGGGTGGTTCCCCTCACCTTCTACCCGTTCCAGGTGAACCCCTCTACGGGGGAGATCCGGTTCAACCATACCCTGCGGGTGGAACTGGAATTTTCTGGAACCAGCACCGTTAACGAGAAGGAAAGAGTTCGGCCTAGGTATTCTGAATCTTTTGCCAAGCTATACCGGAATGTCGTTCTTAATTATGAACCATCAGCGGTTGATGAGGAAACGGAGAAGGGAAGCTATCTTTTCATCTGTCCTGATCAGCCTGATCTTTTGAATGCCATCCAGCCCTTGGTGGATTGGAAACGGAAGAAGGGTCATTCGGTGGTCGTTGAGAGGTTTCCCTTCGGCACCAGTTATTATATTATCAAGAGTTTCATTCAACAGGCCTATGATAGCTGGGAGTCCCCCCCTGAATTTATTGTGCTGGTGGGGGATGCTTCTAGCTCCCAGGTGGGGAGCTATTCGGTGCCCGCCGCCAATTCCACCAGCGACCACCCCTACGTCCAGCTCGAGGGCGGGGATATCCTGGCCGATGCCTTCGTGGGTCGGCTGTCAGTCAATTCCTTGGGTGAACTGCTCACCATTGTTAACAAAATTCTATATTACGAAAAAACTCCCTACATGGGTCAGACTGGGTGGTACAAACGGGCGGTGCTGGTGGCTGGTTCCTCGCACTCGGGTACCTCCACCATCCATACCAAACGTTATGTTAAACAGCGGATGCTGACCCACGGCTACTCCAGGGTGGATACCCTGTGGTACACGATGGGGGGGTCGGTCCCCGATTTTATTCGCAATGCCATCAATAACGGGGTGGGGTTCTTCAATTATCGGGGTTGGCTGGGGATGGAAGGATTTGGCAACGATGACATCGCAATGCTGACCAATGGATTCATGCTGCCCGTGGTTACGATTATCACCTGCGGAACGGGGGATTTCGTCGGTTCTGGGGCTGATCAGTCGGAATATTTTGTCCGGGTGGGCTCCCCCTATACCCCCAAGGGGGCGGTGGCCTGCATCGGTTCTGCCACCCTTTCCACCCATACCCGGTTCAACAACTGTCTTGATATGGGTATCTACTATGGGATTTTCGATGAGGAGCTTTACGCCATTGGGGCGGCGCTTTTCAGGGGTAAACTAGCCCTGTACCTCAATTGCCCCACCGATCCCGGTGCAGTGACTGACTATTCATACTGGAATAACCTGATGGGGGACCCGGGGCTTCAGGTATGGACGGACATTCCCCAGCCCTTGGGGGTGGCACATCCACCCGCAGTACCGGCGGGGTCGAATACCCTTACACTAACGGTGACCGATCAGGGAGCACCCTTAGAGGATGCCCACATCTGCCTGATGAAGGAGGAAGATGGGATCTATGCCCGGGGGCTGACTTCCCAGGATGGCCAACTTGCACTAAATTTCAACCCGGTCTCGGCGGGCACACTGTGGGTTACGGTGACCAAGCACAACTTCATCCCTTACTTAGGGCAAGCCATGGTAGTGGACAGTGACCTCTTTCTGGGCTACTGGGCCCAGTCGGTGGACGATGATTCCCTGGGGGAGAGTATGGGGAACGGGGATGGGGTCCTACAGGCCGGGGAGACGGTTGAATTGGTGGTGTGGTTGAAAAACTTCGGGGCTCAGGACTCATCCGGGGAGGTCTCGGCCGTGCTGGGGACTACCAGCCCTTGGGTAACCCTGATTGACACGGTGGAAACCTATGGGGGTCTGGGACCGGGGGATTCCGCCGCCTGCGCTGACGATTTTGACTTTATCATATCCCCTTCCTGCCCCAACGGATACCAGCTTCCCTTTGATTTAACTATCAATGACGCAGATTGTACCTGGGTTTCAGCCCTGGAGATCCCCGTGTTTGCCCCGGAACTGAGGGTGGGGGGTCATACCTTCATCGGTGGTGGGGGAACCTTGGACCCCGGCGAGGTGCTTGAATTAACGGTGACGGTTGCCAATCAGGGACCAGTGGGGGTTTCAAGCGTGACCGGCCGGCTTCTTTCCCAGGACCCGTTTGTAACCATCCCCGATCCCATCGGGGTCTTCGGGGCTATTCCATCCGGTGGGGTAGCTACCAACACCCAGGACCATTTCCAGGTGGCCGCCAACGCCCTCACCATTCGGGGACATCAGACTACCCTCTTTATATCCTTGGCCGCGGAGGGGGGATTTTCAGATACCGTTTCCTTTTCCATCCAGGTGGGGACGGTGGGCCAGCAGGATCCCCTGGGACCGGACTCATACGGATATTACGCCTTCGACAACACCGACTCCGATTACGAGGTGGCCCCTGAATACCAATGGATCGAGATTGATCCCAATTATGGTGGGGTGGGGAGCTTAATCCCCCTCAGTGATTACGGGAACGAGCAGGACGATGTAGAGATCGTGGATCTCCCGTTTCCCTTCCAATATTATGGCCATAGATATACCCGGGTCTCCATCTGCTCCAATGGGTGGCTGGCCATGGGTTCCTGTTCCATTCCCTTTTTCCGCAACTGGGGTATTCCCGGGGCCCCGGGGCCCGACGGGATGATCGCCCCGTTCTGGGATGATCTGGAACTGGGTGGGGGCGGGGTCTATTGTTACCACGACCCGGTCAATAATTGGTTTGTGGTGGAGTGGAGCCGGGTACGGACTGAATACAGCAATGATTTGGAAACCTTTGAGGTCATTCTGTATAATCCCGTCTCCTACCCCACCCCGTCGGGGGATGGGGACATCCTGTTCCAATACGAGACGGTGAACGACGTCCCAGGGCGATACTCCGATAATGACTATGCCACTGTGGGCATCGAATCCCCCTCCCAAGCAGACGGGCTGGAGTATTCCTACTTTCACGTAAGGCCCCTGACCGCCTCCCCCCTGATCGCGGGAAGGGCCATCAAATTCACCACCGAGATCAACTTTTTAAGGGGGGCTTTGCGGGGAAGGGTCACCGATTTAGAAACCGGGGAACCCCTACCCCGGGCCCGGGTACGGGCACTGGGGGATGTATATTTTGGGATTACCGATTCATCCGGGTTCTATTTTATCCCCGATCTCCTGGTGAAAAATTATCAGTTTGAGGCTCACCTGGAGGGATATAATCCATTGATTCAGGGGGTGGAGATTACGGTGGACGACACCGCTGCCCTAGATTTTGCCTTAACCCATCCTGAGGTGTGGGTGGATTCTGATTCACTGACCATGGTGTTGGCGCAGGGGCAGAGTCAGGAAGTGGCCTTTACTTTGAGCAATCCAGGCAATGGTCCTTTAGAGTATCGGGTGGGGGTTCATTTTCAGCCCGATACGGGGGGTGCCGCAGGGATTCCTTGGGATCAGGAATTTTCTTTTGATGGGGGTTCCCCCACCGGGGATGGGAGGTTGTTGGGTGCCGCCTTTGTCGGGAAAAAATTTTACGTGTCCGGGGCCAACAATTCGGCCCAACCCAACTACGTGTATATTTTTGACCTGGATGGGAATTATCTGGATTTCTTTGAGCAGCCCGGGGGTTCGGCTGGCTGGGGCTTCCGGGACCTGGCCTGGGATGGGGAGTATTTATATGGCAGTTTTGGTTCTACCCTTACGGTTTTTGATACCCTGGGGAATTTTATCGGTGAGATCCCCAGTCCCGTCCATCCGGCCCGAGCCATCGCCTACGATCCGGGGATGGATCATTTCTGGGTTTCCGGCGTGAACACTGACATCTACGTAATTGATCGTTCAGGGACGGTATTGCGGCAATATCCCAGTAACCTGCGGATATATGGTTTGGGCTGGCAGCCGGAGGATGAGGAGGGGTTCAACCTGTATGTTTTTTCCAAGGATGGGGGGGACCCGGGGCTTCAGGTCAGCAAGATGGATACCTCTACGGGCGAGATTCGGGTGGTGACCCATCTGGCTGGGTTCAGTGGGGAGCATGCCGGGGGAGCGGAGATAACGGATGAATGGGCTCACAGTCGCTGGGTGATGGTGGTCATCATTCAGGCTTCATCGGATCGGGTGGAGGGGTATCACGCCGGCTATCACATGGACTGGATTTCGGTTTCCCCGAGGGATGGGATACTGCCCGGTGGGGAAAGTCATCCCATTCAGGTAAATTTTGACACCGAGAACTGGGGGGTGGGGGAATATCGTGCCCAGATCCGGATCAGCCACAACGCCCTGGGGGATACGGTGGTGATCCCGGTGAGGCTGACGATTACCCCGGTGGGTGTTGATGAGGGGGACGGTCACGCCCTACCGAAGGTCTTTACACTGGGGCAAAACTATCCCAATCCCTTTAATCCGGAGACCGTCATCAGATACCAGATACCCGTTCCTAGTCATGTTTCTTTGAAGATTTATAATATCCTGGGGCAGGAGGTAGCGGTTTTAGTAGAGAAGGATAAAGCCCCGGGATATTATCGGGTGCGGTGGGATGGGACGGTATGGCCTTCGGGGGTATATTTTTGTCGAATGAAAGCCAGGGACTTCACCCAGAACCGTAAGTTGCTGTTGATCAAATAAATAGCTTTCAGGAAGATTTGGAACATGAAATTGGGAAGATTGGGTTTGCTTCTTATTCTGTGTTTGTGCTTCCAGGGACCCATCCTGGCCAGGGCGGACTGGATCCCTGGCCATGATCGGGCTTTTTCCGAAAAGCCGGCAGTGGTGGTTCTTGAGTCAAGTGACGCCTTAACTGAGGTCAGGATTACCTTCCCCGGGGTCGAGGTGGGGGAAATGGTAAAAAATGGACAAATATTTAGGACCTTTGGTATACCCGGTGCTGGCCTAATGGGGGAAAGGGGAAAGCCGGAACTGCCCGCCTTCACCCAGTGGGTGGCCGTTCCCCCGATGGCCGGGGTTGAGCTGGAAATAGTAGGATTGGATTCGGTGCCGCTACCCCCGGGGCTGGCCTTGCCGGGGCAGGGGTTTGGGTCCGATTCCAGGGAAGGGGCCCAGGCCTTCAACTGGGATGATGATTTATACACCAGGGACACTTTCTTTCCTGAAAAACCCCTATCGGTGGGCAAACCCGTCATCATGCGAAATCTGCGGATGGTCCCCGTCCACATCTACCCCATACGGGTCAATCCGGGTCGGGAGGAGAACTGGTTTTACACGCAGATTACCTTCCGGCTTAGCTATACCGGTCATTCCGATGAGAATCCCAAATTAGACCCGAGGGTTCGTCCCTCGGAGGGCTTCGGGGAATTGGTGGGGAATTTCGTCTTGGGTGCTGAGCTTTTCCAGACCGAGGAGGCCGACCAGAGGGGGGGATATTTATTCATCATCCCCAATTCCAATCAGGTGGAACAGTCCCTTCAGCCTTTGGTGGAATGGAAGCGAAAGAAGGGTTATCCTACTGCGGTGGCCAGGCTCTCGGAGACTGGCTATTCCGCCTCCAATATCCGCAATTATATCCGAAACGCCTATCAGAGCGGGGAGATCCCCCCGGAATACGTGGTATTAGTGGGGGATGAATCGGGGAGCTATTCTATCCCCGCCTGGACGGGAAGTTGGAATGTCTCAAACCTCACTTACAGCCTGCTGGAGGGGACTGACTTCTTCCCCGAGGTGTTCGTGGGTCGGCTCTCGATACGCAGCATCAGTCAATTGAATACCATAGTCAGCAAGATCGTAGACTACGAAAGTGATCCTTTTATGACCGATACCACCTGGTTCAAGCGGGCATTGATGATCGCCGCCACCCATACCACTATCTCCTGTGAGACTACAAAACAGGCCATAAAGCGGATGTTCTTGACTTATGGGGGGTACAGCTGGGTGGATACCGTCTTTTACAGCGGTTGGAGTATCCCGGCGAGCCAGGTTACCAATTCCATTAACAGTGGGGTGTCCTTTGTAAACTATCGGGGCTGGATTTATTGGGACGGTTATACTTCCTCCTATATTTTAAATCTGAACAACGGCTGGAAACTACCCGTGGTCATGGGGATGGTCTGTGCTACCGGGGAGTTTAACAGCTGGAATGACCCCTGTCAGGCTGAGGCCTTCCTCCGAGCCGGAACGGCCTCCAATCCCAGGGGGGGGATCGCCTGCATAGGCCCCAGCTATTATGACACCAGCACCCGGTTCAATAACTGCCTTGATGGGGAGATCTTTCAGGGCATTCTCCAAGAGAAAATCGAGCATCTGGGTCCTGCTATCCTGCGGGGGAAGATGGGGCTCTACCAGAATTTCCCCGATAACATCTACGGCAACGATCGTACCGCTGTTCAGTTTTACTTTTATACGTATAACCTCCTGGGTGATCCCGGGCTTTCGATGTGGACGGATGTACCCCGATCTTTAGCGGTAGGGCACCCCCAACTCATTTCCCTGGGCAGCAATAGCCTGTCGGTGTTGGCCTTGGACGATCAGGGCCGACCCATTCCTGGGGCTTATGTCTGTGTCGTATCCGGGGAGGAGATCATCAGCCGAGGGATTACGGACGACCAGGGAAATGCCCACCTCCCCCTTGCCATAGCAGAAGAAGATACCCTCGAACTTACGGTTAGCCGACAAAACTATTTTCCCTATCAGGCCAAAATCCCAGTTCTCCAGGATACGGGTTTTGTGGGGTTTTATGATCAGGTGGTGGACGACGATTCTACCGGGGCCAGTCTGGGGAACGGGGATGGGGAGATAAACCCCGGCGAGACGGTGGAGCTGGACATCATTTTGAAGAACTATGGAAGCGGGGGGGAGATGGGGGTGTGGGTGGTGCTGAGCACTCCCGATCACTGGGTGGCCATGCTGGACAGCGTGGCTAACTACGGCGATTTAGATTCGGGACAGGTAGCAGCCCCTGGGGATAGCTTCGTCTTCCGGGTAAACCCGGAGTGCCCCGATGGCACCCAGCTCGCCTTTGACTTAAGGATTTACAACTCCTCCGACCAGCTCTGGCTTTCCCGGCTGATCCTGGGGGTAAAGGGGCCGGATCTGGTAACCTCAGGGATCACCATTTTGGATGGGGGAAATGGGTTATTGGATCCGGGCGAAACCGCACCCATAGGGATCAATCTTTCAAACAACGGCGGGCTTGAGGCCCAGGGGGTCGCCGGGCTGCTCCGCTCCTTTTCCCCAGGGGTGATTATACTGGATTCCGTTGCCTTCTTCGGTACGATACCCATCGGAGGGCAGGGTGACAATGGGAGCGATTCCCTGATCCTGTCCGCCGATTCGACCCTCTTTCCGGGCAGCCGGGTAGATTTTGAACTGATGTTGACCATCACCGGGGGGATACAGGATACGACCCGTTTTACCATTACCGTAGGTGTAGTGCACAGCTTTGACCCTTTGGGCCCGGACGCATACGGGTATTACGCCTTCGACGATACTGATATGGGGTATTCCCAGGCCCCGGAGTATCAATGGATAGAAATTGATCCCGACTATGGGGGGCCGGGGACGGTGCTGCCCTTATCCGATGGGGGGGACCAGCAGGACCAGAGCCTGGTCATGAACCTGCCGTTTACGTTTAGCTATTACGGACGACTTTACCACTGGGTTACGGTATGTACCAACGGTTGGATTTCCATGGGGGCGACGAACCTCAACAATTTCCGCAACTGGGCCATCCCGTCCGCCCTGGGCCCAGCGGCCATGATAGCACCCTTCTGGGATGACCTCCGGCTCAGCTCGGGGGGTAAGGTGGTCTTCTATTACGATAGCAGCTTCCATCGCTGCCTGTTTGAATGGAGCCGGGTTCGCACCGCCGGTACCAATACACAAGAGACCTTTGAGGTCGTCCTCGGCGATCCCGCCTATTATCCCACCCCGTCCGGGGATGGTCCCATTCTCTTTCAATACCATACGGTATCCAATGTCCCTGGCAACTATGGTGATAACGATTACGCCACCGTGGGGATCGAATCCCCGGATCAGGATGACGGTCTCGAATACACCTATTTTAACCATTATCCGGCCCCCGCTGCCGCCCTGGCCCCGGGTCGCGCCATTCGGTTTACCACCGACCATGGGGGTGAAGTGGAACCTCCTGTGATGGTAGTGGAACCCAACTCCTTTTCCTTTACCGTGCCCGTCGGGGGGGTATCCTCTGACCTATTGACGGTGTCCAACCCCGGGGGATCAACCCTGCTGTTTACCATCCTGATCAGCCGTGGGGAAGAACGTTCTACCCATTTGATCAGTCAGTTCCCACCTACCATATGGATGGAGGGGGAATCCCCCCCAGTTAAAGGGGCGGTGGGAGCCCACTATCCGGCGGTGGTCTTAAACTCCGGCGGCCCGGACGGCTATGGCTACACCTGGTACGACAGCCACGAACCCCTGGGGCCCCCGTTTCGCTGGGCCGACATCACAGGGGTCGGGGATGAAATCGTCGTGCTGGGGGATGATTCCAACCTGGGTCCTTTTCCCTTAGGGTTTGACTTTCCATTCTACGGGGAAAGTTTCAGCAGTTTCAGGGTCTGTTGCAACGGCTGGATCAGTTTTACCTCCACCGACACTTCTTTCTCCAATTACCCCTTACCCGACCCGGCTCAACCCGAAAACCTGCTGGCCATCTTCTGGGATGACCTGAGCTTAGAATATGGGGGACAGGTTTTCTACTATGTCACCGCCGAATCCCTGGTGGTCTCTTTCATAGGGGTGCCGGGGTGGGGTCCCCGGGGAGGTCCCTATACCTTCCAGGCGGTATTGACCTGGGATGGGGGAATTGTGTATCAATACCTGGATATGGGGAGCGAGCGACTTGATGAAACCACGGTAGGAATTCAGAACGGGGACGGCAGCATCGGCCTCACCGTAGTCCACAACGCCCCCTATGTGGAGGACAGCCTTGCTGTGGGATTCTATCCCCCGATCCGCTGGCTGACGGTGGACCCCGATGGGGGGATGGTGATGCCCGACAGCATTATCGGGGTGAGCGTACAGGTGGATGCTTCCGATCTGGTCCCAGGGGCCTACGGGGCAAATCTTCTGATTCAGAGCAATGCCCCGGGTGAGCCCATTGGGGTTCCGGTGTCCCTAACGGTGGGCAATCCCGAAATCGTTCCCGATATTTTCCTTTCAGCCAGCGAGCACGATTTTGGCACCGTGCTCGTAGGCGGGGAAGCCGAATGGGGCTTAGTAGTCAGTAATCAGGGTCAGGCCGACCTGGTGGTGGACAGTCTTTACGTGGATCAGGGTCCATTTTCGGTGGCCTTAGGCCAGCGGGGCACCCCCCAAACGATAGCCGAGAACATCTCTTTTACGTTAAACCCCGGCCAGAGCCAGCTAGTTCTGGTGAGCTTCCAGCCTGTTCAGGCCGGGGATACTACCGGAAGCCTGATATTCATCAGCAACGACCCGGAGGAAAGCCCGGCCATAGTATCCCTGAGCGGGACGGGAACCATGGTGAGCCTCAACCCTGGTCAGGAACCTGGGGTGCCCACTGTCTTTTCCCTGACCCAGAACGCCCCCAATCCCTTCAACGCCAGCACCCTTATCCGTTACGGCATTCCTGAAGAAAGTTGGGTGAATGTTCACATTTATAATCTATTGGGACAGAAGGTCGCCACCCTGGTAGCCTGCCGCCAGCCCGCCGGGTTTTATCATACCCAGTGGCAGGCGGAGGATTATGCCTCGGGGGTGTACCTGTGCCGGATCACCGCCCGGAAAGGGGGGGAGTTAGTCTTTACGAAGACGATCAAGATGGTTTGTTTGAAATAATATCTGGCAAATTTCGGAGTAATTCAGTTTCAGAGGTAAGGATAAATTCCAAATTCCATCAGTCAGGCGCCTGACTGAAAAAGGTGTCTTTAATGTTTCAATGTGCAACCTTGAAGCAATAGTTGTGGGAAAACGGGTTTATATGTTCAAATCCGCTCTCCTTTTTACTTGATTTTTGTGAAAAAATCCTTATATTTAATAAGTTATAGTTTAAATTTAATTGGAGGTATATATGATAGTCAAGAATTCTGAACGCCAGCAGGGTTTTACACTGGTTGAGGTGCTGGTAGTGGTGGTGATCGTGGCTATCCTGGCGGCTATCTCGGTGCCCATTTACTTAGATTATGTGGAAGGGGCTCGGGCCGCCGATGCCCAGTCCACCATGGGGGCTATTTTTAATGGGGTCAAGATGTACCGACAACAGTACGGCAGAGCCCCGGCCGATGTGGAGGAGCTGGAAGAATTTGGTATTCTGACCATTGATGATGCCACCCAGCGCAAATGGATCTTCCAGCTAAACGCCATCGCAGACGACCTGAGAACGGGTTCCATCCAGGCGACCAGCACCGATGAGATGAGGGGGGGGGCGGGCCAGCAGGTCCGATATGATCTGTCGGAGGGTAGATTCTACGGCTACGGTCTGCCGCCCGAGGGCGCGGAGCGGTAATCAAATACTTATGGAGAATGCCCTTGAAAATTGAGGAGCTTTTGACGTTTGCCGCTGAGGCCGACGCCTCCGACCTCCACCTCTCGGCAGGATCAGTTCCCATGGTGCGGGTAAGCGGTAGGATTCAGAAGCTGAATCTGTCCGTCCTTACCTCCGATGAGATGAAGGAACTGGCCTACTCGGTGATGAACGAGGACCAGCGAAAGCGGTTTGAAAAAAACAAGGAGGTGGACTTTTCCAAACAGGTGGACGGTGTGGCCCGCTTTCGGGTGAACATCTTCTACCAGATGAAGGGCCTGGCGGCCGCCTTCCGCACCATCCCTGACCGGATTCGCTCCTTCGACGAACTGGGCCTGCCATCAGAGATCTTCAAAGATTTTTCCTTGAAGGATCGGGGTTTAATCCTGCTCACCGGGCCCACCGGATGCGGCAAATCCACCACCCTGGCGGCGATGATAGACTATATTAACGAATACAAGGAGCTGCATATTATCACTATCGAGGACCCGGTGGAATATTTCCATAAGAGCAAGAACTGTCTCATCAACCAGCGGGAGCTTGGGGCCCATACCCATTCCTTCGCCAACGCCCTGAGGGCGGCGCTGCGGGAGGACCCGGACGTCATCCTGGTGGGGGAGATGCGGGACCTGGAGACCGTTGCCTTGGCGTTAACAGCGGCGGAGACCGGTCATCTGGTATTGGCTACCCTGCACACCGCCTCCTCGGCCAAGGCCGTGGACCGCATCATTGACATCTTCCCCGTGAACCAGAAGGCCCAGGTGCGCTCCATGCTGTCGGAATCCTTAGTAGCGGTTATTGCCCAAAAGCTTCTGCCCTTAAAGGGTGGGAACGGTCGGGTCCCCGCCTGCGAGATTATGATCGCCAATGTCGCCGTCCGCAATCTGATACGCGAGGATAAAATCTTTCAGATCCCGTCGGTCATCCAGGCCGGGGCCAAGTCGGGCATGCAGACCTTAGACCAGGACCTGCAGCGGCTGGTCCACCAGGGCAAGATCGAGCGGGCCGTGGCTGCCCAGGTGGCCGATAATCCCAGGCTGTTTCAGGTGGATCTGGGGAGATGAGATTCTTCCCCCGCCCCAAGGTCCCTTCGGGAAATACTCGGTGTCAGAATGACATTTCTTAATGTGGTCATTCTGAAGAATCCCAGAGAGTTTCGTGAGGATTAAATAATGGGTGATTGCCTTAATTTGAGGTTGAAAAAATTCCTTAAATCCCAGCACGGGGGAATCACCTTTGTGGAGGTGGTGATCGCCGTGGTGCTGATCATGATTGCGGCGGTGGCGGTAACCCTGAGCATGTCCTACGGCCATGCCTTCCTGGAGAGGGAATACCGGCGCAAGGCGGCCTTAGCCATCCTGAAGCAGGAGATGGAATACTGGCAGGGACGGTTGAACACCACCGAGGTTTCCCGAAGGGAGCTTCAGGGAAGCCAGCGGGGTCAGGAGGTGGTGATTGATGAGCGGGGGCCGGGATCCCAGGATGACGTCAAAGGGAAGCTCTACTACGGCCGCATCGAACAGGTGGACAGCCCCCTGAACGGCCCTGCCGACCCCGATGAGTTTGACTATTATTCCCTCAGAATATGGATCGAGTGGCACGAGCTCGGTGCTGAGAGGGACCAGATGGAAAGGATCACCCTTACCACCCGGGTCATCCCCTATGAGGCCCCCCAGGAGGGGGATTAATTTGAGGGCCCGGAGATCCTAATGCCGTTTCAAATAAACTCCAATGCGATGTAAATGGAAAAAGTTGATTTAGAAGTAAAGGGAGTGCCCCAGAAAAATCGGGGTCCTCAATTAAATTAGATGACGCCCTTGCGGGCGTTACTCCCAAAGCTAATTTACGTACTTTCCTGGCTAGGGGAACAATGAAATATTTAGGAAGTAAAGGCTTTACCTTCATTGAAGCTTTGCTCTCGGTGGTGTTGGCCAGCATCGTTATGGCCGGGCTTATGATCCCCATGCTGGCCTTCGTTGAGCATCTGGACCGGAGCTGGTCGGTGCGGCTCATGAACCAATACGGCAATGATTTCCTCGAGCAGATAGTCCGGGATCTGAGGGATGCCCGGGACGTAAACATCACCTCCAGGGACGGCTTTTCCGCCCTCACCGCTTGGGTGAGGGATGCTCGGGGACATTTGCGGGAGATCAGCTATCGGGCCAAGCGCGACAAGGGGATTCTTCGGAATGGCGAACCCCTGGATAAGACCTTTCCTCCATCGAGACGGCAATTGAAAGAAGGGGAGTCATTTGAGGTACAAGATCTACAATTCCAACTCAGCAGTCGTCTCCACGACCCCGATTTATTAAACAACGCGGTGGTGCTGGTGACCCTAAGGTTGAGATATTCTCGGGAGGATCCAGATAATCCCGGGAACGAATTCCAGAAGGAGCAGACCTTTCGGACCACAATTTACCTTCGCAATCAATACCTTGGTAGCGAGGAGGAGGAAACGCCGTGAAGGGACTGATGGAAAAAATCCGGGCCCGGCAGGACGAGAATGGGCATATTCTGGTCATCTCTGTTTTCATCGTATTGATCATGACCATCTCCGGCCTGGCCTATCTCAAATGGGCGGTTGACGAACGTGCCGAGTTCGAATACCTGAAGGCGGCGGCCCAGGCCCAATATCTGGCCGAGACCGGGATCGTGGAGCGGGGGTATATGTGGCTGGAAGGCCGGGGGACTGGGAACCTTCCCGGGGCTCGGGTTCCCCAGGGAGGGGAGAACTTTCATAAAGTGGGGGATTATAAAAAGGGTAGATACAGGGATGTATGGGTGGTCCCTACCTATGCCGATACTTCCGAAAATGACTATCGGAACGTGTATAATATTGTGGCAATGGGTGAGGTAAGGTATGAAAATTATAAAGGAGAGCGGGTTACTGTCCGCCGGGAAGCCACCTTAGTGACCATGCTTCATGGCTATTATACCGATTATTTGTACTTTACCGATCATGAATACAATTTAGTGTTAGGACAGGGCTACCCCATCCGTTTTTCTTCCTATGTAAATCCACCCGACATCCTGTGGTGGAAGGTTTGGTCCAATGAGCAAATCCACCTTCAGGGAAGCCCGCAATTTCATTCTCATGTTTACTCAACAGCGGCTAGTTTCGGGGGATATGGTTCGCCCTTATGGATGGGAGATTGTCAGGCGCTTCAGGATGATTGTTTCCATGGAAATAAACAGCCCATCCCCTTTGACCTTACCGCAGAGCGATTACGGTTAAACGCCGCTGTTACTTTTGACGGGAGGGGTAAAATCCATCGCATTCGGCTTTCGGGGGGTGGTTATCAGGTCTGGAAAAGGGATTTGGGGACTCCGGATTGGATCGGCCTCGGAACCTTCGCCATTCCCCAAGATAGGGGCATCTTTGTAGAGGGAGGGCCTCTGGAGCTGTCGGGGGTGTTAAACGGTCGCTTAGCCATAGGGGCTGAGGGCTACATTCGGCTCATTGATGATGTGGTCTATAGTGGTGATTATAACTATGCTACTCACACGGTCGCCCAAGGTTCAAGAAGTTCGCTGGGTATTATTTCTGAGTCCTATATTGTTATCGGCGATACACCCGCAAATGGTGCCAACGATAGCAACGGACGTTATCCCACCAACAACGATCGTTATGCGAACATTCGAATTACCGCCGCCCTCATTGCCCTCGGTGATTCCAGTTCAACCATGTTCGGCGATCCATCAATGGAAAACACCTTCTTTGGGTCTTTCACCTTTGAGAATCAGGATAATCCTAACTGTGTTCGGGATGAGAGGGGGAGGATTTATCTGGTAGGTGCTGTCACCCAAAAATACCGGGGCTATGTTCACCGGGGTCACACCTCACCACCCAGCCCATGTGGGCCGTATGGTACTGGTTATTCTAAGAATTATAAATACGACAAACGGTTCATCTACAATCCGCCTCCCCTGATGCCCGTAATCGGGGGCGAGGGGGGAAGGGCCCAGTTTAAGATCGTGCGGTGGGAGAGCCCGCCACTGCGCTAAAATGGAGTGACAGCCGTAAGGCTGTCAACTCAAAAGAACTTAGCCCCTTCGGGGCTACATATCAACCCCGGGGCTTGGGGAATTTCTGAGATGTTCGGCTACGGCAAACGGTTGCGGTTTCCCGAAGCTTCGGGATCGAATCGTTATTCGTGGTATGGTTGCGGTTAATGTCTCGTCCTCCCCCTTATTTTCTTGATTGACCTGTTAAATGTCAATACGATAACCGAAAACCGCATGACGATATCCCGTCCCGAAGTTTCGGGATCGGGACAACCGATAACCGCTTAACGTAACTTAATATTTTTGAAGTCAATTCTTATCCCGAATATTCGGGACGAGACGTTAAATAACATCCTTTCAAATTTTGGTTTTTTTGTTTCCTTGATCCATGTTCGGTCATAAATCCAATCAGCGTATCGGCCTGGACATCGGAACCCATTCCATAAAAATCGTCCTTTTAGAGAGGGTTGGAAATCGGTTCCGAATGATGGACTGGCTCTGCCGGCCGCTTTATGGGGACGACACCCCATTCGACGTGGATGGGCCTAAGCGGGGGGTAGTGGTGCCCCTGCTGTTCGGTATGCTGGACCATCTGGACATCAACCCCCGCAAGGTAAAGCACCTCATCTCCTCGGTGGGGGGGTCCCTGGTGAGCGTTAAGGAGATCAAAACCCTGCGGCTGGACCCCGAGGAGCTGGATTCGGCCCTGTTCATGGAGGCCCGCAAGCACCTCCCGCTCGACGGTTCGGAGAGCATCATTGACTACCAGATTTTGGGGGACGACCCCGATGAGCTGAATAGGATCAAGGTGCTGATGGTGGCTACCACCCGGAGACACTTCGAGAACCATATGAACTTATTAAAGGAGGTGGGCCTGAGGCCGGGGATGGTGGACGTGGACCCCCTTGGGATAGCCAATTCTTTTATTGTCAACACGGAACCCCCCGACGAAGGGGTGCTGGTGTTCCTGAATATCGGCACCATGAAGACCAATTTGGTTATCCTGGGCCGTAAGGATCTTTTTTTCGCCAGGGACATCGGGGTTGGGGGGTATCACTTCACCCAGGAGATCAGCAAGCGTTTGAATATAAGTTATCCCGAGGCGGAAAAACTGAAGGTGTCCTCCTCAGGTAATCCCGACACTGAAGAGCTGAAGGGCGGGGGGGGAGAAGCGCTGCGGGTGGCGGAACGATCGTCCCAGGATAGTTTAGCTGCTGAGGTGAACCGTTCCTTACGGTATTACGTAAAGGAGACTGGCCAGAGCCATATCCAGCGCATCTACCTGACCGGGGGGTCAGCGGTCATCGGGGGGCTGGATTCCTTCTTCGAGGACAAATTTAACATTCCGGTGGAAATCTATAACCCCACCGACCAGTTGGACCTGGGCTGCGAGGAACCCGATCATCCCGCCCAACTGGCCCTGGCAGTGGGGTTAGCATTGCGGGGGGACTGAATTATGGTGAAGGCGTTTCGGATTAACCTTAATAAGATAGACCATACCGCCCTCCGGGCCATCCGCTGGCGAAGGCGACGTGATAAAATCATCTTCGGGGCGATAATTGGGTTGATGGTTATCATGGCTGGCTTTCAAATCCGGATCTACGGCCAGCTCAACCGCATCATTCAGGAGAAAAAGGAAAAACTGGCCGAGATCAATCGCAAGATAGACGAGCTTAAGCAGACTACTCGGGATGTCTCCAAACAGGACGTTCTGGCCCTGGCGGAGCTGGAGAATAAACGCATTCTGTGGACAAAGAAGCTTAAGGCCTTAGCCAGGGAGCTTCCCCCGGATATGGCCCTGACCGGACTGGAATACCGGCATAAGAACCTTATTATCAAGGGCATCGCCCCCATAAAAAAAGGGGAGAAGGAGTTTGACAAAGTGAAGCAACTTATAGACAGATTACGCTCTAACCCCGACTTCTTTCGTGACTTTGAGGACATCAAGTTCGACCAAGTCCAGCGGATTAAGGTGGGGGATCAGAGGATTCTCTCGCTGTCCATCATCTGTTATGTCAGGAAATCTGGACAGACTAGGTCAAGGTCCCCCCAGGCCGTGAGTGGGAAAACGTAGAACGAGCTTAAACCTAAATCCGGGAATTCAACACTGACCGAAGGTTCGCCGTGGCGAAAAACTACTAAATAAATTGTTGATTGTTGAAACCTTGGCTCCAGCAGCAATTAGCAATCAGCGATTAGCAATTATTTCAGTATCATTCGGTGTTGAGCGTAAGGTACTTTTTATGAAGCGTAATATAATTTTCCTCATTTTATTGGTGATATTTGGGCTGGGTTCTTGGGTTTTCTACCGCACCGCCTATGCCCCCAAGCCTGAGGAGATCCGGCGGTTGAACTTTCAGATCAAAGCGCGTACGGAAAAGCTGATCAGCGCCCAGATCCTGGCCCAGCAGTTGGATCAGGTAGCCAAGTTGATCGAACGCAATTTAGCATTATCGGCCCAGGACATCCTGGCTGAAGACGCCTCAATGCCGTTTTTGACCTCACTGACTTCTATCATGGACCAGCTGGGCATTACCCTGCTGGCCCTGGAGCCCAAACCAAAGATTAACTTCAAAGGATACGTGAAGACCCCCTATGAATTGAAGATTAAATGTTCCTTCAGGCAGTTCGGCCAGTTCGTCAATCGGCTGGAGAAGTCGGAACGGCTGATTACGGTGGAGGAATTTGAGGTGGACAATTCGGTGGAGAGGTCGGACCGGGATCGTGAACCTGGAAAGCTAGACCACCACGTGATGGAGATGGCCATCTCCACCCTGACATTGATCAAACATCGGTAAATTTCAAAAATTTCAAAGATTGCCTAAATTTCAAAAATTATTTTTGAAAGATGAACATACAGAACTTTTAAGAAATCAAACTAATTTGGAAAAATTTTTGAAATTTTTGAACCTAAGGCAATTTTGGCAATTTATAATTTTCTTAGCATCAATGTGACCTGCTGATATTGGATCAACAATGATAAAACCATCCCGCTTAGTCAAGACCTTTTTACCCGCTATTCTGGTGGCTTTCTGTTTACTATTAGGTGAAACGGATCCCCTTTATGCCACCTGGCAGACGCTGATGACGATGGATTTCGAGGTGGATGACCCGATGAACTGGCCTCCTCTCTATGACCAATGGCGGGTTTCCCCCCTCTACACCCACCACTGGGGGATACAGGATTATCTGTGTCATTATAACCCCGGGGCGGGGATTCAGGCCGCCTGGTGCGTGGCCTCGCCCGGGTTTGGTCAGCTTCCCCTTGATCCCGTATTTGACGACTATCCCAATAACTGCAATACCTTCATGATCTATGGTCCTGTTGACTTAAGCACCACCGAAGCTGCTTTCTACTCTTTCTGGTATTGGATCAATACCGAGGTGAACCACGATTTTTTCCGCTGGCTGGTGGGACTGGGCACAGCCTCTGGCCCCCCGAGCGTCTTTCAGATCGCCGGGGAGCTGAGCGGTCAGCCCTCGGTTATCTGGCAGCAGATCGTCCAGGACTTAACGGCGGTGGGTCCCGATTCCCTTAACTTCACCGGCCCCGGAAATAACTACGTGTATATCGCCTTTCATTTCCAGAGCGACGGTAATAACATAGCCGCCGATCACCCCTGTGGGGCGTTTGTGGACGACGTGAGGCTGGCCCGGGACGACGGACTGATGGACCTCTGGGCCCTAAACATCGTCTTTATTGATGAGGACTCCCAGCAGGTGGCCTACCCCCTGGTCGGGGATTCGGTCTATATAGGATTTAGATGGGGCTGTCTGGGGATCGGGGAGACGGACACCTTTACCCTCCAGGGTTTTTTGGATGATTCTCTTATGCTCAGTGAACGCCGCACCGCTTGGGGGGATTCAACTTACCTTACCCGGTTGGACTCCCTATGGATCGTTACCCCAGATTCCCATTTTGTGTTATGGGTCCTGGATGTGTTTGATGAGGTTCAGGAGACCTATGAGGTAAACAATGAAGATGAATTTTTCTGGATGCCAGAATGTCCCCCATCGCTACAGATTATTTCCCCGCCCGCTACTGGGGATACCACTAATATGGAATACACCATCAGGTGGGTTGATGAGGACCCGGACGACAACGCTCAGATCATCCTGTTTTATGATGCCGATTCTATCGGTTACGACGGGACCTACCTGGAACAGGCGGGCGTAATCTACGAGGATGATGAGCAGGACTCTTTTGTCTGGAATACCGCGTCACTTCCCCACGGGTTCCGGTATTACATCTACGGGCTCATCTGGGACGATGATGTCCAGGACAGCAGCGCCTACAGCGGTCCCCTGGTGATTGATCATTCGGTGGGGGTTGTGCTGGAAGAATTAGGGGAACATCCTGAAGCCTATTGCCTGTTTCCCAGTTTCCCCAATCCCTTTAATGTCTTCACTACCCTACGCTACCGCCTGCCCCGGATGGGCCGGGTTAGCCTGAAGGTTTATAATCTTCTCGGAGAAGGGGTGGCTACCCTAGTTGATGGCGTTCAGGGTAGGGGCGACTACCGGGTAAGGTGGGATGGAGATGGGCTTCCCTCTGGAATTTACTGGGTCCGGTTTGATGTCGGACCCTACATGAGGGTCCAAAAAATAGTGTTGTTGAAATAATGACCCAGAAAAGCAATACCCTCTGGGGTTTGTTGGTAGTGCTTGCCTTTGTCCTGTTGGGATGGGTGGGCTTTCGCACCCTAAATATGAATCGGCAGGTAAAGGTCTTCCTGCGGGCCAGGGCCGAGGCCACCCTGGAGACGGATGAGGAGCTGGTCAATACGGTAACCCGACTGGAGACGGAGCTTAAAAATCGGAAAAGCTTTGTCTTTCGGCTGGGCTCCGACCCCCTGAAGCTGACCAGGGTAATCAAAAGCAAGGCTTTCCTGACCCGGATGGGCGTTACTGACATCGAGGAGCTTTCCGGCGAGTTGCGGCTGAGCGCTACGGTGATTGGGCCCGGTCCCTCCGCGGCGGCGGTCATTAAGACAGGGTTCAAAAGCCACGTGGTGAAGGTGGGGGATGTCATTGACGGGAACGAGGTGATCGCTATTGAAAAGAAGAAGGTGACCATCAGAAACCGGACAAACGGAAAAAAGAGGGTCCTTCGGCCCCCGAAGGGATAGGGACCCGGCCATACGAATGGGAAGTGGGGAGAAGAATGAGATCGGTTTTTATGACGCTTGCAATAGGTTGTTTGCTGGGTTTTGGGTTCCGATTATCCCCGGCCGGTCAGGACAGCCTTGGCCTCCCGTCGGAGACGGTAGCAGGGCTGGAGGAGGGCCTAAAGAGATTGGTGACCATTGACGCCGACGACGCCTACCTGCCCAGTGTGCTCACTATCTTAGCGGAAAAGAGCGGGTTTAACATCGTCACCTCGCCCGACGTCACCAAACACGAGAAGATATCCATTCACCTTAAAGATACCCCCATCGGGGAGGCCATGGACCTGGTGGTGCGGGCGGCGGGGCTCTCCTATGAGGTGGTGGGTAATTCTTTCTTAGTGGCCAAGGCGGAGAAACTGCGGGGGGAGGTGGGCCTTACCCCCTATGTGATCAACCTGCAATACGCTGATGCCGCCGAGGTGAAGGAGCTGCTGGTTGATTTGACGGAAAAAATTACCGTGGATCAAAGCGGCAACAAGCTCCTAATCACCACCAGCCCCAAGATTATCGCTGAGATAAGACGGATTATTGAGGAGATTGACGAGCCCGCCCTGCAGATCATGCTGGAGGCGAGGATTATTGAGGTCTCCGTCGAGGAGGAGGAGAAGCTGGGCATTGACTGGAGTAGGCTCAATCAATTGACTACCATTATCGCTGAGGATGTGGTGGGAGCCGGAGCCCTCCCCGAGGGGATGGTTCCCGGGTATGACCCCATATCAGATCGGCTGGAGCCCCTCGACCTTTATCAACTTCCCCGTCAGATGCCGTTCCAGAAGATTGATGGATTGAAAAACGTGGGCTATTTCAGCCGTCAGTTGACAGCCTTCGACATCACCTTAGACTACCTGATCAAGCACAACAAGGCCGATGTTTTGGCCAACTCCCAGATCGCCACCATGAACAACCGACCGGCCACCCTGGAGGTCATTGACGTCATTCCCTACATCCTGTCCGCCGGCGGGCTGGGGGGACAGGTGCAGGTCCAACGGGAGGAGGTGGGGGTGAAGCTCCACATTACCCCTACGGTCAACAAGGACGGCTACATCACCACCACCATCACCCCGGAGCTCTCTACGGTGTTCCAGCTCATCGGTCCTGACAAGAATATTCCCTGGATCAAGCGCCGCACCGCCACCACCACCATTCGGGTGAAGAGCGGCCAGACCATCATCATCGCCGGGCTGTTAGGGGCTGATCGGAGTGTGACCGTCTATAAAATCCCCCTCTTGGGAGACATTCCCTTCATCGGCAGGCTGTTCCGCCACGAAAGCGAGAGGGTCAGGAAGACCGACCTCATCATCCAGGTAACCCCCCACATCATCGAGGTGGACACTACCACGGTTAGAAAAAGCCCTGAGATTAAAAGGGTAGAAGAGGAATACTTTGAGGAAGAATTGGAACGAATTGATGGGGAGGAGAATGGGGAAGGGGAAACGGGGGAGAAGGGACGAAAAGAAGAATGATTAAACCTTGATAATGACATCGCTTCTGTTTGGATTATTCATTGGGGGTTCAAAATTTTTCGCGTTAAGAGAACTTTCGCGGTTACAAGATATCCTTGAAATCAATGATAGATGGCAAGTTTTGGGTTGATTTGTAACCGCGAGAAGGGAAGTAAACCGCGAAAATCAAAGGGCAGGGTTTTAGATTGTAGTTCCCAAGTATCGGGATGAAGGTCTGTTTGGAATTTTTTACGACAACAAAATGTGCCACCTTGAAGTAACGGTTTAAATTCGGGGGATTGCCTTCAAAGGAGGACGGGATGAGAAAGATTATTATACCGTTGGGTTTATTGGTCGTCTTTGGGCTGGGGTTTTTGACCACCTGCGACCGGCGTCAGTCCCCCACCGCCGAGGAGGAGGAACAGGAGAAAATCAGCACGGTGGGAAGGGTTACGGTGACAACTGATCCGGGCATCCTCAATGTTGCCCCCGGTCAAGCAAGAAGTGCTACTGTAACCGCTCATGTGACTACGGTTACGGGAATCGCCGTTCAAGGGGTTTCTGTAGGTTTTGAGTTGGATACATCCAGCACCGCCTGGGGTATAATTGATCTTCCGAACCCCGATACAACAGTAAGTAACGGCACTGTGAGCACTCAATTTACGTCCATTCCCGGGGATACGGGCTTGGTTTTTATTATTGCCAGAGTGGGTTCCCACAGCGGTATAGATAGCATTCATATCCGACCAACATCAACCACCCGTGTGGTTGATACTATTTATGTTACTGCAAGCCCGGTGGTCATCAACGTTCCCCCGGGAACGCCGGGATTATCCACGATCACAGCCAAGGTTCGTGATGCATCAGGGTTAACCATAGACAGTGTCTTGATCGAATTTGAGACTGACCTGGGTTCGGTGAATCAGCCCGGGCTCACTGATGAAAACGGCGAGGTGACCACCCAGTTCAACGCCATGGGGGAATACGGGGTTGCCCACGTGGTGGGCCGGGTGGGCTCCAAATCCCACTCAGTGGACATTACCATAAACCCCACCCCGTTCACCCAGGATACCTTGATCTTATGGACGGACACAAAGCTAATGTATGCTGATAATAATCCAAGCACGTGCGCCAACGTCACCGTATTGGTTAAGGATGTTCATAATTCCCCCATCCCCAATGCGGAGGTCTATTTTTCTACCTGGCCCGTAGGGACTACCATCGGCTCTCCCATCTACACTGATTCTTCGGGTATTGGGGTGACCCAGTTTGACGATCACGGGGTTGTTACTGTACCCGATTCGGCCATGATCTTGGTTTGGCTCTATGACAACCAGGCGGTGAGGGACACCATCTACATCATGATTGACTCCCTTCCCCCGGTTGATTACATAGACCTGACCACAGACGCACCGGTGGGGGAACTGGTGGCCAGCGGGACCGATACCACCTGGGTGCGGGCCACGGTGTACCAGAGACTGCCCGATGGGGGGGTAGAAGCGGCCTTCGTTCCCATTAGGGTGCTTTTCGATACGGACAGGGGAAGCTTCCTTTCCAATAATGTGTTGACGGACCAGGGGGGGGTGGCTTCGGTTAAATTTGTCACCGGTAATGAGGTGGGAACCGCCACCTTGACGGCGGAAGCCGGGGGGGTGATCTCTAACATCCTGCATATCGAGTTCGTCCCTGGACCCCCATTCGCCATCGGGCTTACCGCCAATCCCAGGACCATAAATGCTGGGGAAACCTCCAATATTAAAGCGGTGGTCTCCGATAGCACCGGCAATCTATTGACTGAAATAATGGTGGCCTTTGAGACCGACCTGGGCTATATTACCCCCGAGGCGGTGACCGATGATACTGGGGCGGTTCAGGTACCCTTCAATGCCGGGGCTGAGGCCGGGGTGGCTAAGATTAAGGCCTCTGTTGGAAATATTGTTGATTCTATTTCGGTGACCATCGAATCAGGGGCGGCTAGCTCTATTACCCTCAGTGCGTCACCCAATCTAATTCAGGTGGCCGGGACGGGGGGAACGGAATCCGCTACCCTGTTGGCCACCGTTTATGATGCCAGCTATAATTATGTTCCTGATGGAACCTGGGTTCATTTCGAAATAGTCAGCGACCCCGGTGGGGGTGTGAATATATTTATTGAGGGGGAATCCGATTCCAGCCAGACCAGCAATGGGGTAGCCAGGGCAACCCTGAACAGCGGCACCGTCAAAGGAATCGTGACCGTCCGGGCGTGGACGGAGGTTGTCATTAATGATACTGTCCATCATGTCATTGAGGCTACTAACCGTAATGTAGTTATCGTAGCCGGATCCCCTTATGCTATTGGTCTGAATGTGGGCAGTGATTTGACGGGTGTTGGGGCTTACTGGTATATCTGGGTCACGGCAATGGTCAACGATGAATGGGCAAATCCGGTGCAGAATGGTACCGCCGTTACCTTCACCCTTGACGTTCCCGACACCTCCGAGATTTCCATTCAGGGAGGGGCTCACACTGGAAATGCGGACGCCAACGGTGATTCCACAGAGGGGCTGGCCCATACCATTTTAACCTTTCCTTATTGGGCATCCTTAAGCACCGTTAGGATTATCGCGTCGTGCACCACTGCTGAGGGCAATACTATCTCGGACACGTTAGATTATGATCTGCCGTTGGTTCAATGCGAAGTTAATTTGGATGTCATTCCTATATATTGGAATTACGGTAATCCCCAGCAGGGGGACCCGGCTGAGTTTGAATGTATTGCTACCTTGCATGACAATTCAGGCAATCCGATTTCTGGGGTTCAAATAGATTTTAGTTCCAGTAATTTTGGGATATTCTATAGACCAGAAGATGATGGAATTTGCCCAGACCCAATTGTACCGTTTCAGCAGGATTTTGATACTACCAATAGTGAAGGTGTGGCAAAGCTTTGGTTAATAGCTGAACTGCAGTATACCTTAGATGTGGCTGCAGGTCAGACTTCAAAAGACTCTCAGGTTGAAGCATCCGCACATGGTTGGGGTGTTTCATCTGATCCGGTTAACATAATGGTTGAAATATTAGGGCGATAAAGAAGTTTTTTTGATTGCGTATCAATCATGGCTGAGAGATCAGGGGGTTACAGTCCCCAATTCGAACGGTTAGGCTCTATCCTGGTGAAGGAGGGGTTCATCACCCAGGAACAGTTGGATAGGAGCTTGGCCGAACAGAAAAAGGTTAAGAAAAAACTGGGGGATGTGCTGGTGGACCTGGAGCTTCTGACCGGTCGGAAGATCATCCAGGCCCTGGCCAAGCAGATGGGCATCGCCGCCGTGGGTGACGATGAGCTCTTAGAAGCGGACGAGAAAATCGTATCCCTGATCCCGGAGTCCTTCGCCCGGGACAACAACTTAATCGCCCTCCGCCGCCACGACAACGTCCTCCGGGTGGCCATGATTGACCCCGACGACATCGTAGCTTTAGACAACCTGTCAAAGCTGACCAAGCTCCAGGTGGAGCCGGTGATCGCCACCAAGGACGGGATTTCCAAGGCCATTGAAAGGCTCTATGTGCGGGTCCGCAAGTCGGGTGAGGTCAGCGAACTGATGGAGGATCTGCGATTCTTCGGGGAGACCGAAGAGGGGGAAGAGGAGGGTGAGATTGACATGAGCCAGATGCCGGCCGACCTGGCCGATGCCCCCATCGTTAAGCTGGTGAACATGATGCTGGTGGAGGCCATCAGGGAGCGGGCTACCGACATCCATATCGAGACTACCCAGGAATCAATGGTGGTGCGCTTGCGGGTTGATGGGGTGCTCCGGGAGGTAATGGCGGTCCCCAAGTCCTCCCTCCCCGGGGTGGTCTCCCGGATCAAAATCCTGTCCCGGCTGAACATCGCCGAGCATCGTCTCCCCCAGGACGGACGATTTACTGTCAGATCCCCGGAAAAGGATTTGGATATTCGAGTGTCTGTGCTGCCAACTGTGTTCGGGGAGAAGATCGTGCTCCGCCTGCTGGATAAGACGGGCTTTAGCATGGATCTGACTCAACTGGGATTCGAGCAGCGCATGCTCTCTATCTTCCGCAAATGGATCGTCCAGCCCTATGGAATGATTATCATCGCGGGCCCCACCGGGAGTGGAAAATCTACCACCATGCACGCCGCCCTCCAGGAGATCAAGTCTACGGAAATCAATATCACCACCGTAGAGGACCCAGTGGAATACCAGCAGGACGGGATCAATCAGGTTCAGGTCAAGGAGAAGATCGGGCTCACCTTCGCCAGCACCCTGAAATTCATCCTGCGTCAGGATCCGGACATCCTCCTGATCGGTGAGATCCGGGACGCCGAGACGGCTGACATTGCGGTGAAGTTCTCCCTCACCGGCCATCTGGTCTTCTCCACCCTACACGCTAACGACGCCCCATCCACCATCACCCGCCTTTTAGACATCGGGGTACCCCCTTTTCTGGTGGGTTCCTGCCTAAATCTGGTCATGTCCCAGCGGCTGGTTCGCACCATCTGCCCCCATTGCAAGGAGTCCTATCGTCCCTCGGTCGCCGAACTGGAGATGCTGGATCTGGACCCATCCGAGCACAAAGAGACCCTCTTTTACTTAAGCAAGGGATGTGTCCACTGCCGTAACACCGGGTACTTCGGGCGGACGGGTATTTTTGAGATCCTGGAAATCAAGCAACCCATACGTCGGCTCATCTACGACAATGCCAATTTAGAGGATGTCCGGGAAAAAGCTCTTTCCCTGGGAATGATTACCCTGCGTGATTCGGGCATCCGTAAGGTGATCGAAGGTATTACTACGGTTAAAGAAGTCCTGCGATCCACGATCCAGGAATGATGGGACGATAAGGGGGATTTGGAAATTTGCTCCGCAAAACATGTCTAATCCAGAGATGATGGTGATGAATAAATCAAATATGTTCAGTATGTTTTATGATCGTGAAGCAGATGTGCTCTATGTCACCAAAGGACATCCTGAATATACAGACTATGTTGAATACGGTGACAATATAATCTTGCGATTTCATCCCGAAACAAAGGAATTGGTTGGATTTACAATTACTGATTTTTCAATTTCTTTTGCTAAGCAAGATGCAGATTTTCATCTGCCTTTTAGGGTGAATTTTGAGGTAGAGAAAAGCCTGTTAGTGTAAGATTAGGGTTAACATTTCTCTCTTTAATGGGAATGGTAACAACTAATTGATAGGCGCAATGGATAAATGCAAAATGTCCCGAAAATTCGGGAAAAATGCAAAATGAAAACGTAAATTAATATAACCGATAAAACAAAGTAATTTTGCGATTTGCATTCAGACTGATTCTTAGAAATCCCATGATAGTGACAGTTATGTCCTATGCCTACTTATAGTTACGTCATCCGTGATCCCAGCGGCCGCCGGGAGGAGAGTCTCGTTCGGGCCTCTGATCTGGATGCTGCCATCAGTCTGTTGAAGGGGAAGGGGGGCACCATCCTGTCCGTTCGGGAGGCCAAAAAGGAGACCGCCTTGAAAAAGACCGCCCTGGGGGATCAGGTGGCTCTGTTCTTCTATAGGTTGCGGACCCGGGTGCCCTTAGAGATACTGGTCTTTTTCACCCGGCAGCTCTCTACTATGTTCTCGGCGGGACTGACGCTGGAAAAATCTATCGTTGGCCTCCAGTACGAGGAGAAAAACAGACGATTCCGAAAGGTGCTGGGCCGGCTGAGCGTTGACATCAAGAAGGGTTTTTCCCTTTCTGACGCCCTGGAGAAGCATCCCGGCGTTTTCTCCCCCATGTATGTGGCGTTGGTCAAGGCAGGGGAGATCAGCGGCAATCTGCACACTATCCTGGAGGATCTGTCGGATTACATAGAAGCCCTGGCGGATACTCGGCGCAAGGTATTTTCGGCCATGTCTTATCCCCTCTTCGTATTCATCTTTCTGGTGATCATGCTGATCGGTATTTTTGTGTTCGTTATCCCCATGTTCCGGGAGGTTTATGCCAAGTTAGGGGCCCAGTTGCCAGGGCCTACCCGTATGCTGATGGGGGCCAGCCAGGCCATCAGCCAAAATTTCCTGTCCGCCTGCGGGATCACCCTATTGGTCCTCATTTCTCTCTGGCTACTTGCTATGACTGACCGGGGGCGGTTTATCTTCGACCGACTTTTGTTGGCATTTCCCGTTCTGGGCTCCCTGCTTAAGAATGCCATTATGAACAAATTTTCCAAGACCTTCGGGGTGTTGATAGGCTCCGGGGTGCCCATCATGGAGGCTATTAGTCTGTCCCAGAGGGTGGTGGGCAATAAGGTGATCGAACGGGGACTGTCACAGGCGAGGGGGCTGATCAAGGACGGATTCAGCATTTCCAATGCCCTCAAGAAGACCATGGTCTTTCCCGCCATTCTCCTCCAGCTTATCGCCACCGGTGAGGAAACCGGTGAGATGGACCGGCTGCTGAACAAGGCGGCTATCTTCTATGAAAAGCAGGTGGACGCCATTGTGGACCGACTGACTTCCCTAATTGAGCCCATCCTCATCGTTATCATTGGGGTGGTCATCGGATCTATAATTATCACCATCTACCTGCCCGTCTTTTACCTGGGAGCCGCCCTGAGGAGGGGTCTTTAGGATAGGACTTGAATGGGATTTGAAAATAATATAACATTTTAAGAATAGAATTCATTCCTGCTTGGAAAAGACACTTCGAGGTGTCTTTTCTGATATTTAATCATATAGATTGAATACTCTAATTATTATTTTCGTTATTCTGTTAGGGCTGGCGGCGGGAAGCTTTCTGAACGTCCTCATCCACCGCCTCCCCCGGGGGGAGTCAATCTTAAGGCCGGGGTCCCGGTGCCCCCGGTGCGGGGTCCCAATTCGATGGGCTGACAACATTCCCCTCATCAGTTACCTTTTGCTGGGGGGGAAATGTCGGGTCTGTCGCTCCCCGATCCCAGCACGCTATCCCGTAGTAGAGCTGTTGAACACGATTTTGTGGGTGGCGTCCTATTTGAAGTTCGGTTTATCATCGGTTTTTTTCCAAATGATCATCTTCAGCTCCCTGTTGGTGGCCCTGAGCTTCATTGACGGTCAGTATTTTCTGCTGCCGGACCGATTGGTTTTTCCGGGCATGGGGGTCGGTCTTTTCTTCCTCTTCGCCTTCAGACCCGTTCCTGTATTGAGCGGGATCGGGGGGGCGGTCCTATGCGCCGGGCTTCTGCTGGGGATCGCCTGGCTAAGCCAGTGGCTATTCAGGAAGAAGGGAATGGGGGGCGGAGACATCAAACTGACAGCCATGGTGGGGCTGTTTTTGGGCTGGCCCCGTGGCCTTTTGGCCCTCTTCTTGGCCGCTGTTTTAGGGCTGGTGGGCTGGTCGGTGCTAGTGCTTCTGGGCCGGAGGAGATTCGGGGACCGGATTCCGTTTGGAATATTTTTAGCCCTAGGGGCGTGGCTCTCCCTATTCTGCGGGGATTATTTGTTCTTGGGGGTTCGATCGCTCGTTCAGTCGTTACTATAATCAACCTGAACTTTGGCAAATTTAAAATACTACGTTTCTGACGGATGTTGTCATCCGCTGGAACATTCCATTCATCGAAAGTCTATAATAACAGTTTTTTTGGGGGGAAACTTTTTAAATGTAGCCGCACCCTTTATGGGTGCGGGGTGCGAAATCATACGCAGGTGTAAAGCCTGCGACTACGGTGGGATGCCTTTAGGTAAGGCGTCAGTTAGGCATCAGTCCGGCGCCTGACGGACCTGATTAACCCGGCTTACGCTATAGTGACTTTTGGGTCAAACTCGACTGGACAATAAAATTTCAAGTCACAGATGACAAAATTATATTCCGAAGACACAATGATGCAATGGAAAGGAGATGTAGGTCATGAGAGTCTTTAAATGGTTGATAGGATTTGGCTTTTTAGTGGGTTATTTAGTTCATGCTCAGATCGGTTGGGACCCGGCCGGGGTACCGGTGCGCCAGGGTCACCATATCGAATGGAACCGGGCCGGGGCTTCCGATGGGGCCGGCGGGGCCATCTATCTCTGGTCCGATTGCAGGAACGGACAGCGGGACCTGTTTGCCCAGCGGGTGGCTGGGGATGGCAACCTGCTCTGGGGGGAAGGGGGGACTGTTGTCTGTGCTGAGCTCGACAGGCAGGAGGACCCGGTGGTGGTGGTAGATGGGGCCGGTGGAGTCGTGGTGGCCTGGGTGGACTTCCGGGCCGATACCGCCGGGGACATCTACGCCCAGCGGATCTCCGGAGCCGGGGAGCTTTTGTGGGACCCGGCCGGGGTGCCGCTGTGTACCGCCTTTGACATCCAGATAGCCATCGGGATAACCGGGGACGGGGCGGGCGGGATCATCGTTGCTTGGGTGGATTCCCGCTCCGGTGCCGATGGGGACATCTACGCCCAGCGGGTGGATGGTAGCGGTCAGGTTCCACCTGGATGGCCTCTCAATGGGGTGGCGGTCTGTGCCCAGCCCGGGGGACAGTCGGGTCTTACCATTGAGGACGATGGAGCTGGGGGGGCTATCATCGCTTGGTGGGATCGGAGACAGGCTAACGATCACCAGATATACGCCCAGTGGGTGGGTGCCAACGGGCAATTGTTGTGGGAGGAAGGGGGCACCCCGGTCTGCGACTTTATCGGCAACCAGGACCATCCCAAGCTGATCCCCGACGGGTCGGGTGGGGTCTACATCGTGTGGCACGATCAAAGAGAGGATGACGGCGACCTCTACATCCAACGGATGGACGGTTCCGGTTTCCCCCAATGGCCAGATGGTGGGATTGGGTTGTGCACCCTTCCCAAAAAGCAGCAGAATCCCAGGCTGGTCCCCGATGGGGCCGGCGGGGCCATCGTCATCTGGCATGATAACCGGAATGACCCCACCAATACCCTCGCCGACATCTACGCCCAACGGATTTCTCCCGATGGGACTTTGTTATGGGATACAGACGGGGCGCCAGTCTGTACCGCGGATGGTGACCAGATCGAGGCCCGGCTGCGGGGGGATGGTTTTGGGGGAGTCGTGGTGGCCTGGGAGGATGAGCGGAATGGGGGCATTCCCTACAACGACATCTACGCCCAGCGGTTGAATACCGACGGGGATACATTATGGGCGGCGGACGGGATCTTGGTCTCAGGGGCCAACTATCATCAGTTTTCCCCGCTGGTGAGGGAGGATGGGTCCGGGGGGGCAATTCTGGCTTGGGGGGATACCCGGAAAGGGAGCCCAGGTATCTACGTCCAACATATCGGTGCCCTCGGAACACCCCTCTGGCCGGGGGAAGATGGGTTTCAACTGGAGTGGGGCATAGACGGGGACGCGAAACACCCCCGGGTCATCCCCAAGGGGTCGGCTCAAGTGCTGGCCATCTGGGAGGACCAGCGACTGGGGCGGATGGGAACCCGGGTCTTCGCCCAGACTCTGGATACCACCGGGCTCGTCCAATGGTGGGTAAATGGGAATGACGCCGGGCTGTGGGCGGATGTGAACTCATACATCGGCGACTATTATCCGGTGATCACCCCCGATGGGACCGGGGGGGGGATCATAGCCTCTGAAGCCCGGGTTGACGATTCGCTCCAGATTTTCCTCCAGCGGATTGACAGCCATGGGGATACCCTGTGGGGAAGAAATGGCATCCACCTATTTCCCACCGGACATGATCAGATAAAACCCACCATTGTGGGTAACGGAGAAGGCGGGGCTTTCGTCGGATGGACCGATTTCCCCTACTTCAGCGATCCCAACGTTTACCTCCAGCGGGTGGATTCCTCAGGAGGCATCTTATGGGGTTCAGCCGGCGAGCAAATTTCCTTAGGTTTTGGGGAAGATTTTCCTTACGGTTCCATATACGATGGCCAGGGGGGGAGCTTTATCGTCTGGCGGGGAGGATTTCAGGATTATAATATTTTCGTCCAACATCTGGATGGGGATGGTGGGGTGGTTTCCGGTTGGCCCCCCGGGGGGCTGGTCGTATCCGGGGCGGTGGGAAACCAGGTCTACCCCCGGGCCGTCCCCGACGGGTTCGGGGGGGTAATCGTGGTCTGGGAGGACGGTCGGGACGCCTCCACTGAACTGACAACCGACATCTACGCCCAGCGCGTGGCCGGGGATGGCACCATCCTGTGGAAGGTAGAGGGACCCGATTCCTTAAGCGGGCTTCCCGTGGTGATGATGCCCAATGACCAAAAAGGTCCGGTCCTGGCCGCCGATGGCCAGGAGGGGGTCTTTATTGGGTGGAAGGACTTTCGCAACGGGATAGATAACAATATCTATGCCCAATGGATCAGCGGGGTAGGGGAATGCCTATGGGAGGAGAATGGGGTTCCCATTTGTTCTGCTTTCGGAAATCAGAGCCAGCCGGCTATCCTGCGAGCGGCCCCGGACCGGATTATCATCGCCTGGGAGGACTATCGCTCGGGTGCAGCTGACATCTATGCCCAGGAGCTTAATGAAAATGGGATGGGCCTATGGGGGGAGAATGGAGCGGTTGTGTGCGACTATCACAACCATCAGGTTGATCCCATCTTGGTGACCGATTACGCCGGGGGAGCCATTGTCCTTTGGGAAGACCTGCGGAGTTCGGGGAAGGCCCTCCTCCGCAATATCTACGCCCAAAGGGTAAACGACCTGTGGGTAGGGATAGAAGGGAATGGCTTGCATGGTGGGATTACTTCTTTTGAGCTCTTCCCCAACTATCCCAACCCCTTCAACGCTTCTACCACCCTTCACTTTCGTCTGGCCCAGCAGGATTGGGTGGACCTGGTTGTTTATAATATCCGGGGCCGGCTGGTTTGCACCCTCTACACGGGACCGCTGTTCCCCGGGGAATACAGGGTAGGCTGGGATGGAAACGATGAGTTGGGGCGGAAGGTGGCCAGCGGAATTTATTTTGGCCACCTGAAAACCGTTGGATCAGGCCGGATCAGAAAGATGATTCTTTTAAGGTAAGACTTAATATGAATTTCGACCGACTCAAAACTTTTTTGTTTATAGTCCTCAGCGTCATCCCTTGGGGAAAGACCTTCTCCCAGCTTGACCCCCGATTTCATACCCTAGAGGAGATATACTCCGAGTTAGATTCATTGTCCACCCTTTACCCGGGCATTATGAAGTGGGATACCATCGGGATTTCCACCCAGGACTCCCTGCCCATCTGGGCGGTAAAGATTTCAGACTCGGTGGAAGTTGAAGAGGATGAGCCAGCGGTGCTAAATATTGGCCAGCACCATGCTGAAGAGGTGCTGGGGGTGGAGATCTGCATGAAGATGATCGGGGATCTGGTTACCTGGTACGGCTCCCCTACTTTCCTGACCAGATGTGTCAATGAACTGGAGATCTGGTTCGTCCCTACCATGAACCCGGAGGGCCATCTGGTGGTCACCGATACGCTCGACCTGACCTATCGCAAGAACAAGCGGGACAATAATGAAAATGGGATATTTGACTATAGAGTGGGAATAGGATGGGATATAGATGGGGTAGACCCGAACAGAAATTATGATTTCAACTGGATTCACGGGGACACCTTATACCAGGGGGATTACGATTATTACCGGGGGCCCTATCCTTTTTCGGAACTGGAAAACCAGGCTATTAGGGACCTGGCGGTCCAGCAGAATTTCGTGCTGTCCATCGCCTACCACAGCGCCCGTAGTTCCGATAATTTTGAGAAGGTTTTCTATTCCTGGAACTGGGAGGGGAAACATCCCCCCGATTATGGGGTCATTCAGGACATCGCCTACGATGTGGCTGGGCTTATCGTTAATGAGTCCGGGACTGGTCATTACCAGCCCTCAAATAGTGAGTCCCGGCGGGGCCACGCCCATGATTGGTTCTATACTGCCACCGGCGCCATTCAGTTTCTGATCGAATGCGGCACCAACAACCTGCAGCCGGACAGCGCCCTCATTGAGGATACCATTGAGAGGAACATCCCCGGGGCTGAATATCTGATGAGACGCATTCTGGGTTATGGTGAGACCAGTGGGGCCCAGCTCACGGGGATAATCTCCGATGCCCAGACCGGGCAGCCCCTTAAGGCTGAAGTTCAGATCCTCGGGGCGACCGGCGATGTCCTAAAACCCAGGTACAGCGATCCCCGTTGGGGTCGCTACCGGAGGCTTCTGCTTCCCGGCAGCTATACCTTAAGGGTCTTCAGGGAAGGGTACCAGGAAGCGATAATCCCCGGGATTGTTGTCAATGAGACCGACCCTACGGTTCGTAACGTAACCCTGGAACCCCTGCCCTGGTGGGACCTTGCCGGGACGGTTCAGGATGCCGCTTCTGGCAATCCCCTGGGGGCGAGGCTGGTATTCCGGGGCAATAAAGCCGATACCGTCTTTTCTAACCCGGTCACGGGGGCCTATTCCATCTCCCTTCCCCAAAGCCCCTATTCCGTTCTGGTCACCGCTGACGGGTGTGTTCCCTTCGCAGACTCGATGGTCCTGGGTCAGGATACGGTCATCGCTTTCACCCTGTCCCGGGCTGATGCCCTTTTTTGGGATGATTTTGAAGATGGATTGAGCCGCTGGACCACGGGGGGTACGGGAAGCTGGGGTCTGGCTCAGAGCGACCCCCATTCCCCAATGACTTTATTAACCGATAGCCCCCGGGGGGAATATGAAAACCTGACCGATGCCTGGGTGGCCCTGACCCAGGGGATAGATCTTTCCCCCTATACCACCGCCGCCCTATCCTTCTGGCATCGCTACTATTTAGAATACGATTATGACTTCGGTTATGTCGAGATCTCCACCGATAACGGCCATAACTGGGCGGAACTGGCGGGGCCGGTGGGGGGAATACAATTGAACTGGACCCAGATGATCATTCCCCTGGACGGCTATTGTGGGGATTCCATGGCGATTAAGATCCGATTCCGGCTGGTCACCGATTCCACCCTGACCGAGGACGGCTGGGCCATTGATGACGTGCTTATCGTGGGGGGAACAGGGGGGTCGTTGATTCCGGATCGGGGTGATCCTACCCCGCTCAGTTTTCGATTGGAGCAGAACTTTCCCAATCCTTTCAACTCCACAACCGTCATCAGATACCAGATACCAAGCCATAGTTGGGTGAGTCTGAAGGTCTACAACATTAAAGGCCAAGAGGTGGCTACGTTGCTGGCTAAACATCAAAACACTGGTCGTCATCAAATTAACTGGGATGGGATTGATTTAGCTTCTGGGATTTATTTCTTTAGATTGGAAGCTGGGGATTTTGTTCAAACCAAGAAATCCGTGCTGTTAAAATAGCCGGGATTTCAAATTGATTTAGGATTAATACCATAAATTTCACTGATACCGCAGAAAAAATCAAAAGAATTATACTTTGAATCTATGTAAAAGTTCACCCCCCCGTCATTCTGAACGTAGTGAAGAATCTTCAAGTCTTTTGGAAATAAAGATTCTTCATTCCGCTTCGCTTCATTCATAATGACGGGGCTGAACTATTACGAATCTATTAATAATCTGTGTAATCTGTGGTTAAACAAATTAAAAAGGTGCAGATACGCTGAAGTGGTGAAGGGATAATGAGTTGGAACTGTACTAATATGGAGAATGAAGTAATGGTTAGGTCACTGATTAGGTTTGGAAAGGTGGTAGGGGTTCTGCTCATATTTTCAAACGCCTGGGGGGAATGGATCCCGGCTGATGGGTCTCAAGCCAATCGGAAACCGGAAATTCGTATTTTGGAATCCAATGGGCAAAAAATTCGGCTCTCGGTGGTCATTCCGGGTTTGGAGCTGGAAAGGGTTAACACTGGCGGGCAGACCAGGCAGATTCTGAAAATCCCCGGGGAGGGGACCATCGAAGAGGTGGGCAAACCCGACTTACCCCTGATTACCTGTTTTGTGGCCCTACCCCCGGATAAGAATGTCGAACTGACCCTTACGGAAACCCAGTATGTTACACTTCCCGATTTAGATGTAGCCGCCGTTCAACTCTTCGGGCCGGACGGCCAGGAGATGCGGCCTTATACCCAGGATGGGGCTTTCTACCAGCAGGATACCTTCTATCCGGACACCTTGGTCAGGGTGGGAAAGCCGGTCATCTTGAGGGAGATGCGGTTCGTCCCGGTGATCATCTGTCCCGTTCAATACAACCCGGTGCGAAGGGAGGCCAAGTTCTTCCATCAACTGGGGATCACCCTGACCTATTCGGGGGCCAATCCCACCAATCCCAAGCTGGATACCCGGCCGAAGCCCTCAACGGCCTTTGAAACCCTTTACCAGGATCTGGTTATTAATTACGAGACCCCGGATGACCCCAGCTCTGGTGTGGAGGGGGGTTATCTGTTTATCGTCCCGGCCTCGGGATATGAGGCCATCCTTCCCCTGGCGGAATGGAAGCGGCAGATGGGGTATTCAACTATGGTAGTGACCCCTCCCCCCCAGGGATCCACTGCTAACGCTATCAAAGCATTCATATCAAATGCCTATTTCAACCAGGAGGAACCCCCCACCTATGTAGTGCTGGTGGGGGATGTGGACGGGAACATTCAGATTCCCACTTTCTATTTTTTTAATAACAACCCTTGGTGGGAGGCCTGGGATGTTACCGACCATCCCTATGGTCTTTTGGAAGGGGACGATTATTTCCCGGAGGTCTTCGTGGGCCGGTTGTCGGTCTCCAGCATTAGTGAACTGAATACGGTGGTGGCCAAAATACTTTCTTATGAACGGGATCCCTACTTGGAAGACCCACAGTGGCTTCAGAGTGCCCTTTTGGTGGTGGATTATTCGATGGGTTCCTGGGGGGTGGTTTCCGCCCGGGATACCAAGCTTTGGGTGAGGGATCAACTCCTGGATTATGGCTACACCCGGGTGGATACGGCGTTCTACTCCGACTATTCGAGCTATACCCCTGATCCGATTATCAATTCTATCAATTCGGGGGTGGGGTTTGTAAATTATCGGGGGGCGGGATGGGAAGGGGGGTGGACTGTCTTTCGAACGGAACACATATCGTCCTTAAACAACGGTCCTATGCTGCCGGTGGTGACCTCCATCGTCTGCGGGGGTGGCAACTTCGGGTATTATGAGCCCTGCTTTGGCGAGGCCTGGATCCGGGCAGGGTCGGTATGGGCGCTTAGGGGAGGGGTCAGCTTCGTGGGCCCCACCGACCTTTTCACACAGACCCGCTGGAATAACTGCTTAGATGCCGGCATCTATCAGGGGATCTTAAACGAGGGGGTAACCCATTTCGGGCCCGCCGTTCTGAGGGGGAAGATGGAGCTATACCGGAATTTCCCCCTGTATGCGGCCCAAGATATCAGTCCCAATTCGGTGAAATTCTATTTCTACACCTACGTTATTCTGGGCGACCCGGGGCTTGGGCTGCGGACTAAGATACCCACCATCCTGCAGGCTGATCATCCTGCTCAGGTTTCCCTGGGAACAAATTATTTCGATCTTTTCGTCAGTGATGATGGGTCCCAGCCGGTGGGGGGGGCGCTGGTCTGTCTGTTGAAAGAAGGAGAGGTATTTTCCCGGGGGACGACCGACCCAGACGGATTTTTGACCCTTGCCGCCCGGCCGGATTCGGGGGGTCCCCTTTTGGTTACCGTCACTAAATCCGACTATGTTCCCTATCAGGACACCGTCTGGATTTTTCAAGATTCCGTTTTTGTGGGGGTAGACAGCTTCTTCGTTGATGATGACAGCCTGGGTGAAAGTTGGGGAAATGGGGACGGCCTCATCAATCCGGGGGAAACCGTCAGCCTGGGGCTACGCCTGAAGAATTTTGGTACCAGCGATACCGCTCAGACGGTGATCGTCGTTCTGAGGTCCCTGAGCGGGGGGGTGACCCTACTGGATTCGGTGGCCTTTATAGGGGACCTTCCCCCCGATTCGGCGGTGGTGGATACCGGGGCGTTCTTAATACTAATTGACCAAATCCTCCCCGACGGTTATACGCTCAGGCTGGGATGCCATATTTACGCCCTCAACTGGGGGTGGGAGGGGCTGATGGAAATGCCGGTAGTGGCTTTCGAATTAATTTACCTCGATCATTGGGTTGACGGGGTCTTAGACCCGGGCGAGACGGGAAATCTGGTGGTCAGGCTTCTCAACAATGGGGCATGCCCCGCCTATAACATCACCGGTCGGTTACGGTCAAGCGACTCATTGATCACCCTGATGGACTCCACCGCTTCGTTTGGGGATGTGGAGGCCGATTCGGTCCGGGGAAACGAAACCGAACCTTTCGGGGTTTGGGCTTCCCCGGCCGCCATGGTCGGCCATCGGGTTTCCTTGTCCCTGGAACTTCTGAGCGATGGGGTTTTTCTGAAAACTGTATTTTTTACCGTAACCTTAGGCACGGTCACCAGCGCTGATCCCCTGGGCCCTGACGACTACGGTTATTATGCCTATGACGACACCGATTTGGGTTATGCCGAGGCTCCGGTCTATGACTGGGTCGAGATTGACCCCTATCTGGGGGGATCAGGGACGGTCTTAAGTTTGGTGGATATAGCCGATCCCGACCCCTGGAGCTGGGAACCATACCCCCAGGGGGACTCCCAGGTGCTACCGCTGCCGTTTACCTTTCGCTTTTACGGTCTCGACTACGATACCATTACCGTGTGCTCCAACGGCTGGCTTTCCATGGGCCGTACCTGGATGAACAATTTCCGCAACTGGGCCATCCCGGCGGCTATGGGTCCGCCAGCCCTGATCGCCCCCTTCTGGGACGACCTGCACTTAGGCGGTGGGGGACGGGTGCTTGTTTTCTTCGACGGGGAAAACCACCGCTTCATCATTGAATGGAGCCGGGTCCGGAATGCCTACGGGAACCAGATGGAGACCTTTGAAGTCCTACTCTTAGACCCTGTCTACCATCCCACCCCCACTGGGGATGGGGTGATCCTGGTTCAATATAATACTGTGCATAACGTTGATTCCTATGATAATTACGCCACCGTGGGTATTGAGAATGAATCCCACGACGACGGTCTTCAGTATTCTTACGCCAACCTTTATCCCCCGGCCGCAGCACCACTGGCCGATGGTAGAGCGATCAAGTTTATCCCGGCCACTTCAGGTTTAACCGAGATCGCTGTCCTTCGAAAAATGGACGTTCCTGAGGAGTATTTCCTGGCGCAAAACTACCCCAACCCCTTCAACCCGGTGACGACGATAACCTATGGCTTACCCAAATCTGGACATGTAACACTGAGGGTCTACAATATCCTCGGTCAGGAGGTAGCCTCCTTAATTGATTGTAGTTTAGGAGCTGGGGTTCATCGGGTGAGGTGGGATGCTGCCGGGTTATCTTCCGGGATATATTTCTATCACCTGAAGGCAGATGGGTTTTCTCAGACCAAAAAGATGGTCTTTGTCCGGTGAGATGCCACACTTTAAAGGCTTTTATCGTGAAGAAAAAATTAAGGAAGGGAAAGATGAGAAAGTCTGTATTTGTTTTGGCCGTCATTCTTTTGGGGGTGTTTCTATCATCTGCCGCTGCTTTACAAAAGCACGGGGTTCTTTTTAACCCTGGTTCCACTCACAGTGGTATGCCCCTCCATCCCCGGCTGCTTGAGCGGGGCATTGGGCTCCCGGCCAACATGCCCCGGCTTGAGCCGCTCCTTGGTCGTTTTGTTCGAAACGCCGAGGGTAAGATGGTATTCGAAAGGGAGGGGCGGTCGGTTCTGCAATTGGAAGAATTCAATGCCATTTTCCTTCTGGTGGATTTTTCAGATCAACCGGCGGTGGTAGAGCCCTCATATTTCGATAGTTTAATGTTCGGGTTAGACGTGGATTGGGGGACGTTGAATCCGTATAACACCGGTTCCCTCCGGGAATTCTATCGGGCGGCTTCCTTTGATTCGATGGAGCTGGTAGGATTGATATCCGGTTGGTATCGGGCTCCCCAAACCTATTCATATTACGTAGCGGGGCAGAACGGTTTTGGCTCCTATCCCTACAATGCCCAGCGGTTGGTTGAGGATGTGGTGGCTTTGGCCGACTCTGCGGTTGATTTCAGCATTTTTGACAACGACGGGGATGGTTGGGTGGAGGGGCTGTTTGTCATCCATTCGGGCCCCGGGGCAGAATTTACCGGTTCGGCAAACGATATCTGGTCCCACGCCTGGGTTACCGGTCCCATACAGGTGGACGGGGTGTGGGTGTATCGCTATTCCATGGAGCCGGAGTATTGGCAGAGTCCCGGGGACATGACGGTGGGGGTTTATGCCCACGAGATGGGGCATTCGGTGGGACGGTTGCCCGATCTTTACGACCGGGATGGTTCCTCAGCCGGTCTGGGGAGGTGGAGCCTGATGGCGGGGGGTTCTTGGAGTGGACCTAGTGGGATGGGTGGATCCCCGGCCATGCTGGACGCCTGGTGCCGGCTTCAGTTGGGCTGGGCTCAGGAGTCGGTGATCGCATTCGATACCTCAAATTATGTTTTTGATCAGGTATATGATAGCGGCGCGGTGGTCGTCCTCTGGACCAACGGCAATCCGGGAAATGAATACTTCCTGGCTGAAAATCGGCAGCAGGTGGGTTTTGATTCCTTTCTTCCCGGTGCCGGACTTATGATCTATCATGTGGATGAAAGCATTACTACACAAAATGATAATGAATGGTATCCGGGTTTGAACCCGGCTCAGCACTATTTAGTGGCCCTGGAACAGGCGGATGGGCTCTGGAATTTAGAACATGACCATAACCGGGGGGACGGAGGGGACCCTTATCCTGGAAGTGCTTTAAACCGAGAGATCAACTTCCGCTCCGTGCCTGACAGCCGCAATTATTGGGGGGAACTTACCTTTGTGGCGGTGGAAGACATCAGCGATCCCGCTGCGGTGATGACCGCTGACCTTCGGGTGAATGCCTCTTTAGGACCCCTTCTTATCTATGAAAGTCACACCGTAGATGATGATTCCTCAGGAACCAGCCGGGGAGACGGGGACGGGGTTCCGGATCCGGGTGAGTCTATCGAGATGCCGGTCACCCTGACCAACATCGGGCTCGGGAGCGCCATTGGGGTTTACGCCGTCTTAAGGTGCGATGATCCCTACATCACCATCACCGATTCGGTCGAATTCTTCGGGGATTTTCCCCCCCAGGACAGTGTGACATCGGGGGATGATTTTGATTTCATCATTGACCGCTCCAGCCCTCTGGGATATGAGGTCAACTTTACTTTGGCTATCAGGGATACCGAATCTACCGAGTGGATGGATGATTTCAACCTCATCATCGGGGACATCCGTAACCTCCCCATCGGGCCCGATGGGTACGGCTACTACGCCTACGATTCCCAGGATGGTCCTCTGGGTCATAACTTTGAATGGATTGAGATTGACCCCCAGGAGGGAGGGGCGGGCACGGTGCTTGGGTTTACCGCCGATGACCAGACGTTTCAGGTGGATTTACCGTTTACCTTTATCTACTACGGGAACCTGTACGACCAGATTTCTATATGTGGGAATGGTTGGGTTGCAATGGGGACTACAAGCTCCACGGATTACTCCAATTCTGCCATACCCAACCCCGACGGGCCCCCGGCGATGATGGCTCCCTTCTGGGAGGACCTTTCACCCCAGGAGGTGGGTACGGTTTGCACCTATTACGATGGGGTCCGCCACCGTTTCATCATCGAGTACAACGGGGTCTATCAGTGGACGCCCAACGTGCCGGAGACGTTTGAAATCGTTCTCTATGATCCGGAATATTGGGTCACTCAAACCGGGGACGGGGAGATCGTATTCCAATATAACGGGGTCAGCGACCCCACCGAGTGCACGGTGGGAATAGAAAGCCCGGATCAGACCGTGGGGATTGAGGTTCTATTCGATGACGTCTATGATCCCCACGCCTTTCCCCTGGATCCTGGTATAGCTATCACCTTTACCACCGGCCTGGTACCGGCTTACGGGTCAATTTCCGGTCTGATAATCCTTAGGGGTGGTGATGGGGAGGTGACCCAGACGGTGGTATTAGCCGGGGGGATTTCCACCAGCCCCGATTCCTCGGGGTTCTATCGGCTGGATTCGGTTCGGGTTGGCTTTCAGGATGTCGGGGCGGAACTTGCCGGTTACGAAATCGGTTTCGCCGGACGGGTGGAAGTGATAGAGGGACAGACCACCGAGAACATTGACTTTGAACTCTACGCCCTACTTACCCCAACAAATCTCATGGCCACATTAGGGGGGTCCGCCGTCACCCTGAACTGGGAATCGCCGTTTTCAGGATCCCTAAGAAAGGGGGGCAGATTAAAACCCCACGATCTTCTCTCCCTGGAGGGATTTGATGTCTACCGCAATGGGGTTAAAATTGATTCTTTGATCCCTGACACGACTTATCAGGATACCCTTGAAGAGACGGATACCTATGAGTACTGGGTAACTGCAGTCTATACAGGTGGGGTAAGTGACACATCCAATCACGCTGTCGTTGATTATGTGGTCGGGGTATCCCCAGATAAAAAGGGAGCCATTCCCACCTCCTACCAACTCTGTCAGAATTATCCTAATCCCTTCAACCCCGTTACCACCATTGTATACGGTCTTCCACAATACGGTCATGTAACCCTGAAGGTCTACAATATTTTAGGGCAGGGGGTAGCTACTCTAGTGGATGATTATCGGGAAGCGGGGTATCATCAGGTGGGGTGGGAAAGTGGGGGGATGGCTTCGGGAATCTATTTCTATCGGCTAGAAGTGAAGGGTTTTTCAGGGACAAAGAAAATGCTCCTGCTCCGCTAAAGTGCGAAGGGGGAAGTTCGGAGTGCGAAGTGTAATAACAATGAAAGGAAAACAACCCTGGGATAAACTTGTAGGATGACAACATTGGAGTCTAACACACTGAACCGCAGGCTTGTCATTCTTACCGTGTCCCAAGGTCGTTCCGAAAGTCTCGGGGGAAGAATTTCCGTTTTTAAATTCATCCCTCTTAAGGATGTAGATAAGGAAAGGTTTAACTAATAAGGTATTGGATATTTTGAAAAACAATTCTCTATTAGAGTTTAGAACGTAAATTTTATTGACAAGTGTCCGAGAAAAAGCAGCCGGAATTAATAAGGGGATTGGGTCCCTGGGATACGACCCTGCTGGTGATTGGCAACATCATCGGGGTGGGGATCTTCACCACCACCGGGGTTATCGCCGGGGCCGTCCACCATCCGGGATGGATCATGCTGGTGTGGTTGCTGGGTGGGATCGCCTCCCTTTGCGGGGCCCTGTGTTACGCCGAGCTGGGGGCCGCCATCCCAAAGGCCGGGGGGGATTATGTCTACCTGAGGGAAGCCTACGGCCCCTTCTGGGGCTTTCTGAACGGCTGGACGGCCTTCTGGGTCACCTTCTCAGGGTCCATCGCCGTCCTGGCGGTGGGGTGCGTGGAATATCTGAACCGGTTCATCCCGGGCCTGTCCCCGGGGATAGGGGGGCAATTAACGGCTATCCTGATAATTGTTATCCTATCCGTCATCAATTACATTGGCCTGAAGGCGGGGAGCGGGGTGCAGAACGGGCTCACCATCCTCAAGGTGACGGCTGTCCTGTTGCTGGTGTTCCTGGGGTTTCTCGTAGGGAAAGGGCACGTTGAAAATCTGTCCACCTCCTCAGGGATTCCGATAGAAAAGGGGCTCTTTTCCGGCCTGGGACTGGGTCTGATCGGAGTGACTTTTGCCTATTACGGCTGGGCGGCCACCGCCTACGTGGCGGGCGAAGTTAGAAACCCCCAACGGGACCTCCCGTTATCCCTCTGCCTGGGAACCGGGGTGGTCATCCTGATCTACCTGGCCCTGAACGCTGTCTTTCTCTACGGCCTGCCCGCCGAAGAAATGGCTGGGGTGATCAATATCGCCGAGGTGGCATCGGTGCGATTGTTTGGCCACCGGGCGGCGACTTTCATCTCGCTGGCGATCATCGTCTCCATCCTCGGTTGTCTGAACGCCACCATACTTACCGGTCCCCGCATCTATTATGCCATGGCCAAAGACGAGCTATTTTTCAGGTGGGCGAGCCGGGTTCATCTCAGGTTTCGGACCCCGGCTTTAGCCATTATCCTCCAGATGGTCTGGTCCTGTGGACTGGTGCTAATATTGGGGACGTTTGAGAAATTGCTCGTCTTTACAGTGTTCATCATGGTACTGCTCTCGGCGGCAGTGGGGGTAGGAGTATATGTGCTAAGGGTGAGGCGACCCGAACTGGAAAGGCCCTTTCGGGTATGGGGCTACCCGGTTACCCCTGCCATCTTCATCCTAGTCTCGATGTGGATTTTGATCAACACCCTGATCGAAAGGCCATTGGAACCCCTGCGAGGAATTATTATTATCGTCGTCGGAATGCCCGTCTACTGGTATTGGCGAAGGAAACGTATTAGGTTAGGCAAAGGAAACATTTCATCCTGATAAAGTCAGATATTACCATAGATTGTCTCCCTTTTTTTACGGATCAGGCAAAGAATGACAAGTGGGTTTTTCATTATCCCACCAAACAAACGCCAAAACGTGCTTGACTTTTTACAATTAAAGGCATAATCTTCAGAAGATTATAGATAGATTACAATTACAGGAAGAAACAGCTGAGTGACCGAAAGTAATTTGTGGTGAAATATTTTGAAAATAACTCAAAATTAAATTACACACCAATATAGATTAAATCTACTCTCACGATAAATGTTGTTATCCGCCGTATTTATATGGTGGCAATATAATAGTCGAGTAGGGCAACATCCTTTACGGGCAAGTTAAAAATATCTCCTATTACGAACCCCTGTCAGTTCTGTCAGGGGCTTTTTGATAAATCACCTTGCATTTTTGGTTAAAATTTATTAATTTAGCCACAGATGAAAAAACATCATAATAATACCCAATCAGTCGGGCGCCTGACCGATAAGCAAAATTGCAATCAGTCCGTATGGACGACCGAAGCGAAGTTGGTTTTGGATATTAAAATGAAAGGATAGTAAATGGTAAAAGAGCAAATCTTGGTCAATCTTCTCGTATTTTTACTCGGTTGGATAGGGGTGCTTGAGGGAGGAATCATTGAGTTAAACCCCGGAGTGGAAACCCCCGATGGTCTCCTCAAGGTTTTGGCCTCCGACGACGTTCAAACCCGAATAGGGGTTTCCATAAACGCCCTGGAATGGGAGTCGGTCGTCATTTATGGAGAGGAATATCAGAAAATCAAACTGCCCGATAGCGGCTTTACGCATTGGTCAGACCGGCCCGCGCTGCCGGTCATCACCGTCTTGGTGGCTATCCCCGGGGATAAGGGGGTTTCCGTGGAGGTTCTCGGGGAAGACAGCGTTCTGCTGGACGGTTTTCGCTTGGTCCCATTCAACCAGGATGGTGATGAATTCTCAGTGGACCCAATGGTGGCCCAACGGTTTTACGCCCAAGATGAATTTCTTCCCCAATCCATCGTGACCATCAGCCGGCCGTTCATCCTCCGGGACCTGCGGCTGGTATCCCTTTCGATCTGTCCGATTCAATATAATCCGGCCAAAGGAATGTTACGGGTTTACAGGGAATTGCAGGTGGGGATAAACTATCAGGGCAGAGATCTAACCAACGCCAAGGTTGAAACCCGACCCTTTTCAAAAGCCTTTGATAACCTCTATCGAAAACTGGTTGTTAACTATGATATTGTCCGAGCCGCCGATGTTGAGCTGCAACCCAGCTGCTATCTCATTATCACCAAACCCCAATACGCCCCCATCCTTTCCTATCTGGCCGAATGGAAGCAGCGCAAGGGGATAGAAACCGTGGTGGTGACCACTGATGAGACGGGGGGGACAAAGGAGGAAATCTTGGCCTACGTTCAGGACGCCTATGATAGCGAGACGCCGCCGGAATACCTGCTGCTGGTAGGAGACACCCCGGATATTCCCCACTTCCTGAGCGTCCCATCCCCCGCCACTGGCGCCCAGAATACCAGCGACCACCCCTACAGCACGCTGGACGGGGATGACTACTTTCCCGACCTACTCGTGGGTCGGTTATCGGTGGGGTCTACCGGGGAACTGGTGACCGTCATCAGCAAAATCATAGGATATGATACCTGTATGGTTACTACAGGCTGGCATAAAAAGGCCCTGGTGGTGGCTGGGAACTACAGCGTTACCCCGCCGATCCCCACCACTCCCCGGCTTACCAAGCTGTGGGTGAGGGAGAAAATGTTGAACTACGGTTTTAACCAGGTAGATACCGTATTTTATCCCCCTGCCTTTCCGGGTACCGATGAGATTTCGAATTTCATCAACCAGGGGGTAAGCTTCGTTAACTATCGGGGTTGGGGTTACTACCGGGGCTGGCACTATCCCCAGTTCTATATTGAGGATGTACAAGGGTTGAGTAATGTATGGAAGCTTCCGGTGGTGACCTCAATGGTCTGTCAGACAGGGGATTTTGCCTTTGACCGTTGTTTCGGGGAGGCCTGGCTGAGGGTGGGGACGGCTCAGAACCCCATCGGGGGCATCGCCTTCATAGGTCCCAGCGACCTGCATACCCAGACCCGACATAACAACTCCATTGATGCCGGTTTTTACTGGGGAATTTTAGACGGGGATATCTACCGGTTGGGGGAGGCACTCCTGCGGGGAAAAATCGAGCTTTACAATAGCTTTCCCAATAACCGGGAACCCGGGGGGTGGACGGAATTCTATTTTCAGGTCTATAACATCCTGGGGGATCCCGAACTCAATATGTGGACGGACATTCCCCAACCCTTACTGGTAACCCATCCGGATACCATACCCCTGGGGCTCAATACTTTTTCATTAATGGTTTTGGATAGTAACTATACTCCGGTTCCGGGGGCGCTGGTATGCGGGTGGAAGGATGATGAGACCTATGTTCGGGGTTTGACGGCCGGGAACGGGGGGGTGGAACTGCCCATTAACCCAGAAACGGAAGGGACCTTTTTGCTCACGGTGACCAAACACAACTTTATCCCCTACTTAGCTGACATATCCGTCCTCAGGGAGGGGGTTTTTGTGGGCTATGAAAATTCCACCGTTGACGATGATGGCACATCCCCCAGTCAGGGGAACGGTGATGGTATTATCAATCCAGGGGAGACCATTGAATTGGGGGTTACCCTTAAAAACTTCGGCACCACGTCTGCCCCCGGGGTGACAGCCAATCTGGCGGAGAACGATCCTTATGTTGAGATTGCCATTGATGAGGTAAGTTATGGTAATATTGAAGGGGGTCAATCAATGTCCCCACCAGACTCATTTGTATTTACGGTGTCGCCCGAGTGCCCCCACAACCATGCCATAAACTTTACCCTCACCGCCCAGGATGAGGGCGGCACCCCGTGGGTGTCCAAGTTGGCCCTGGTGGTGGGGTCGGCAAAACTGGTCTATCAGTCCCATACCATTGAGGCCGGGGGAGACGGTTTTCTCGACCCCGGGGAGACGGCTGAGCTAACGGTAACTATACAGAACGACGGCAGCTTTACGGCAACTGGGGTAACCGGTATTCTGCGGGCCAACACCAACGCCGTTAGCGTTCTGGATTCAGTGGTAACGTTCGGGAATATAAACCCTGGGTCCCAGGCTGTGGGGCAGTCCTCCTTTCTCGTTCAGGCTGAGCCATCTACCTATTCAGGGCGGTTGGTTGGATTCCAGATCCAGTTGACCAGCGGGGAAGTTAACCTGGGGCGAACCGGGTTTCAGCTCACCATCGGTCAGGTTGATTCCACCGCCCCGCTGGGGCCCGATGGGTATGGCTACTTTGCCTATGACCATTACGATACCCATTATGAAGAGGCCCCAGTATATGACTGGGTGGAAATTGACCCCGCTTACGGGGGGTTGGGTACGGCCTTCACCATGGCTGACGACCAATCCCGTGCCCTGCCGCTCCCGTTCGGATTCCGCTACTATGGTCAGGATTATGATACCATAACCGTTTGTTCCAACGGGTGGATCGCCATGGGCTCTACCTGGATGTACGATTTTATCAACTGGGCAATCCCGGCGGCCCTGGGCCCCTATGGGATGATAGCCCCCTTCTGGGACGACCTGGATTCCAGCCTGGTGGTCGGGGGGCATGAGAACGTGATCAACGTCTTTTATTGGGATGATGATCAAAACCATCGTTTTGTCGTCGAATGGAGCCGGGTGCTCAACCGATATAACAGCGCTCCGGAAACCTTTGAGGTCATTTTATTCGATCCTGTGCATTACCCGACCGAGACCGGGGATGGGGAGATCCTGTTCCAATACCACACGATCAACAACGTGGACTGGGACAATAATTTTGCCACCGTGGGGATTGAAAACCCTGAAGGGTCGGATGGGATTGAATATAGCTATGTCAATCGTTATCCCCTGGCGGCAGGGATGCTTAGGGACAGCATGGCCATCAAGTTCACCACCGACCCGCCCGATACCTTCTTCACCGGGGTGAAGGAAAAGACTTCCGGGGTTCCCCTGAAATTTGCCCTCTATCCCAACTATCCCAATCCTTTTAACCCGAGGACGGTCATCCGGTATGATCTGCCCCGGTCGGGGTCTCTCAGACTGCGGGTGTTTAACCTTCGGGGTCAGGAAGTAGCCCGGTTGGTGGACGGGGTGAAGGGGCCTGGTTCCCACTGGATCTGGTGGGATGCTTCTGGCCTCCCTTCGGGTCTTTACTTTTACCGGTTAGAATCGGGAGGGATGATCCGGGTGAGGAAATGTCTGTTGATCAAATAGAAGGGGATTTACAGAAATATGTTTCGGATTACCTGCTTTTTTTAGTTTTTTTGATTGATTTTTTCTCTTTTGTTTATTAATATTAAGGGCGGGTGAAGATATGGAGGGATTTATGCTAAACAGGGTGCTGATCTTCGACTCGCTGACTTTTGGGATGAGTGAGGATAAGATCGGAAAGATTATGACGAATAATTTCCTCAAAACCCAGTGTGTCCGCCATGACCGGCCGAAGATTATTATTTTTGGTACTTCCCGGATTTTGGGGGGGTAATCAAATATTTCATAACTGAACTTAAAGGTTCCAAAAGTTCTTTCCTCTTTATGAAACTTGGGAAATTTCCTATTCGTGGATGGCGAGGCGTGAGGTGGTATCCCCCCCGAAGTTTCGAGGAGGAACAGAAGGGGGGTGTTTAAGAAATGGTAAAGAAAACTTATTACAATCCAAAACTGAAAGCACTCTCAAGAAATCGGTCAGGCACCCAGCCCTGTGGCAGAACCATCGCAATTGATAATTTAGGGATTATGTTTAGAACCGCTCTAAAGAGAGGTTCTGGTTGACTGGTTATTAAAGAAAGCTTTAACCAGTCCGAAGGAGGCTACGCTCAACCTTATCCCGATGCTTCGGGATAGGTTCTGCCCCTTGCTGGGTAGGCGAGATCTTCAGACGGAAAATCAACAATTTTTGGGTTGTGCCACAGGCCAGCCCGACTGAATTGCGTAGGGAAGGCACTTTATATGAAGTACTACTTTGGATGCAGATCAAAGGAGGACAGATAAAAGGCTATAAATTCACCCGGCAAAAACCTATGGGGAATTACATTGTAGATTTCTATTGCAGCAGACTTCGTTTGGCGATTGAAATTGATGGCATCAGCCATGAAGACAAGTTCAAAGAGGATAAGATACGACAGAAGGAAATCGAAAAACTAAGGTTTAGAATTCTTAAGGTTTTATGATTCTGATGTAAAAAACAACATGGAAGATGTAGTAGCGGTTACTGGGGATTGGATTGAGAGGGAGGAAAAAGAAAGAGACATAGCTCCTTAATAGTATCCAATTGGTTTTAACACCCCCCTAAATTCCCCCTTAATAAAGGGGACTTGTAAAGATGAAAAATGCCGGCTAATTTACCCCCTGATTATTTTGCCGCCGAGAAGCGGTATCGGGAAGCCCGGACCCCCAAGGAGAAGATTGAGGCCCTGCGGGAGATGCTGGCTGTGATGCCCAAGCATAAGGGGACCGAGCACCTTCAGGGCGACCTCAAGCGACGGATCGCCCGCCACCTTGAGGAGGCAAAGAAGAAACCCAAGATCGGCAAGGCAGCCGCCCCGGATTATATCGAGAAGGAGGGAGCGGGACAGTTGGCCTTGGTGGGGCTCCCCAATTCGGGAAAGTCCAGTATCCTGGCGGCGGTTACCAATGCCCATCCCCAGGTGGCCGATTATCCCTTCTCCACTTTCAGGCCGCTGGCGGGAATGATGCCATATCAGGACATTCAGATTCAGTTGGTGGACCTGCCCCCTATCTCAGAGGAATACACCGAGTCCTGGGTCTACAACATCATCCGATGCGCTGATCTGGCGGTGCTGGTGGTTGATCTTGGGGCCTCCCAGCCGGAAGAGCAGGTGCTGAGCCTGGTGCGGATGCTGGAGAGAGTTAATATCCGGCTGAGCAAAAGCAGTGGTGAAAGGGCGGATGGGCTCTCTGTGATTACTAAAAAGGCGGTCGTTGTGGGGAACAAGGCGGATGCTGGGGGGGCGAAATTCCGTGCTGACCGACTGGTGGAATCCCGAGGTATCCGGGAGGGATTCGCTATACAATTCATTTCCGCTAAAACCGGGGCCAACCTCGGGGAAATGAAGGAATTTTTCTTTAACGGGTTGGAAATCCTGCGGATCTACACTAAGGCACCGGGCAAAAAGTCCGACCTGGAAAAACCCTATATTTTACCCAAGGGGAGCACGGTACTGGACGTGGCTAAGGCCATCCACAAGGATTTTGTCGAGAGGTTCAGGTTTGCCCGCATCTGGGGGTCGGAAAAATACGACGGCCAGATGGTGCAGCGGGACCATAGGGTAGAGGATGGGGATGTGATAGAAATTCATATTTAGCTAAAGGACGGTATGCAAAAAGTGATGTATCGGCGGGTGGTCAGCTTTAAGGGATTGTTGTTCCTGCTGGCGGTGGCCATCATCGGGGGGGTTTTGTTCTATACGCAGAAGCTGGTAGATGACCTCCGGGAGGAATCCCGGAAGACGCTCACCCTGGTGGTGGATAATTACACTACCCTTCTTATGAGCGAAAATCCTGAGCTGGCCTTTGAGGAGATCAAAAAGATAGATTTTCCTATCGTTGTCACCGATGAGGAGGGAAACCCGGTGTTCTGGAAGAATCTGGAGAACCTGGGCATTGAAGGATTGGACCGTTCATCAGAAACAATCGTTCGGGTGAAAAAAATTGTCCACCGAATGGATCAATCCGGCAATGAGCCCGTTCCTCTTCCTCTATCAGAGGATATTTCACAAGACCTCCATTACGAGGATTCTTCTTTAATCAAACAGTTGAGGTGGCTTCCTTACATAGAGATCGTAGTGGTCAGTCTGTTCATCCTGATCGGATTTGTGGGGTTTAACTCTATTCGGCGGTCGGAAAAGAAATCCATCTGGATCGGAATGGCCAAGGAGACCGCCCACCAGTTGGGGACCCCCATTTCCTCCATATTGGGCTGGTTGGAAATACTAAGGGAGGAAGCTAAAGGACGGAAGAAATTGAGGCAGATTACCACCGAGATGGGGAAGGACGTGCAGCGATTGGGTCAGGTAGCGGCCCGTTTTTCCCAAATCGGATCCAGGGAGGAGCTGAAAAAGTATGACTTAAGAGAGGTACTTTCCGAGGCAGTAGACTATTTGAAAAAAAGGGTACCCCAGACGCGGAAGAGGATCGAAATCAGCGAGCATTATGGGACTTTGAACGGGGTCTATCTCAACCGGGCGCTGTTCACCTGGGTGATCGAAAATCTGATGAAGAACGCTCTGGATGCCATTACCCAAAAACAGGGAAAGATCTCTATATCGGCGTTCATGGATAAAAAGCGGGTTATCATAGACGTGGCGGACACCGGTAAGGGTATTGAGGTTAAGGACCGCAAGAACATATTCCGACCCGGTTACAGCACCAAAACCCGGGGCTGGGGATTGGGGCTTAGCCTTGCCAAACGCATCGTGGAAGATTATCACGGGGGGAAACTGCTACTTAAGGAAAGCCGGGTGGGCGAGGGAACCACCATGCGGATTGTGTTGAAAAGGTAATAGAAAAAACTGTTGACATTTTCGCTTTAGTTAATTAACTTGATTGGTAGGAATAATTGGGGAATGACATGGAGATTCTATACAAATATCTGGGGGTTATCCTCTTGTTTCTTTTGATTCTCTTCCGATTCTTCATGAAGAAAGGACAGGGGGGGAAAAAGCTTCCAGCGGGAAGGCCCCTGGAGGAAAAGCCCCTGGAGGAAGAGCCCCTGGAGGAAAGGCCCCTGGGGGAAAAACTCCCAATGGAAAAGCCATTGAACGAACTCTTTGGTATGATGAGGAAGAAAAACCGGTGCGATATCTGCGGTGTCGAGGATGATACCCGGTTTCTTAAAGGGCAGGAATTATGCCCGTACTGTTACCAACGGGAAAGAAACAATTAACATCTTGAAGGGTGGATTACTCAAAATTGGGTTTATTTTTATTCCTGACCGTGGTCATCTCCCTTTCCGGGGTGATGGCCCCAGGGCCGGTGTTTGCCGCTACCGTGGCCAAGGGATACGGGAACAAAAATGCCGGGGCCCTCATCGCTTTAGGTCACGGTATCATTGAATTGCCCCTGATCGCTGCTATTTATCTCGGGTTAAAAACGATCTTTACCAATCCCGCGGTATCCTGGGGCATTAGTATAGGTGGTGGGTTGGTATTGATCTATATGGGATACGGGATGATCAAACTGAGAAACGTAGCGGATGAGCGAGGATCTTACCTGCCCTATCCCTCTGTATTGGTGGGGGTGATTACCACCGCCACTAACCCCTATTTCTTCGCCTGGTGGGGCACGGTGGGGGCGGCGTTGGTTTCCAAGGCGTTGGACCTCAACCCCTGGGTGGTGGTCCTTTTCGGGGTAGTTCACTGGCTTTGCGATCTGGGTTGGGGTTTTTTCGTATCACTGACGGTTTTTAAAACCAAACATCTCTGGGGGAAACGGGTTCAAGGTCTCATTTTTAAAATCTGCGGACTTCTAATGCTCGGCTTTGGGGCCTGGTTCATTTTAGATAAATTTATTTAAAGATGTGTGGAATTATTGGTATCATAGGATCTCAGGATACATCGGATGAGATCTACTGGGGTATGAAGACGCTCCAGCATCGGGGTCAGGATGCCGCCGGGATGATCACCTACAGCGATAAGTTCCATGCCAAGAGGGGGCTGGGATTAGTGGAAGAGGTGTTCAAGGAAGAGAAACTGAGTAACTTGAAAGGAACCATCGGGGTGGGTCACACCCGATACCCGACGGTGGGAGCGGGGACCTTTGTCCAGCCGTTCATATCCACCTACCCCTACGGCATCGCCATGGCCCATAACGGCAACGTCGTTAATTTCGATCAGTTGCAAAGCAATTTGAAAGAGAGAATGAGATACCTGACCTCAGACTGCGATTTGGAACTCATTCTAAATCTGTTCTCGGACGAGTTGGGCGGGCATAGATTTTCCAAAGAGGCCGTATTTGATTCCATACAAGGGGTGTTCGAACAGGTGGACGGGGCCTATTCGGTGGTGGCTGTCATTGCCGATAAGGGGCTGTTGGCCTTCAAAGACCCCCGGGGGATTAAACCCCTGATCTTCGGCGAAAAGTATGTCAACGGGAAAAAGGGCTTCGCCTTCGCCTCGGAAGACATCGCCCTGAATTCGCTGGGATATGGGGTTAGCCGGGACTTAAAACCCGGGGAGGCAATCTTTGTGGACACTGAGCTTAACGCACATTTTCGGGTTATCCAGAGCCATGCTCCGGCCCCCTGTATGTTTGAATGGGTGTATTTTGCCCGGGCCGAATCCAGGATCAACGGCCGGTCGGTGTATGATGTCAGGCAGAATTTAGGAAGGGGATTGGCTAAAAAGCTTAAGGGGATAAGGGCTGACTTAGTTTCCCCCGTCCCGGATACCTCCATTACCGCCTCGATCATCTTAGCTGAGGAGCTGGGTCTGCCCTACCGGGAGGCTCTTATTAAAGACCGCTACGTGGGGAGGTCGTTCATCATGGGCTCCCCCGAAAAGCGGGAGAATGCGGTGCTGAGAAAGTTAAACCCCATCTATTCGGAGATCAGGGGCAAAGACCTCATCTTAGTGGATGACAGCATCGTCCGGGGCACCACCTCCCGGAAGATTGTGAAGATGTTGAAGGATAAAGGGGCCCGGAAGGTGCACTTGGTTTCCACCTGTCCCCCGCTGAAATACCCCTGTTACTATGGGATTGACTTTCCCTTGCAATCGGAGTTGATCTCCACGAACAGGGGAAACGAGCAGATCCGGCAGGAGATCGGGGCTGATTCGGTGACCTATCAGGACATTTCCAGCTTAGAGGAGGCCATCGGCCTTGGGGTGTGTAAGGCCTGCCTGACCGGGGAATATCCCACCCCCATTCAGGAAAGTAAAACTTTTGCGGAGAGGAGGATAAAGGACAGAAAGTAGAACTAAAATGCCCGTCCCGAGACTTCGGGATCGGGACTTCACAAACAGCGGAAGCCTTAAGTGAAATGTCTGGCACCGCCTTGGAAAAAAACTACCTTTGAGGAATGTGAAGATGAAAACGCGAGAAGAGATAGAAAAAACGCTAAAAAGATTTAAGCCTATCTTGGGGGAGAAATTTAAGGTGAAAGAGATAGGGATTTTTGGCTCTTACGTCCAGGGTGAAGAATCCGAAGAAAGCGATGTTGATATCTTGGTGGAATTTTATGAACCTATAGGATGGGAATTTATTGATATTAAGGAATTTTTGGAGGAGATTTTAGGCAAAGATGTGGATTTAGTTACGGTGGGAGCTTTGAAACCACGATTGAGAGATAAAATCTTAAAAGAGATTGTTTACGCATGAAAAGAAGAACCTACAAGCTATTTGTTGAAGATATTATGGAAGCTATGGATAAGATTGAGCGTTACATAAAAGGTTTAGCCTATGAGACGTTTGTGAATAACGAGATGGTTGTAGATGCAGTTATAAGAAATATGGAAATTATCGGTGAAGCGTCAAGGAATATTCCAGAGGATGTCAGAGGAAAATTTCCTGATATTCCATGGGGGAGAATGATTGGGTTAAGGAATATTGCCATTCATGAATACTTTGGCGTAGATCTGAGTATTATTTGGGAGATAGTAACCAAGAATATACCAGAAACCAAACCTATGGTTGCTGCGATGTTGAAGAGTTTTAATGAGGAGGAATAAAGGCGGCGTTGGGCAATCTGCAGCACGATTTTATCAGGGCTTCGAAAATGCACGGTACATTAGGCGAGATTGACCTTTCAATTTTGTGAATGAATTTAATGGTATTAAATCTGTCCTCAACAGGATGCGGGCCGGGATTTCCCCCTGCCCGTTTCTTTTTTAGGGGGTTTCAATTTTTAATTTGATTTTTTAGGAGACTTTGCTTATATTATACATTTGAATGAAGATTAAGCTGTTCCCGCCTTCATTAAATCGGGCTACTTGCTTCTTTGCGCGAGCCAGCCAATTCAAGGAAGGAGAGATATGAACGCCTATCAACCCTACGTTTCCCCGGAAACGTCCCTGCGAGAATTCACCATTAAGGCCGTGCTGGCCGGTGCCGTCTTCGGTATCCTGTTCGGTTCCGCCAACGCCTACCTGGGCCTGCGGGTGGGCCTGACCATCTCCACCTCCATCCCCCTGGCGGTTATTTCCGTGGCCCTGTTTCGGGCCATAAGACCGGTTATAGGCCCATCCTCCATCCTGGAATATAACATGGCCCAGACCACCGGGTCGGCCAGCTCGTCTTTGGCCTCGGGGGTGATCTTCACCATCCCCGCCCTCTTCATATGGGGGTTCAACCCGGGTATCGTTCAGATGGGGATGCTGGCCATCCTGGGGGGAATTTTAGGTATTTTGGCTATGATTCCCTTAAGGCGATTTCTGATAGTCAAAGAACACCTCAGCCTGCCCTACCCCGAAGGGACGGCGGTCGCTGAGGTCTTGATCGCCGCCGACCAAGGGGGCGCCCGGGCCAGGAATGTCTTCCTGGGCATGGGGGTGGGGGCGGTTTATAAGGCCCTTATCGGCTTTTTGCACCTCTGGCCAGAGAAGGTCTTTCTCAAGCTCCCCGGGCTGAAAAAGGGGATGATTGGGATTGAGACCGCCCCGGCCTTACTCGGGGTGGGCTACATCTTAGGATACAAGATTTCAGCTATCATGGTGGCCGGGGGGCTGGTCTCCTGGGTGGGGCTGATCCCCCTGATCGCCCATTTCGGCGAGGGACTTTCATCCCCTCTCTTTCCCGAATCACTAAAATCCATTGCTGAGATGTCACCATCCGAAATCTGGACCCGATACATCCGTTACATTGGGGCCGGGGCGGTAGCTTTTGCTGGCATTATTACGGTGATCAAATCGGTGCCCACCATGTACGGGTCGCTGAAGGCGGGGCTTAAGGGTCTTAAAGTCAGTGCTGGAGAGATGGTGGAAAAACCTATCCGCACCGACCATGACCTCCCCATGATGCTGGTCTTTGGTGGGGCTCTGCTGGTCATTCTGGTGATTGCCGTTACCCCGCACGCTATTGGTTTCCAGACACCCCTTCCTATCCGGCTTTTAGGGGCGGTCTGCATCGCCGGATTTGCCTTCTGCTTCGTCACCGTATCTTCCCGCATCGTGGGTTTGGTGGGGGTCTCCTCCAACCCCACCTCGGGAATGGCCATCGTGACCCTGCTGGGCACCGCTTCCCTTTTCTATCTCTTAGGTTGGACGGATGACGTGGGTAAGGTGGCAGCACTGACCATCGGGACGGTGGTGTGTGTGGCTGCATCCATCGCCGGTGACATCTCCCAGGATTTGAAGTCGGGCTACCTAATCGGGGCCACCCCCCGCCGGCAGCAGACCGGCGAGCTTATTGGGGCGGTGACCTCGGCCTTCTTCATCTGCGGAGCCGTGTGGCTGTTGGGCAAGGCCTACACCTTCGGCTCCGCCGAGCTCCCGGCTCCCCAAGCCACCCTGATGAAGACGGTTATCGAGGGGGTGCTGCAGGGGAATCTTCCCTGGGGGTTGGTGTTTACCGGAGCGGCTTTTGCCGTGGTGGTGGAAATATTGGGGATACCCTCCCTCCCATTTGCGGTGGGGATGTATTTGCCCCTATCCACTATGACCCCGGTATACGTTGGGGGCTGCATCAGGTTCTTTGTGGAAAAGGCCGCCGAGACCGATGAGGCGTTGAAAGCCCAGCGGAAGGAGAAGGGCGTGCTTTTGGGTTCCGGCCTTATCGCCGGGGAGGGGATTATGGGGGTGCTGATCGCCTTCTATGTCTTTTTCGCCGGCCGGCCCAAGGGGATCGGATTTCACTGGCCGGGCAACTGGGGCGAGGTCATCTCCATCCTAGTTTTTGCCGCCCTGGGGTATTATCTGGTGAGGATGACAAGGATTAAAAAGTAGATGCCGAAAAATCCCGTCCCGAGACTTGTGGATCGGGACATTTTCGACATACATTTTGCAATGTTGCAACAGATTTCTGTTCTTTCAAGGTTGAACCTTGTCGGCCCGAAGGATCTTGCCTGCCCGGCCAGGGGGAAACGATCTTGGGAAAAGAATTATTTTACCTTTAGGTTAAAAAAGGGAGGAACATATCCAAATTTCATCACTAAATATTTATCCGTGAGAAATTACATCTTGGGTGGCTAATGGAAATTGACATAGTATAACCTGAAGGTGTCTGTCGTGCTTCAAGGTGAAATCTTGAAGCAACAAATCATATGAGAGTTTTTCTGTCAAGAAAATTCATTTTAGTGATCGGGGCTATTTTATCCTTCTCCATTCCCAGATTGGTGTGGGGTCAACCCCATTCAGATCCCTTCTCGCTGGAATGGAAGAAGGACCTCGCATTGGTAACGTGCTGCCTCGCTTTTGGGGCCGTAGGGGAACATTGCCGACAGTCAGTTGCACCCCTTGATCTGGATGAATTGAACAAAGACGACATTTTTTTTCTGGACCGTTTTGCGGCCGACCTTTATTCCGAGGGGCTGGATCGGGCCAGTGATGTGATAGGGGCGGCGTGCGCGGCGATGCCCATTCTTTCCGGCCTGATTGATTTTGAGGGCAATGATAGGGTCAGGCACTGGACCGATTTTACGATGATTATGGAATCACTCCTCCTTGTTCAGGGACTTGGGGGGATCAGCAAGGGACTGACCCATCGGGCACGACCCTTTGCCTATAGTCCGGATGTTCCCCTGAACAAACGCCAAGGAAAGGATGCTGCCCGGTCGTTTTTCTCCCTGCAAACCGCCCTGGCCTTTAATGGGGTGGTGATGGCCGCCCTGCTCTACGAGGCTCGCCATCCGGATTCGTCCTTTAAGAGATCCCTATGGCTGATCGGTCTTTCCGGGGCCACCCTGACGGGGGTCCTGCGGGTGGCCGCCGGATACCACTACCCCACAGACGTGCTGGCGGGAGCGGTAGTGGGATCGGCCATTGGGATGATCATTCCGGCATTGCATTATAATAAGAAGGCTACAAAGATATCCCTATTCTGTGATGGATTAAGGATGGGAATTGTTTATTCCTTTGATAAATAGGTGCAACCTTGAAGCAACAAGCTAGTAAGAAATTTGGGTGAAAATGATATCAGGCAGAAAACCCATTATCGGGGTGATGGGGGGCAGTCAATGCGATGGGGAGATTTATGAATTGGCCAGGCAGGTGGGAAGGTTAATTGCCGAGCGGGGGGCGGTGCTCCTCTGCGGGGGCCGCGGAGGGGTGATGGAGGGAACGGCTAAGGGGGCCCGGGAAGCAGGGGGACTAACTATCGGGATAATGCCTGGGGGCAACGTCTCCGAATCCCCTCCAAATCCCTACATAGACATCCCCATCTTCACCGGGCTGGGGGATGCCCGCAATGCCATCAACGTCAAAACCGCCGATGTGGTGATCGCCGTCTCTGGGGGGTATGGGACCCTATCGGAAATTGCCCTGGCCCTAAAAAATGACACCCCGGTAGTAGGCCTGAAAACCTGGGGATTTCACCGGGAAGGATTTCCGAAATCACCACTCTTTGTTGAAGCCGACAGTCCAAAAGGGGCGGTGGAAAGGGCGTTTGGGTTTATCAGAAGGTAATTTTATTAACCTAAAGGTAACCAATGGGGTCTCATGGTGCAACCTTGAGACAACGAAGATCTTGACAAATTATTTGAGGAAGAAAGATGAAGTTTCTAACCGAATACCTGTGGTTCAATACCCGGAAGCATCGAGAATATATCAACATTACCCACGAGGTAGATCGGGTGTTGAAGAAGAGCGGAATAAAAGAGGGGATGATCCTGGTCTCGGCCATGCACATCACCGCTGGGGTTTACGTCAATGATGCTGAGGAGGGAATCATTCAGGACATGGATGACTGGCTGGAGGAGCTGGCCCCCTTCAGGCCCGATTACCGTCACCACCGGACCGGGGAGACCAACGGGGACAGCCACCTGAAGAACCTGTTGATCGGCCATCAGGTGATCGTTCCGGTGACCGATGGCCGTCTCGATTTAGGCCCCTGGCAGCAGATCTTCTACGCCGAGTTCGACGGTCAGCGGCGTAAACGGCTGCTGATCAAGGTAATGGGAGAATGATGGCTGGCCCAGAGCTTGAACTACCGGAGACTACTACCACCTCGGGAAGCGGACTGGGGGAACCGTTCAAGGTCATTCTATATAACGATGATTTTCACACCTTTGAGGAGGTCATCGGGCAATTACGGAAGGCCACCGGCTGCGGTCGGGCTAAAGCTGAAAGCATCGCCTGGGAAGCCCATACGAAAGGAAAAGCTATTGCCTACGCCGGGGGATTTGAAAAGTGTCAGCGGGTGGCCGATATCCTGAGGGAGATTAAATTGCGGGTGGAGATCGCTGGTTGAACAGAACTTAGCCCCTTCTGGGCAACTTTATCAATCCCAAGGTTTGGAGAATCCCTGAGACAACCCGTTAATTTCTTGTAGCTAATTCTTATCCCGAATATTCGGGACGAGACGTTAAAGTAACAGTTTAGCACGCCTGCCTGCCGCAGGCAGGGAGCTACATCGAAACGAAAAGCGCTCAGCAATTAGCAGTCAACAATCAGCAATTAGCGTTCAACCTTATTCAAGTTTCTTATCTATCTTTGTTCCCGAAGCTTCGGGAATATGTGGCTGTACTGTTATAAAATATAAAGGTAAACTTTTTCGCAAAATAGTGATCTTATGAACAGTATTACCCCCTTTCAAAGATTGGTTCGGGGTCGCCGGAGCATCCGGAAATATTTTAAAAGGCCGGTGGAGCGGGAGAAGATTCTGACCTGTCTGGAGGCTGCCCGACTGGCTCCGTCGGCGGACAACGTGGAGCCGTGGCGGTTCATCGTTCTGGATGATCCCAAAGTGAAAGAAGCGTTTGCCAGCGAAGCCTTTGCAGGTATCTATTCGCCCACCAGGTTCGCTGCCAAAGCACCCGTCCTCATCGTTATCCCGGCCCGCTTGGACATCATCGCCAACCGGATCGGCAAACAGATCCAGGGAACCCAATATTATCTCATTGACATCGGTATCGCCGGTGAGCACATCGTCCTTCAGGCACAGGAACTGGGACTGGGGACCTGCTGGATCGGCTGGTTTAACGCCAAACGGGCCCGTAAATTTCTAAGGATTCCATCGAAATATAAGGTCGTTGCCCTCATCGCCATGGGTTATTATGAGGGACGAACGTTGAAAGAGAAGCGGAGAAGAGCCCTTGATGACATCGTCTGGTTTAACGGGTTCGGTGGGAAATATCAATAGGATTTTAATTGTATAAAAAAGAGATTCCTATGTACCAATATAAAGGCACGGTTACAAAGGTAGTGGATGGGGATACCCTGGATGTAGAAGTTGATCTGGGATTTAAGGTCAATATTGGCATCAGGCTGCGGCTGAAGGGGCTGAATACCCCGGAGATCCGGGGACCTGAGCGCGAGGAGGGGCTGAAAGCGAAGGCCTTCGTCAAGAGAAAGGTCGAGAAGGCAAGGGTGGTCGTCAATACCTACAAAGTGGGCAAATATGGGCGATATATCGCCGACGTGTTTTTTCTCAATAAACGAACAAAATCCTACCGGGAAATTCTGGAACGGGGAACCTGTCTCAATGAACTGCTTCTCAAAAAGGGTCTGGCCGAAAAATTAGATTATTGAGAGACAGGCCATTCTGGATCCTTGACGCATAGGGCCTCTTAGAGAAGAAAGGCTTGAGAATTTAGGGGTTACTTTTAAGAACCGCTCTAAAGAGTCGGTTCTGGGGAATTGACCCTGCTCAAATAGAAACAAAGCAAAAACTTTTACCTAATTCTGGTTATTAACAGGAGATTTTATGGTGAAGAAATTTTTCAGGATTAACATTTTCATTCTTTTCATTTTTTTACTATTCTTTGGCTGTGCCAGGCGCGAGAAACCCAGACAGTATCTTTTGGAACGCTTGGGGGATGTGGCCTTTGCCCAGCTATACGCCGACGGGTTTGAAGAGTTGAGTCTAAATGATAAAATCCTGGCCTATCACCTTTACCAGGCGGCCTTGGCCGGCCGGGACATTGCCTATGACCAGAACCACCGCCACGCCTTAGAAATTCGGGACATGATGGAGGAGATCGTAACCCATTCTGGCGGGATTGATTCCACCCTGATGGATAAAATCACCGCCTACCTTAAGCTCTTCTGGGTTCACACGGGTAACTATGATTCCAACATATCCCGTAAATTCGTCCCTGACTTTATTTTTGATGAACTCTACCAGGCAGCTTGGACGGCGCTGGGGAACGGTGCCGACCTGGGTGCTGAGGACGAAAAGGGGTTAAACGACAAACTTAGGATACTCGAGCGCACCCTCTTCGATCCTAACTATGAGCCGATTCAGACCAACAAATCCCCCCACTCGGGGGAAGACCTCCTTACCGGGAGTGCTAACAATTTTTATGAAGGGGTGACCTTAGAAGAAGTTGACAACTATCCCGAACGTTATCCCTTAAATTCCAGGGTGGTCAAGGTGGATGGGGTCATTGCCGAACAGGTCTACCGGGCGGGGAACGATACCGTTCCCCCGGGATTGTATGCGGAGGAGATCTCCAGGATTATTGATCACCTGGAAGACGCCCTCCTCTACGCTAATCCCAAGCAGCGGGAGGCCCTTGGGCATCTAATTGATTACTATCGCACCGGCGATCCCGAGGATTTTCGCAAATACAACATCGCCTGGGTGGCCGATTCCCCCCCAGTGGAAACCATTAACGGGTTCATCGAAGTCTACATGGACCCCCGGGCCCGGAAGGGGGAATACGAAGGATTGGTGGGTTTTGTGGACCCCGACCGAAGCAGGCTCATGCGCACCTTGGTTGAGAACGCCGCATACTTCGAGCGAAAAGCCCCCTGGGCGGAGAGATATAAAAAAAAGGAGTTCCATCCCCCGGTGGCTAAAGCCTACCAGGTGATTATGGGCACGGGAGACGCCGGTCCCCTGTGTATGGCCGGGATCAACCTGCCCAACGATGAGGAGATCCGGGAGAATTACGGGTGTAAAAACTTCTTCCTCGCCAATGTGATGGACGCTTTCCGGGGGGTCAGCCAGGGGCGGGTGGTCGACGAGTTTCATCCCACCCCTGAGGAGGTCCAGCTCCTCAAGGACTTTGGCGCTGATGGGGCTAACGCATTGATTGCCATGCATGAGGTGGTCGGCCACGGATCGGGCAGGGTCGCTGACACCCTGCGGTTTGACCCCGACGTTTACCTGAAGGAATATGCCTCTACCGTTGAGGAGGCCCGGGCCGACCTGTGTGCATTATGGCACATCTTCGACGACACCTTGATGGCCCTCGGGGTCATTCCCGATCCCCGCTGCGCTGAGGCCGCCGCCAGGCGCTACGTTCGCAACGATCTGTTAATCCTGAGGGGGGTGCCCGAAGGGGACCAGTTAGAAGAAGACCACGACCGGGGCCAGCATCTAATTGTGAACTACCTCATGGAAGAAACCGGGGCCGTAGAACCCTTAAAAAAGGATGGAAAAATATATTTATATATAAATGATTTGAAAAGATTCCATCAAGGGGTGGGTGAACTGTTGATAGAACTTCAGCGGATCAAGGCCGAGGGGGATTACCAGGCCATTAAAAAGTTGGTGAATAGCTACGGTGTCAAGTTCGACCCCGTCTGGAGGGATGAGGTTATCGGGAGGGTGAAGGCCATTGACCTGCCCCGCTACACGGCCATGGTTATGCCCCGGCTGAACCCGGTCAGGAACAAATTCGGCACCATCACCGATGTTAAGATATCCTACCCTATGGATTTTATGACCCAGATGCTGGAGTTTTCGGGGAAAAGGGAACCACAGCCTATTTATAATTATGAATGAGAAAAGATTTGAGAAATATCAGCGGGGGAAGAAAGGGGCCTGGGTGGGGATTGGGGGGAATTTCTTCCTTACGGTTATCAAGTTATGGGCAGGGGTGGTGGGGCATTCAAGTGCCCTGATCGCCGATGCCGTCCACTCGGCTACTGACATCTTCTCCTCGGTCACCGTGCTGGTGGGGATGAAGATCGCCGCCAAGCCTGCAGACAGGGACCACCCCTACGGTCACGGCCGGGCTGAGTCCATCGCCGGGCTGGTGGTGGCCGTTTTTTTGGTCTTCATCGGATTAGAAATAGGCCTCTCTGCCTGGCGCACCCTCCGGGCCGGTGGGGAATACAACGTTCCTACTTTCTTAGCTCTGGGAACAGTGGCGTTTTCTATCTTTGTCAAGGAATGGCTTTTCCGATATAAGAAGGACCTGGCCCGGAAGCTGGGCAGCTCCTCCCTGATGGCTGATGCCTGGCACCACCGGACGGATAGCATTTCTTCAGCGGCCGCCTTCCTGGGCATCGGCGGGGCCATGCTGGGGGGCTCAGGCTGGCAGGCTCTGGACCACATCGCCGCCGGGTTCATCTCAGCAATGATCATCTATGTGGGGATAAAGATCGGTCTCTCCAGTTCCCGGGAGCTGATGGACAGACAGCCAGAGCAAGCCCTATTGGACGATATCCGCAGGCTGGCCCTCGAGGTGGAAGGGGTGATGGGGGTGGAGAAGCTGAGGGTGAGGAAGAGCGGGCTGGGGTATCTGGTGGACATTCATGTGGAGGCGGGAAAGGACGTTTCCGTGCAGGACAGCCATTTTATGGCAACCGAAGTGAAAAATCACATGAAGTATCGTCTTTCTAAGATAGAAGACGTGCTGGTGCATGTGGAGCCTTTTTTTGAAGGGGATCATTAAAAAAATAGTTGATTCTTATTTATTATCTTTGTATACTAATAAAGATAATTCTCAAAATTTCAAGGAGCTAAGATGAAGACGATTCAAATTGAGTATCCCGATGAGGTTCTGATCTCCCTCAATGAGACCCCAGAAGAATTTAGTCGAGAGATCCGCATGGCAGCTGCTGCAAAGTTATATGAACTGGGCAAGTTGTCTTCATGGCGAGCGGCAGAATTAGCTGGTATTTCACGGGTAAGTTTTCTCCAAGCCCTCGATCGGTATAATGTCGCTATATTCGATATGGAAGTCGAAGAATTAGAGAAAAACGTGCATAATGCCTGAACATGTAATTGTAAATACTTCGCCCCTTTTCTATTTGCATCGCTTAGGGCTTTTAGAATTGCTCGAAAAACTCTACGGTACTATCATTGTTCCCCAAGGAGTCGTTTACGAGTTAGAGCAAGGTAAATTGCAGGGGGAGGATGTTCCAGATATTAAAGACTATCCTTGGATTCAAGCACAAAAAGTAGAGGTTCCTAAATATCTTAAGTTGATAACCGACTTAGGTCTAGGTGAAGCTGAAGTATTAGCTTTATCCATTGAAAAGCCAGGGTCACTCATCATTCTTGATGAGCGATTGGCCCGCCGTATTGTCGAGCTACGGGGCTTAAGGTTTACCGGCCCGGCCGGAATTATCTTGAAATCAAAAATGCAGGGACACATTGAATCTGTGTCTGAAGTTAATGAGAAACTTTTGAGATTGGGATTTCGGTTGAGTGACAAATTGAAAGAAGATATTCTCAAATTAGCCGGTGAGCTTTCGAAATAGAAAGGCTTTCCCAGGTGGAAGACATGCTGGTGCATATCGAGCCGTTTTATGAGGGGGATCATTAACAATATCATCAACGTAAAAAATGATATACAATCCAGAGAAACATCATCGTCGTTCCATTCGATTATAAGATTATGATTATTCCCAGGCAGGAGTATATTTCATCACGATATGCACCCATAATCGGGAATGTATTTTTGGTGATGTTGTGTATGGCGAAATGCGGTTGAATGAATTCGGTCAGGTGGTTAAAGCCGAATGGTTAAAGACGGCCAAAATTCGGGACAATGTAGAATTGGATGAATTTAATGTGATGCCTAATCATTTACATGGGATTATTATGATTATTGATGTCGTAGGGGCGACCCGCCGGGTCGCCCCTACAATTGGATTACAATCCAATTCCCTTGGTTCTATCATCGGACAATTCAAATCCATCGTAACAAAAAACATTCGTAAAATGGGATTATGTACTTTCAAATGGCAACGTAATTATTACGAGCATATTATCCGTAACGAGAAGGAATTTAATCAGATTAGGGAATCTGTTATAAACAATTCCCTTAAAAGGGAACTGGATACCGAGAATCCAAAAAACATAAAAAAGTTTAAATCGTAATTTTAAAATCTGCTTCAGGATGACATTTGGATCAGTACAAGTCAAAAGCGGAATTTTGAACTCAAGGCCTTCCTTGTACAGGAAGGTTTTTCTTTTTTTACTTGAGAATGGGGGAGATTTTCTTTATATTAAAAGTAACCCTGGATAAGTGACTAAAAGGAGATGGACATGGAGCTCAAATCGGTAAAGATGAATATTCCCGAAGGGACCAATATCATCATCGGTCAGACCCATTTTATCAAGACGGTCGAAGACCTGTATGAGGTGTTGATAGGATCGGTCCCCGGGATCAAATTCGGACTGGCCTTCAACGAGGCCTCCCAGGAGAGGTTGGTGCGGGTTGAGGGGAATGATGAAGAATTGAAAAAGGTCGCTTCCGAGAACGCCCTCGCCATCGGGGCTGGGCACACCTTCGTCATCCTGCTGAAGGAGGCCTTTCCCCTCAACGTGCTGAATGCGGTCAAGAACTGTCCTGAGGTCTGTTCGATCTTCTGCGCCACCGCCAATCCGGTGGAGGTGATCGTGGTGGAGACAGAACTGGGGCGGGGCATCCTGGGTGTGGTTGATGGGGAAACCCCAGTAGGGGTTGAAAAGGATGAGAATGTCCGGGTTCGCAAAGAATTTCTGCGGAAGATCGGGTATAAACGCTGAAAACCCTAAAAGATTTAACTTTATTAGGGAGTTAAGGCGTCAGCCATTTATTCTAACTATATAATATTTGGTGGGTTGTTACCGTGAAAATAGGAATAGTAGGGCTGCCCCAATCGGGCAAGACGACCCTGTTCAATGCCCTGACAGGAGCCCATGCGGCGGTGGGCTACGGGGGGGGCAAAGAGCGGGGGCATGTGGCGGTGGTCAAGGTCCCCGATGAGCGCCTGGACCGGCTGGTAGAGATGTTTAAGCCCCAGCGCCAGGTGCCCGTTATAGTGGAATACGACGATGTTATCGGTCTCGCCAAGGGGGCCAGTCAGAAGGCGGGGTTCAGCGGTGAATTTCTGAACCGGGTCAAGGCCAACGACGCCCTGCTGGCGGTGGTACGGGCCTTTGGGGGCGAAAAGGTGCCCCATCCTGAGGGGTCAGTGGACCCCCGCAGGGACATCGGGATCATCGAGGCAGAATTTCTGCTCTCTGATTTAGCCATTGTGGAAAACAGGGCCGATAAACTGTCCCGGCAGTTAAAGAAGGTCAAAGACGATCAGGCGGCCCACGAACTCAGGGTGCTTGAGCTGTGTAAAGGGAAGATCGAGGAGGAAATTCCCCTGCGGGAAATAGAGCTGGCCCCGAAGGATGAGAGGGTCCTGCACGGCTTTCAACTGCTCACCGCTAAGCCCCTTTTGATCGTTCTCAATCTGGGCGAAGATCTGGCCGGAAAGGAGGAAAGCGTCCTTTCGGAGTATGGGGATCTGGCCGATCGGCGGGGAATGGGAATGGTCGGGGTGTGCTCCGAGCTGGAGATGGAAATCTCGGAGTTAGAAGAGCAAGATGCAGGGATTTTCCGGGAGGAAATGGGTCTGAAAGAAGCGGTTTTGGACAAACTGATCCGGGCTTCGTATGGACTGCTGGAACTTATTTCCTTTTTTACCGTCATTCATGACGAGGTGCACGCCTGGACCATCAAGCAGGGGACCCCCGCCGTCCATGCTGCCGGGGCCGTCCATTCCGATATGGAACGGGGGTTCATCCGCGCCGAGGTCGTTCATTACCACGATCTAATGGCGCAGGGCTCCCTGGCCAAATGCAGAGAGAAGGGATTGGTCCGGCTGGAAGGGAAAGACTATCCCGTCCAGGACGGGGATGTGATTCAATTTCGATTCCACGTTTGAAAAATAGTTCTTGACTCATACACAAAAAAATATTATATTTTGTGTAAAAAGACGGGAGATTTAAGATGCAACGGACCAATGTTTACATTGATGAGAATCTGGTAGAAGAGGGATTAAAGCTCTCTAAACTGAGAACGAAAAAAGAGCTTATTAACCGGGCGCTGAAGGAATTCGTGAACCAGATGAGGCGTAAGGAAATTTTAAACTTCGAAGGAAAGGTGGAATGGGAGGGGGATCTCCGTGAAATGAGGAGGAGCCGGATTTGATTTTAGTGGACACATCGGTCTGGATTGAGTTTTTCAGGGGGACCCCCTCGGCCCACCGCAAGAAGCTTCATGACCTTATCGTAGAACAAGAAGGGATCGCTTTGGTCCCACTGATCCTGACAGAGGTATTGCAGGGCATAAAACGGGATAGTGACTACTGGGGGGTAAGAGAAACTCTGTTGAGCTTTCCCATTTTTATTTCCAGGGGGGTGGAGACCTATATTCGGGCCGCCGAAATTTATCGAACCTGTCGAAACAGGGGGGTAACCCCAAGGTCAACTGTGGATTGCATTATTGCCTCCATTGCCATTGAAAACGGTTTGGTTCTTTTTCATCATCATAAGGATTTCGATTTAATTGAAGAGCACTCTGAACTGAGATGTTTGAAAACCTAATAATGATAATATAATTATAATAAGGATCTCCAATGAAAACAGATTTTATAAGACCGCCGGTGGTGACGGGCAGTTTCTATAGCGATGACCCGGACTATCTCAAGCGCCAGATCACCGATTTTCTGTCCCGGGCGGAGAAGACTGAGTTGGAGGGAAAGATCTACGGTCTGATCAGTCCCCATGCCGGGTATGTGTATTCCGGTCAGGTGGCCGCCTGGGCTTACAAACAGGTGAGCGGTGAGCGATACGAGTCGGTAGTGGTCATTGCCCCCAGTCATAGGGAGTATTTTCCCCTGATTTCTGTCTTTGAGGGGGCCGGATACCGGACTCCCTTGGGGGATGTCCCTGTGGACCAGGAGCTGGCCCAGGGGCTGGCGGACGCCGACGAAAAGATCATCCTGTCTTCGGAAGGACACCGGGATGAACATTCCCTGGAGGTGCAACTTCCCTTCCTTCAAATGGTGCTGGGGGATTTCCGGATGGTGCCGGTGGTGATGGGTGATCAGGGGCTGGAAAACTGCCGGCGGCTGGGGGAGGCATTAGCCAGGGTTTTGTCGGGTAAGCCCGCCCTGGTGGTGGCCAGCACCGACCTTTCGCACTTTCACCCCTATCAAACGGCGGTGGACCTGGATAGGGTGGTCATTCAACACCTGGAGGATTACGATGTTCCGGGTCTTTCCCAGGACCTGGAAGGAGGGAATTGCGAGGCATGTGGTGGAGGGCCTATGATGGCGGCCATGATAGGGTGTCAAAAGCTGGGAGCTCGGAAGGCCAGGGCGGTTCAGTACAAAAATTCGGGCGATGTGACCGGGGATAAGAGTGGGGTGGTGGGTTATCTGGGCGGGGTGCTCTTCGGTTGATTACCAGTACCTCACAATCGGTCAAAACAATGTTGAATTACCTAAATTTCCCCCGAAGCATCGGGGCAAAGATTGCCTAAATTTAAAAGATGAACAAAAAGAAAGAGGTAAGGGGCTTGAAAAGCGGACTTTACGGTTTGCAGTTCAGATTATTAAACTCACTGGCGAATTGCCGAACACAGAGGCTGGCAAGGTAGTTAAGTATCAAATGGTTAAAGCAGGAACATCCATTGGCGCATATTACTCGCCCCGTTAGATAAATATGTTTTATAATATTATCCGAAACATGAAAGATAGAAATATTTTATAGTTATCAGGGTTGGAAAAAGTTATCTAACGGGGTAAAAAGCAAATCGGCCCATATCGAAAGCTGATTTAAGAAACAAGATTGGCATTTGCATGAAAGAGGCAAGTGAAACTGAATATTGGCTGGAGGTTGTTGTCGAAGCTGATATGCTTACCTGGGCACATGTCAAATCTGTCTTCGAAGAATGTAAGAAACTTCTTGCGATTTTTACTTCATCACATAGCACTTCTAGGAAATCAGACTAAATTTTGGCAATTTACAAGCTTCTTAGCATCATTGTGATCTAAATGAAAGAACGCATCGCCTTCATCGGCGCCGGGGGGGTGGCGCAGGTCCTTTCGGCGGCCCTTCATCAAGGGGGGTATACGATTACGGCTGTGGTCAGCCGTAGCATGCGGTCAGCCCAAAGATGCGGGTCGGGATGTGGGGCCGGAGTGGTATCCCGGGATGTAAAGGATATCCCTAAAGATACGGAGATTTTTTTCATCACCACCCCCGACGATCAGATCGCCTTGGTGGCGGAAACACTTTTAAAAACCGGTCTATTAACTGAAGCGACGGTGGTAATTCACACTTCAGCGGCGATGCCGGCCTCGGTGCTGGATCCGGTGAAGGTACACGGGGCTAAAACCTTTTCCTTTCACCCCATGCAGACCTTTTGCAAAGGTTTGGCCCCGGAGCTTGCCGGGGTGGCCTTTGCCTTTGAGGGGGATGAGGAGGCCTTCCCCCTTGCCCGGCGATTGGTGGAGGGGCTCGGGGGATGGGTCCTTAAGGTCTGGCCCGAGCAGAAACCCCTCTACCACCTGGGCGCCATTTTGGCTTCAAACTATCTGGTCACCCTGCTGGCCCAGGTGGAAAAGCTCTACGGCCCCCTGGGTTTTAGTCGGGAGACATGCTATCGGATCATCGAGCCCCTAGCCCGACAGTCTTTAAGGAACGCCTCCTGGCTGGGGGGAGAGCGGGCCCTCACCGGCCCGATAGCCAGGGGGGACCTGAAGACGGTACGCTCTCATCTGGTGACTCTTCGGGAGAGGGTTCCCGATCTGACCCCTCTTTATACCGTGCTGGGGCGGCTGACCCTGAAGCTGGCCCAGGATGGGGGGAGGTTAGACCATGCTGGGGCGGACCGATTAAGGAAATTGCTGGCAGAATTTGAGGAGGGGCTTAACCATTCTGGTTGATTATCATCTGCACACCAAACTCTGCAAACACGCCCAGGGGGAACCGGGCGATTATCTAGTCATGGCTAAGCAAAAGGGGCTGGATGAAATTGGTTTTGCCGATCATATGCCCGTCCCCACCGGCTATGACGCCGCCCATCGGATGGAAATAGGGGATTTGGAGAAGGTTTATTTCACAGAGTTGAGGAAGACCCAGAAAAAGGACGGGAATCCCACCGTACGTATCGGAATCGAGGCCGACTTTGTGCCCGGCCTGGAAGACGTCCTGGCCGGAGTATTGAGCGGTTTTCCCTTCGACTATGTGCTGGGGTCGGTGCATTTCATCGGCGACTGGGGTTTCGTCTCACGGAAGGGGGTGGGGGAATACCATCGTCGGAATATGGATGAGGTCTTCCGGGAATATTTTGCCCTGGTGCGGGAGGCAGCCCGGACAGGTCTATTCGATGTTATGGCCCACCTGGACCTGATTAAGAAATATGCCTATTTCCCCGATAAAACCTATGATCCCTGGGTCTGGCGGACGCTGGAGGTCATGGCCGAATATGACCTCTGTCTGGAGGTGAACAGCTCCGGCCTCCGGGCCCCGGTGGGGGAGATATATCCGGGACCCCGGTTTTTGTCACTGGCCCGCCGGCTTGGCATTCCCATCACCCTGGGGTCGGACGCCCACCGCCCCGGTGAAGTGGGCTGGGCCTTTGATCGGCTGGTGGCGGCGGTAGAGGAGGCAGGATATGATAAAATCTGCCTCTTCCATAAAAGAAAAAGGATGGAAGTTTCCCTCCATTAGCAAGAACAATTGATTCCTGGGCATGGGTGTCTAAAAAGATGAGCTTAGCCCCGAAGGTTCGGGGCAACTGAACAACCACGATATTTATGGAGGGGTTTCTGAGACATTCGGTTCGGTCAGGCGCCCGACTGATAAACGTCTTACGTAACCTATTCATTTTATTGAAGTCAATTTTTAGTCATTCTAAGATGATTAAATAGGGGATGTTTTGCCTGCTGAGAGGAAGAAAATACTCTGGGCCGATGATGAGATTGAGATGCTTAAGCCCCATATTCTTTTTTTAGAGGAACGGGGTTATGAGGTCAAGGCGGTCACCAATGGGGATGACGCCGTCTCCTTGGTTCGGGAGGAACCCTTCGAGGTAGTTCTGCTGGATGAGATGATGCCCGGCAAAGACGGCCTCTCTACCCTGATCGAGATCAAGAACCTCAACCCACAGTTGCCGGTAGTCATGATTACCAAGAGCGAGGAGGAGAGGCTCATGGATGAGGCCATCGGCTTAAGCATCGAGGATTACCTCACCAAGCCCGTTAATCCCAGCCAGATCCTGCTGGTGTTGAAAAAGATCATCGAAAGTAAGGCCTTAGCCAGGGAAAGATTGTCCCGGGACTACCTGAGCGAACTTAAGGAGATCGCCCTTCTCCTCGATCTTCCCCCAGATTGGGGTGATTGGATGGCCATTTACTTGAAACTTTCCCAATGGGCGGTGGAACTGGATCGGTATCCAGACCTGGGCTTAAAGCAGACTCTGGAAGATCAATGGGCGGAATGTAATCGGCGGTTTGGCCGGTTCATTGAGCAGAATTATCCTGGATGGCTGAGAAGTCGGGAGGATGGTCCCCCCCTTTCAGTGGACGTGGTTTCTAAATTTCTGGTTCCCCATCTGGCCCGGGGCCGACATGTATTATTTCTGGTGATTGACTGCCTGAGACTGGATCAGTGGCTGGCTATTGAGCCCTTGTTTTATGATTACTTCCAGGTTCAGAGGGATTACTATTATTCCATCTTGCCCAGTGCCACCCCCTACGCCCGCAACGCCATCTTCAGTGGGCTGTTTCCGGGTGAGATTGAATCAGAATATCCTGACATCTGGGCCCGGGGCGAGATGGACGAATCATCTAGCAACCGCTATGAGCGGCAACTGCTGGATCGGCAGCTCTCTAAATCGGGTCTATCCTTAAAACCGGGGGCAAAATACGTGAAGGTCCTGGATGTTGAGGAGGCTTACTATACCGAGCGCCATCTGGCGAATTATTTTCACCTACCGTTGGTGTCCATGGTCTTCAATTTTGTGGATATACTGACCCACTCACGGAGCTCCTCGGGGGTGTTGAAAGAGATGATCCCTAACGAGGCGGCCTATCGGTCGGTGATCCGCTCCTGGTTTGTGCATTCCCCCCTGTTTCAGATTTTGAAGGCCTTTTCGGAGCAGGATGCGGTGGTGGTGGTAACGACCGATCACGGGAGCATTCGGGGACTCAAGGGGGCCCGGGTGCTGGCCGATCGAGAGACTTCCACCAGTCTGCGGTATAAATACGGGCGTAACCTGAAATGCGACCCCAAACAGGCTATCCTGATCACCGATCCAGCCCAGTATAAACTGCCCCGTATGGGTATAAATACCACCTATCTGCTGGCCAAGGAGAACTACTATTTCGTCTATCCCACTCAATATCACCACTATCTAAACCTTTACAAGGATACCTTTCAACACGGCGGGGTTTCCCTGGAAGAAATGATCTTGCCAGTGATTACTTTAACATCTAAGAAATTATAAGACTTGGACAGAGGAAGGATGAAATAATGGATTAATGGATAGATGGATAATTGGATAACGGTGACCCACAGTGAAAAAGAGACCCTGGGGGTGGGAAGGATGCTGGCTTCCCGGTTAGCTAAAGGGGACGTGGTCGCCCTGATGGGGGAACTGGGGGCGGGGAAGACGGTGATGGTTAAGGGCATCTGCGCCGGGCTGGGTGTAAAAAAGGGGGTCCGGAGCCCATCCTTTGTCCTTATGGCCCGGTATGAGGGGAGGGTGCCTATCTATCACATTGATCTTTACCGTTTGAACTCCACCCAGGATATTCTGGGTTTAGGGTTTCATGAATTTATTAACGGCTCTGGGATCAGCTTAATTGAGTGGGCGGAGAAAGCAAAGGGGCTTTTGCCCCCAAATCGTTGGGAGGTAGAGTTAAAATACGTCCCGGGGGAAGAAAAGGCTCGGGACATCCATATTCAGCACATAGTGAAGCTTCGCCTCCCTGGGCCATGCGGTCATACGATCCATGGGAGGCTACGCTCCTCGTCTGAGCGTCTAGCCCCGGACAGGTAAGCCGACGAGGTACGATGTCAGTCGGAACGATCTTGGGATAAGAAAATCCGAAATTCGAATACCTGCCCGCCACGCACAGTGTGGGGCAGGTGGGTCGAAATCTCTCAGAGCCTATGGCTCTACGAGCCATAGGCCGAAACAAATTCTAATCAGTCGGGCACATGATCGATTTGTTAAGAAGTTGCCTTATGAAAGCGGATAGTTTATGGGATTTCGGACATTAGCCCTAGAGACCTCTGGTGAGTGCTGTGGAGTATGCCTTGCTGAAGGGAAAAATATTTTGGTAGAGCATTGCATCCGGGGACGTCACCTTCAGTCCAGACTCCTGGCGGTCATGGTCTCAGGAGTGGTGGGGGAAGCGGGTCTATCCCTCACAGACCTTTCTGGGATCGCCATCTCGGCCGGGCCGGGGTCATTTACGGGACTTCGGGTGGGGATGGGCTACGCCAAGGGGCTGGCCTACGGCCTTGAACTCCCCTTGGTGGCCGTTCCTACCCTGACGGTGCTGGCCTCTCAACTGCCCTTCACCCGGTTTCCAATCTGTCCCCTCCTTGACGCCGGAAGGGGGCTGGTTTACGGGGGGCTTTACCGCTGGAAGGGGTCCAGTCTGATCCAGGAGGATCGTTTTCGGCCGGTTACCCCCGGGGCGTTAATGGAAGGGATAAAGGAAAAGACTATTTTTATGGGTGACGGGGCCTTTCGGTTCCGGGAGGACCTGGAGGGGGGGCTCAAGGAGCAGGCCCTGTTCGTCCCTAGTTCCCTGAACTACCCCCGACCCTCTACGGTGGCCGTGCTGGGGGGGGGGAAATTGCATACCGGGGAGGGAAGGGATATAGATCGCTTAGAGCCCCTGTATATGCTGGATTTTCCCGCCCCCGTTAAATCGGTTGAGTGATAATTATTTAATGGTGAAGAACCGATTTTTCTCTGTCGGGACGAACTTGGAAATGGTGGATTGAAATATGGAGCTTTTTCGGATTGGGTTTCTTTCGGTTACCCTGATTGACATCCTGGACGTACTGGCTATCTTTTTTATCTTTTACAAATTATATCAGGTCATGAGGGGGACACGGGCTGCCCAGATGTTTTTAGGCCTAATAATCATTCTGTTCGTTTACATCATTGTCCTTATCCTTAACATGAGCGGGATGCTGTGGCTAATCCAGAGTGTGGCCACCGTCTGGGTGATCGCCTTTGTGATCATCTTTCAGCCCGAGCTGCGACGGGGGTTGACCCAACTCGGTCAGTCCCGCTTACTACGGCGGGTGTTCCGAATCCGGGGCAGTCGGGTAATCGAAGAGGTGGTGCGGGCGGCAAAAGAACTTTCTCAAAAGAAGTATGGGGGACTTATCGTTTTACAAGGGGATACAGGCCTGCGGGGGATTATGGAGACCGGGATCAAGATACAGTCTGAGGTCTCTACTGAACTGTTAGTCTCCATCTTTTCCCCCCTCACCCCCATGCATGATGGGGCGGTGATCATTGGGAATGATCTGGTGCTGGCGGCAAAGTGTATTCTCCCCCTGACGGGGAATCCGAGGTGGATCAAAGCCCTGGGCACCCGCCATCAAGCCGCCCTGGGTATTTCCGAAGAGTCCGATGCCACAGCAGTGGTGATCTCCGAGGAGACGGGAAAGATCTCCTTAACCAAGGGTGGAAAGCTAATCCGCAACCTGAGCCCCGAGCTTCTTGGGGAAAACCTGTATCGCATGTTCAGTATTCAAAAAGCCTGAGTTTATTAACGTAACTAATGTCAAAAAAGGTTTTATGGGTTATCCTGTTCGCCATCGCCATGGGCTACTTAGAGGCGGCGGTGGTAGTCTATTTAAGGGATCTTTTCTATCCCCAGGGGTTTGCCTTTCCCCTGCAGGCCATGCCCGCTACATTGGTGGCCGTAGAGCTGGGGCGGGAGCTGGCCACCCTGGTCATGCTGGTGGCCATTGGTGTGCTGTGCGGACGGGATATGGTGGAAAAATTGGCCTACTTTCTCTTAAGCTTCGGCCTCTGGGACATCTTCTATTACGTCTTTCTGAAAATGATACTGGGTTGGCCGTCCTCCTTTTTTACCTGGGATATTCTTTTCCTGATTCCAGTTCCTTGGATCGGTCCCGTGCTGGCCCCGATGATCGTATCGCTATTTTTTATCGGCGGCGGCTTGGCGGTGATCCTGCTACGAACCAGGGGGTTCGCCCTGGCTCTGACCCGGGTCGAATGGACCCTATTAGGATTAGCGGCCCTGGCAATTGTCCTTTCTTTTATCATAAACTACCGGCTGGTTCTGGATGAAGTCGTTCCTACTGCATTCCCTTGGTTTTTATATTTTCCAGGCTTGCTCTTGGGTTTAGGGGTTTTCCTTAGAACCCTGAGAAAAGGACGGGTACCCATTGAAGAAAAATCCGATCAGTCCGGCGTCAGTCAGGCGCCTGACTGACCTGACCGATTTGTTTGTGATTTATAAATTTTGATAATTTTGTCAAAGTTTAGTAATTGATTAAGGAAAGGGGTTCCTTTGGCTAAGGTAATCGGGGTTATTCCGGCTCGCTATGGGTCGGCCCGTTTCCCGGGGAAGGTGTTGGCAGACCTTTCGGGGAAACCGGTAATCCAATGGGTCTACGAGCAGGCTTGCCGGGCAAAGATGTTGGATGACGTTTGGGTGGCTGCCGACGATCCCCGGATCCTGGAGGCGGTTCGGGGTTTCGGGGGGAAGGCTGTTATTACGCCTAGGGACATCCCAACGGGCAGCGACCGGGTGGCCTATGCAGCTAGGGAGCTTGAAGGCGAGATCATCGCAAATATTCAGGGGGATGAACCCCTGATCGAGCCCGATATGATCAATGAAGCGATTAAGCCCCTTCTTGATAATACGGATGTTGAAGTTACCACTTTGGCAAGGCCCATCCATGATCCGGTCCAGTTGACCGACCCCAATGTGGTCAAGGTCGTCATGGATAGCCGGGATAACGCCCTCTATTTTTCCCGGAGCGTCATTCCCTTTAGTCGAAATGGGGGGACCGAAGATCTGTATTTTAAACACATCGGCCTCTATGTGTTCCGGAAAGTATTTTTATTCCAATTCAAGCAGTGGGGTCCCTCACCATTGGAAAGGATGGAAAATTTGGAGCAGTTGAGAATTCTGGAGAATGGCTATCCCATCCGAGTGGTCATAACAGCCTTTGATTCTCATGGGGTGGATACCCCGGCAGATCTGGAAATAATTCGGGGGATGTTAGAAAAGTAGGCTTTCTATAGGGATTTTCATATGCCCAGACCGAATCGCACCAAATACATTTTTATTACCGGTGGGGTGGTCTCTTCTTTGGGGAAGGGGATTGCCGCCGCTTCACTGGGCTTGCTGTTGAAATCCAGGGGTCTTAAGGTGACCATACTTAAGCTTGACCCTTACATTAACGTGGACCCCGGGACCATGAGTCCCTTCCAGCACGGGGAGGTTTATGTTACCGAGGACGGAGCCGAGACCGACCTCGATTTAGGACACTACGAGCGCTTCATTCAGCAGGATATGAGCTATTTGAACAACTCCACTACTGGCCAGGTGTATGACACCGTCATCAGCCGGGAGCGGCGGGGGGATTATCTGGGGGCGACCATCCAGGTTATCCCCCATATCACCGATGAGATCAAGCGACGGATTCGGGGGGTGGCCAAGGAGGGCTCGGTGCGATACGATGTGGTGATTACCGAAATTGGGGGTACGGTGGGGGACATTGAGGGTCTTCCCTTTCTGGAGGCCATCCGCCAGTTTGGCCTCGAGGTAGGAGATGATAATGCTCTTTACATCCATCTGACGCTGGTTCCGTTCATAAAGGCGGCCAATGAGCTGAAGACAAAACCCACCCAACATAGTGTCCGGGAACTGCGGGAGATCGGGATTCAACCCGATATTCTCCTCTGCCGCACCGGACGCCGGCTCACCCGGGAAGTCAAGGAGAAGATCGGTCTTTTCTGTAACGTATCAACGGATTCGGTGATTGACGCCAGGGATGTGGATTCCATCTATGTGGTGCCCCTGAATCTGGAGAAGGCCGGGCTGGGGGAGATCGTGACCCAGAAGCTGAATTTAAAGACCCTTTCCGTTGACCTTAATCGTTGGGGGGCGATGGTGGAGAAGATTAAAAATCCCAGTTCAGGGGTGACCATCGGCATCTGCGGGAAGTACGTTGAGCTTCGGGATGCCTACAAATCCATCATCGAATCCTTTACCCACGCCGGAGTGGAAAACCGGGCCCGGGTTACCCTCAAATGGATCGAGGCCGAGGATGTTTTGGAAAACGGGCCGGATAAGTTTTTTGAAGACATCCGCGGATTGTTGGTCCCCGGGGGGTTCGGGGAGCGGGGAATCGAGGGGAAGATTGAGGCCATTCGATATGCTCGGGAAAACCATATTCCCTTTTTTGGCATCTGCCTGGGACTGCAATGCGCCGTCATCGAATTTGCCCGGAACGTATGCGGTCTGAAGGGGGCCAACTCCCGGGAGTTCTCCCCCAAATGTAAATACCCGGTTATTGACCTTATGCCCGATCAGAAGAAGATAACCGAAAAAGGTGGAACCATGCGGCTGGGGGCTTATCCCTGCCATTTGAAGAAGGGGACACTGGTCTTCCGGGCCTACGGGAAGGAAAGGATCAGCGAGCGCCACCGCCATCGCTATGAGGTCAACAACGCCTTCAGGTCAACTTTGGAAGATAGGGGAATGGTTTTCAGCGGGTTGTCCCCGGATGGGAGGTTGGTGGAGATGATAGAAATCCTGGCTCACCCCTGGTTTGTGGCCGGTCAGTTTCATCCCGAGCTAAAATCCAGGGCCCTTCAGGCCCATCCCCTGTTTCGGGAATTCGTGAAGGCGGCCCTCAAGTATAAGGAAAGTTCATCCTGCAGGTGAAGTATGGCAGATCAATTCAAATATTTTATACGGATTTTAAAAGGTCTTGATGAGCAAAAGGTGGATTATATCCTAATCGGAGGGGTTGCTGTGATTTTTCATGGGATGGAAAGGTTAACCCGTGACATGGACATTCTTGTTAAAAGGGATCCTAACAATATTGAACACCTTAGAAAAGCTCTGCATTTGATTTTTGAAGACCCGTCTATTGAAGAAATCACCTTGAATGAGTTAGATAATTATCCCGTTATTCGTTATGGGACCCCTAATGGTTTTTATATTGACATTATGACACGTTTAGGTGATGTTGCCGCTTATGAAGATTTGGAATATGAAATTATTGACTATCAAGATATAAAAATAAGGATTGGAACACCTGATACATTATACCGTCTTAAGAAAGATACTGTACGTTATCAAGATAAAATTGACGCTATGTTTTTGAGAGAACTCATCAAAGAAAGAAAATTGAATCATCCCGACCTAAAAGAATCTTATTAAAGGAGTAATAAATATGCCTGTCTTTAAGTACAAAACTTTTGAAGAAGCGGAAAGGGCTTTATGGAATTTCCACCCTGACGAGGCATATTTTGATAGAGTGGCTGAACTCTGGGATTTTGCCAATAAACTTTGTCCCATAAGTTATCCCAAAGGGATTTTCAAATACCGGAGCATAGAAGAAGCAAATAAACAGAGGGACGAATGGGAGCTTGCCCATGCAAAAAAACTGCGGGCGGAAAGAAATTCAACTAAGGGTACAAAATTAAGGACATAGAGGATAAAGTGAAATTGTCAGTACCAATTCTGGACAAAAAAGTAAATAATGCCCTGAAAGATTTGGTCAGGGAAATAAAGAAGAAGGGAAAAGACAGCATCCAGAAGATCATTCTCTACGGTTCCGCCGCCCGCGGAGAATACCGCTGGCCGGATAGCGACGTGGACCTTTTCGTAATATCCGATGACGATGGGTTACCAGAGCGGCTACTGGATATTGAGGTTGACGTGGGCCTCAAGAACGAAGTTCTTTTTGCCTCCGTAATTCGTTCCCGAATAGAACATGAAGATATGGTGGCCCATAAATTTTCGTTCATCCTAAATGTGCTGGAAGAGGGAAAAATAATTTATGAACGAAATTGAGTTGGAAATTGAAAAATCTAAGGAGGACCTGAGGGCTGTTAAAGTTCTATTGGATAATAATATTCTATCAGCGGCAGTGAACAGAAGCTATTATTCCATATTTCATATAGCCAATGCCCTATTATTGAAGCTAAATTTAAGGGTGAATCCCATAACGGTGTAATTAATCTATTTGTTAAACATCTTGTTAAGACCGGAATAATGGGAAAAAAATACGCCAAAATTCTTAGCAGATCCTACGGACTTCGTAGGGATAGTGATTATGTCGTTTCTTCAAAATTTGCAAAAGAAACTGTTGAGGGTTTAATTGTGGATGCAGAGGATTTTACGCAAGAAGCGTTGAAATTTCTGGGTCAAATTGGAAAGGAAGAGAAAAACTAATCTAGATTAATTAGAAATGAGAACTGTAGAAGTTGGAGAGATAAAAATTGGGGGGGAAAATCCCTTGGTATTAATTGCCGGACCCTGTGTTATTGAGGGCGAGGGGTTGACCCTTCAGGTGGCTCGAGAGATCAAGCGTATCGCCGGTCGCCTGGGGATGCCTTTTATCTTCAAGGCATCATACCGCAAGGCCAATCGGACCTCGGTTGATTCCTATCAGGGGCCGGGGTTAGAGGAGGGGCTGAAAATTTTGGCCCGGGTGCGGGAAGGGGTGGGGGTACCCGTCCTTTCGGACGTTCATGGTGTAGAAGAGGTAGGGCCGGCTTCATCCGTGTTGGATGTGATCCAGATCCCGGCCTTCCTGTGCCGACAGACGGACCTGGTGCAGGCGGTGGCCCGAACGGGAAAACCCATGAATATCAAAAAGGGTCAGTTTCTGGCCCCCGACGATGTGGAATTCATCCTAGAGAAGGCTCGGTCGGCGGGGAATGATCGGATCATGGTGACTGAAAGGGGGACCGTGTTCGGCTACCATGACCTGGTAGTGGATATGCGGGGGCTGGTGATAATGGCGGAAATGGGGTATCCGGTGGTGTTTGACGTCACCCACTCGGTGCAAAAACCCGGCGGGGGGCAGGGGGGTTCGGGGGGCGACCCCAGGTTTATCTTCCCCCTGGCCCGATCGGCGGTGGCCACCGGAGCCGTGAGCGCCCTTTTTATCGAGACCCATCCCAGCCCTGATAAGGCGAAAAGCGACGCCGCCAGCATGCTGCACCTAAACCAACTGGAAAGTCTCCTGACCCAGGTGCAGACAATCTATAACCGAGTTCCGTTCCAACAAAACAAAACAAATTTAAATTTGAAATAAAGAAATCGGGTCGCTTTATGGTAAGTGTGAAGCAAGCTATAATGCGAAATTATCTTTTAGTACTTCGCCCAAATAACTTCTATGCACTTTTTACACTTCGAACTTCACACTTCGCACCTAAACACACGTAATATTGGGATTATCATTATAGTTAAGAGGATGGGGAGACTGAAAATGACAGACTTTGATAGGCGGTGGCTGAAGGATTTTCAGTCCATGAAGGAGGAGATGGATTTTCTCTTCTCCAATTTCTTTAACCTGAAGAGGCCCCCGCTCTGGAGCCGGGATCGGGGCTGGCGGCCCTCCACTGATGTATTCGAGACCGAAGATGAATTCGTGATCATCATGGACATCGCCGGAATCCAAGAGCGGAATCTCCACATGACCTTCGAAGACGGGGTGTTAACCATCCGGGGCATTCGGGAGGAGTTCACCGGATTTGGGAAGCGGCATTACCATAAGATGGAGATCGAGTTTGGTCCGTTTGAACGTAGGATTAAGATCGACGGCCAGATCGAGGAGGATAAGATTCAGGCCAAATACCAGGCCGGATTCCTGGAGATTCGTCTGAAGAAACTAAAACCCATGCCCGGAGAATCTACGGATATACCGATTGAATAATTATCTAAGTAATGTGACACTCAGTTGAGGAAAACATGAAAGAAACCGATAAATCATTAGAAATAGACCTGAAGGGTGATATTCCCATCCCTGAAAAGCTGCCCATTCTTCCGGTGAATGACATGGTGATTTTTCCCCACGTCATCGCCCCTTTGGTCATTAGCGACGATAACGCCATTAAACTGGTTAACGATGCCCTGTCTGGGAATAAGTTGGTGGGGATTTTTACCACTAAAGATCGGGACAAAAAGCAGATCTATCCGGTGGGCACAGTAGCCGCCATCTTGAAGATGTTCCGGGTTCCCGATGGAAGTCTCCGGCTGTTGGTACAGGGGAACGCCCGCATCGTCCTAAGACAGATTATCCAGGAAGAACCCTATCTTAAGGGACTGGTTGCCCGCATGGGGGAACGGATCAAGATGAGCATACGGGTTGAAGCCCTCATGAAAGAGGTCAACGATGTCTTCCTCAAAATCATTGACTTTTCCCCTTACCTGACCGATGAGCTCAAGATCGCCGTCTACAATATCAAGGAACCCGACCGCCTGGCCGACCTGATCACCTCCAATCTTAATATAGACCTGATCCAGAAGCAGGATATCCTGGCCACCGCTGATGTGGAGGAACGGCTGAAAAAGGTGTTGGTCTTCCTGAACCGGGAGTTGAGGATTCTGGAGCTGGGGTCTAAGATCCAGAGCGAGGTGAAGAGCAAGATTGATAAGGACCAGCGGGAATTTCTGCTTCGGGAGCAGCTTAAGGCGATCAAAAAGGAGCTTGGTGAGGAGGACGAGCAGACGGCCGAGGTCAGGGAGCTTAAGGAGAAGATCGAAGCGGCTGATATGCCCGAGGAAGTCCAGAAGGTGGCCTTAAAGGAGCTGGACCGGCTTTCCAAGATGCCCCCGGCGGCTGCTGAATATACCGTTTCCCGCACTTACCTCGATTGGCTGGTCACCCTGCCATGGAACAAGGGGACGGAGGACCGGATGGACATTTACCAGGCGCAGAAGATCCTGGATACCGACCATTACGGTCTGGAGGATGTGAAGGAGCGCATGCTGGAATTTTTGGCGGTGAGAAAGCTTAAAGAGTCCAGTAAGGGGCCGATTTTGTGTTTCGTGGGTCCGCCCGGGGTGGGAAAGACCTCCCTGGGGATGTCCATTGCCCGGGCCCTGGGGAGAAAGTTCGTCCGCATCTCCCTGGGGGGGGTGAGGGACGAGGCTGAGATACGGGGTCACCGGCGGACTTATATCGGTTCCCTTCCCGGCCGCATCATTCAGAAGATACGGGCGGCTGAGTCCAACAACCCGGTGTTTATGATGGATGAGGTGGATAAGATCGGACAGGACTTTCGGGGCGATCCGGCGGCAGCCCTGCTGGAGGTGTTGGACCCGGAGCAGAACCATTCTTTTTCCGATCACTATCTGGACGTTCCCTTCGATCTTTCAAAGGTTTTATTTATTACCACCGCTAACGTGCTGACCCCCATTCCCCCGGCGCTTTTGGACCGATTAGAAATCATTAAACTTCCCGGCTACATTACCATAGAGAAGCTGGAGATCGCCAGGCGGTATCTGGTCCCCCGGCAGATTGAGGAGAACGGACTGACCCCAAAGAGCATCAGGTTTACCAAAAGGGCCCTGGAAAAGATCATCACCGGCTACACCCGGGAGGCCGGGGTGCGCACCTTAGAGAAGAAGATCGCCGCTATCTGCAGGAAGGTGGCTAAGGATTTTGCCACCGGCAAACGGGAAATGGTTAGGGTTACCCCGGACCGCCTGGAAGATTTTCTGGGTCCGGAGGAATTCATTCCCGAGCTGGCCCTCCGCCGAGCCGAGGTGGGGGTGGCCACCGGCCTGGCCTGGACCCCGGTGGGGGGAGAGGTGATCTTTGTGGAATCCACCCGGATGAAGGGGGGGAAATCCTTAGAACTTACCGGTCAACTGGGAGATGTGATGAAGGAGTCGGCCGGGATTGCCTTAAGCTATGTACGAGCTCACGCTAAGGAACTGGGCATTGCCGAGAATTTCTATCAGAAGAGTGATATTCACCTCCATGTTCCCGCCGGAGCCACCCCTAAGGACGGTCCCTCGGCCGGGGTTGCCATGGTGGCCTCGCTGGCCTCCCTTTTCTCTGACCGGTCTATTAAACCCGATGTGGCCATGACCGGTGAGATCAACCTCCAGGGCCAGGTGCTTCCGGTGGGGGGAATTAAGGAAAAGGTCATCGCCGCCCGGAGGGCGGGTATCAAAAAGGTGGTGCTCCCCAAGCAGAACGAAAAGGACTTAAAACAAGTCCCGGACATCATCCGGGAAAAGTTGGAATTCGTGCTGGTGGACCGGATTGATGGGGTGCTAAAGGAAGCCATGGTTGACAAAACTGAATAATCTGTGGGAATCAGTTTAATTGTAATGTTTAAGTATTGGTAAGGTAGGATGAAAACTAAAAACCTTACAGATAAAGAGATTTTCAAAATACTCAAAGAGCATAGTGACGTTCTAAAAAGATATAGAGTTAAGAAGATAGGACTATTTGGTTCTTATGTAAGAGGGGAACAAAAAAAGCAAAGTGATATTGATTTTCTCGTTGAGTTTGACCGGACTGCATTTGATGTTAATTTCACAGGTTATTTTGATAACTTCATGGAGTTAGTTTTTCATCTTGAGGATTTATTCGGCAGAAAGGTGGAACTTATAACTGAGAGTAGTCTAAGTCCTTATATAAAGCCACATATTATAAGAGAGATAGAATATCTTGAAACAATTTAAGCCTTTTTTAAAACATATTTTGGATGAAACAGAATATCTTCTGCAGAATTCTGAGAAACTTACTTTTAAGGAATTTATCAATAATGGAACTCTTAAAAGGAGCTTTGTGAGATCTCTTGAGGTGATTGGTGAAGCCACCAAAAATTTATCTAATGATTTCAGGAAAAAGTATCCCCGAATAGAGTGGGAAAAAATGGCGGGATTAAGAGATATTCTTATACATAAATATTTTGGGATTATTTATGAATCAGTTTGGGATGTTGTAAAGAACAAGATACCAGATCTTAAACTTAGAATCAAGGCTATTATTAACGAGATAGAGAGAGAATAACATTTTAAAAGATATTTCATTTTAAGGACTTAAAAGAGTTTTGAATACTATCCGGAAAAAACTGGAGTTCGTGCTGGTGGATCGGATTGATGGGGTGTTAAAAGAAACACTATATGATAAAAAATAGATTGCAGCATTAGCAAAACACATCATAATCATTTACTACTGAGCTACGGATTAACTTAAAAATCTTTTTTGGAATAAAGGTTATCCCTACCACCTTTGTGATAGCCACAGAAGGAAGTATCTACGCTAGTTAGATAGGAGCCGCGCCGATGTGGTCTAGAAATTATTTAGACCCAACTCAGACTTTAGCGGAAAGATGGGAACCATGAGGAACACGGGGTTAAAAGCTGCTTTTTTAATCCTCATAATTTCTGTTGGTTTAGCGGTCATCAATTTGGTCGCCGCTGGGGATGAAGGGACCAGCGTACAGGCTCCCGTGCTCAGCAAAGCCGAGCAAGTTGAACCTTCCCGTCCACCGACGGAGACCGAACCCCAACCGGACATTGAATTTGAGGAGCTGGTCTACAATTTTGGTGAGATCTATCAGGGTGAAAAGGTGACCCATGTCTTTAAGTTTAAGAATCTCGGCTTGGGAGTCTTGAAAATAGTGAAGATAAAACCGGGGTGAGGGTGTACGGCAGCGTTGCTGTCGGAAAAAGTCATACCACCAAAGGATGAGGGTAGGATACAGGTCACTTTTAGCCCGGGGAAACGTAAGGGGCGAACCAGCCAATCCATCACGGTTACCTCCAACGATCCGGATGAGCCTCTCCTGATATTGCGGATCGAGGGGATGATCAAACAGGCGGTGATCGTCAAACCGAACCGGTTAGATTTTGGAAACGTGATCATGGGCGATTCCCCATCCCGCAAGCTTACCGTCTTCCCCGCCAAAGGAGAAGAGTTGAAAGTGAGGGAAGTAGAAAGCGGGTCTGAACATCTGAGGATAAAACTGTCCAAAATTTCTGAAGAAGGGGTGTACCAGATTGATGTAACTTTGGGTCCCGAGGCCCCCTTTGGCAGATTGAATGAGAGACTAATAATTTATACCGACAATGAAAGGCAACCGGTGGTTGATGTATTGGTGACGGCCAATATCAAAGGGGACATAGTTGTCACCCCAAAGCGATTGAGCCTGAATGTTCAGAAGGGTGAGGAGTTTCAAAGTCCTTCCATTAACATTACTAAAGTTGGACAGGGGAAACTAAAGGTATTTAATGTTGAAAGCAACAAGGAGTTTATAACTGCGGAGCTTCAGCCGCTGGAGCAGGGCAAAAGGTACCGGGTGGCCCTCAAAGTGGGCCCCGATGCGCCTGTCGGATGGACCCAGGGTCTGATAACAATCCAGACCGATGACCCCAGAGAGCCAAACATCAGGGTGCCGATAAATTTAAATGTCAGTGGGGAAATAACGGTTGTCCCAGAGCGGATATACTTTGGGTTGGTCAACCCCGGAAGGCCAACTTCGAGGGTGATAACCCTCATAAAAAATAAGGGGGGGGGTCTAAAGATAACCAGAGTGGAGTCCAGCTCAAATTGGCTCACACCAGAGATCGTCCTTCCGGAGGAGGTTAATCGTATCCAGGTCAAGGTGTGGCTTAAACCCGAGGCCCCTATCGGTAGAATAGATGGCAAGATCACCGTCCACACCAACAGCTCCTTACAGCCTATTATCGAGGTGCCTGTCTCCGGAAACGTTAGACAGACACCAGCAAGAAAGTAAAATTAGAACGTTAGGAGCGGACTCATCGGTTACCCTAAGCCGATATGATTATGTGACCGATGTGGATGACCCCGATTCGACCTTATTTTCATCCTGCATCTACTTCTACCGTTGGAATATAGTTGCGGTTTCTGGCAAAAAAAATAAAAAATTAAAAAATCTCTTGACTTTTCGATTTATATTAATTATATTTTTATAAAAGCTTGAAAAATAGGTTACAGACATGTTGATAAAATTTTTTATTGCGGCCTGACTTACCTTTTCTAGCCATTTGTAATTAAAGAACCCAAAATAGGAGGACATTAAAATGAGAAAGATTCTTTTTTACTTGGCATTGCTTTCAGTCTCCGGTTTGATTTTTCAGGGGGCTGTGGAGGCACAGGAAGTATTGAAAAAACTCTTTCCGGGCAAAAAAATCTTGGCCGAAAAGAGTTTTGATCAGCCTGTTTCTAAAGCTTTTACTAGTAGTGATAAGATTGCTGTTTTGACTGAAGCAAGGCCTGGTGGTGATGGAAAAGTAACTCTCTTTGATATTGAGGGCAGAGTACTCTGGCAAAAGAGTTTTAACTGGGTTGGTAATGTATCTTTAGCTGATGAATCTGATAGGATTGTCGTTGCATACGACTATAATTTAAGAGATGAACGACGGAATGCTTGTTTTGATAAAGAGGGGAATAAGTTATGGGAAGTATGGGTAACTGATCCTGGTTTGACCATATCAAAAGATGGAAAATATGGTATTACCACTAGAGTCAGCATGGAGGAAGCAGCAGGTCACTTTCAGGTCTTTGATCTTGCTAACGGACAAGAAATATTACATCCTACTAAAAAAGATTATTCATGTTTTCATGCTTGTTTTTTGGACGAGAATAGGGTTGTTGTTCTTTTACAAAAAGCCGTTTATGATGAAGACAAGAAGACTGCTACTAGGAAGCCACTCACTTTTATAATCTTTAATATAGCTAATAATAAGGTTGAAGTAGAAAAAGAAATTTATTCCAAAATTAGTGGCAAAGAAATATGGGTTTCAGCATTCGATGCAGCCAGTGTGACTGCCTTAAACAAGAACCGCATAACTGTAGCTGCTTATAACTTGCCTTTTGAAGAGAAGATTGCGCAGTATCCTTATACACTTATCATGTTTGATTCTAAAGGGAACGTTCTGTGGGAAAATGATAGTTTTAAAATAATTAAAAATATTAAGCTTATAAATGATAATAGGTTAATTGTTCTAGGTAAAAAAAATATTTCGTTGGTGGATGTATCAACGGGTCGCAAATTATGGAGCTACACTCATACAAAAAGAGGTAGTCATAGAATTCAAGAAGCCTATATTGATGGTAATAAACTTGTCATTCAAACTAATGTCCGTTTCGAAATTTCCGCAATTCACATTTTAGATTTAGATACTGGGGAAGATTTATCCGAAGATAAAAATCTTGATGATTGGATAATTGTCAAGTCCTTTAACAATAATAACGTCCTTTTTAATAAAACTGCCAATAGAATAAGTTTCTTCGGTCAAAATTAGATGAAAGGAGGTAGATGCAAAATGAAAAAAACAATAATTACTTTGATGGGAATCATAATAATAGTCTCACCGTCTTTTACTACAACCTGGCCCATAGGGACCACCGACGATATGTCCTCTTCATTTGGCCCAAGAAACATGGGTGATGTAGAATATGGTGTGACCCCTGAAGAAGGTCAAGATCCATATGACTATGATTTCCATAGGGGTGTTGACATCGGGGTTACCGGATCGGTTGAAGCTATTAGGAGCGGCACAGTTGATTGGAGAAATGATGCTGGATTTGTTGTAAAAAGTGGTTCAATTTATATAAGATATTTTCATATCAATCATAGCTTGGAAGAAGATGAGTCTGTTACTGAAGGACAAAATGTTGGGACTGTTTCTGGTAATCATCTTGATATAAAATACTATGAAACAGAGGACTATCATTCTCCCAATTATAGTGCAGCTAAGCACCCCATGCAACTTTTACCCTACACCAACAATAACAGTGCTTTTATAATATCTGATCCATGGATCTACTGTGATTTTGGTTATTATGTCGCAGTTTACATTACATGCGATGATGATGAATTAGATAATAATAAAGTAGAGCTTTTTCTTTCTGGAACCGATTCTGAGGGTTTCCCACATGATCAGTCAGATATTCTAGCCGGCATCGGGACTAACAACATAGTTGATTTCAATAACAGAATAAATTGCGGCGATGGAACAGTTGCTGATAGTGATACAGGTTTTAATAATGAGATAAGAATATTGCCACATATTTTTGAGCAAGATCATAATTACCACACTGTTTATTTCAGGTTTTATTTAGATGGTAATGTTTACAGCTCACTGATAGAGTTTTATGGCTATGCCAAGGTCACCGACATAGGTGGTTACTATGAAACGAGTAATAATGTGGGATTCGTAGGTTTTGATCCACCGCCAGGAGCACCACCCCCTCCAACTGGGTTAGTTGCTACTGCTAATTCTTCCAACATGACTGTTGAACTACAATGGTATCCTTCTCCTGAACAATGGGAGACAGAATTATATGCAATCTATCGAAGACCCACCGGAACAGATCCTTTGGATGCAGAAGTAATCGGTGTTTCGGTAACAACCTCTTTTGTTGATGACTATCAGACAAGTCCGGGAGCAACCTATTATTACGCCGTTGCTGCCATTAATGAGATTGGAGAAGGATTAAACTCTGATGAGGTATCAGCAGTTATGCCCGGCAGTGGACATGTAACCACTGATAGAGTCTGGAAAGGAAACATTTCACTTACAGGTGATGTTACTATAAATTCTGGTGTTACCCTCACTATTTTCCGTGGGGCCACTGTTACCTTTCCCGCTAACAGCGACGATCAAAGCGGTGGGCATAATTCCAGCAAATCCGAACTGATCGTTAATGGGACCCTCACCGCTCAAGGAATTTCTGGGGATCACATCATCTTTCAATCTACAAATTCAACCCCAGGAGACTGGTATGGTATCTTTTTTGAGGACGGCAGTGGAAATAGTCTATTAGAATATAGTGAGGTCAAGGACGGTTATTATGGGATGGTTTGCTTCAACGGGAGTTCACCGACGATAAAAAATAATATTATAAGCGGTAATAAATATGGAGTTTACTTACGCTATAATGGGAATTCACTTATTGAAGGAAACGAAATAAAAAATAATAACTACTATGGTATCCTTATTTATAATTCGAACAGCACCGGCAACCAGCCGCTAATAAAGAATAATAAAATTAACAACAATGGATCTTGGGGGATTTATTGTAATTCTTCTTCACCGAAGTTGTATAAGAATACTATTACCTACAATGGTTCCAGGGGCCTCTACTGCAATTGGTATTCCTCTGCTCAACTTGGCTGGTTGTATACCCATGGAGAAAATATCATTGCTTACAATTCCGGTGACGAAATTTATGCTAAATATTCCTCCAATCTCATTTTAGGGGAAGGCTGCGGCTATTATGGAATGAACAACAGTGTTTACGACACGAATCCCTATCTAGTTCGTGCCAGTTATAATTGCAACATCATGGCTGAAGGTAACTGGTGGGGTACACCTGATCCAGATCCCGATCAATTGTTTTACATGTATAGCGGTTCTAGCATTGACTACATCCCTTGGCTAACCGAAGATCCCAATGAGGGAAGACCTTTGACAAAGATGTTAGCTAGTAATCCTGATGATGATTACTTCGATTTAGACCTGTCCCCGGAATCAAACAAGACTTCTGTGGCCAAACAGACCATGTCTTTAATTGACTCCCTGTCCCTCAGGCAACGGATTTGGGCAGCTCGTTTTCTTTTGGAGGCTGGCCAGTTTAATCTTGCTATGGCGATATGTTTAGGGGTGATTAATTCTTATCCCGATTCGTCGGCCTCGCTTTTCGCCTTAGATGTTCTTTGGATGGCATATCGGGAATCTGGCAGGGTTGGCTTTAGGGGTTTACTAAACCGGCTGATCCGATTCCATAATATAAGGGAGATTGGTGGTACTGCTTCATTGATCAATGCAACACTTTTGAGTTATGAGGGGAGATACCAAAAAGCCTTCTCTCAGATACGGAGAGTACAGGCCCAATTTCCCAACTCAGAGCTGGATAAAATGGCTCTTTTTACCAAGGGACTGATCTATTTGAACGATCTTTATGATCGGGAAGCCGCAAGGGAAGCCTTTATGGAGTTAGCCAGCAATTATCCTGATGACCCTTTGGTAATGGTTGCAAGCATTCTTTTAGATGAAGACTTGATTCCGGGAAGGGGGAAGAAAGGGGGAGAAACTCCTATCGAAGAGGTGGCGATTTCTTCAAACTACCCGAATCCCTTTAATATAGGAACCACCATTCATTATCAACTGACTGAAAGGTCAATGGTGATTCTTTATATTTATAATATTCTTGGTCAGGAGATTCGGGGATTAGTCAGCGAGGAAAAGGATGCGGGGGTCTACAGTCTTTTTTGGGACGGAAAAGATAATTCAGGCAGGGATGTTGCGAGTGGTCTTTACATCGTACAGATCCAGGCCTGTAGATCCGCTGCCCATCGAAAGATAATGATGTTAAAATAACATGAAATTTTTAGCATTCATATTGATCTTTGCTTTTCCATGGGGATCTGCGGACACCGAAGAAGTTCTTTTGTCGAAGAGTTCTGTCATAATAAAAACCTGTGAAGAATTTAATGTCGATCCTAGAACAATCTTTAGCGTTATTTATACGGAGAGAATGCTCAACTACGACTGGAAGGATGATGCATTAGATGTTATTTTGGCTATAAATGGAAAAAACAGTTCCATTGGTTTTTGTCAGATTAAACTTCATACAGCATATTGGATCGAAAGGAATCTAAACAACCCTCTAAGCCCATATTATCTTGGTAAGGAAACAGGAAAGAGGTTTCCTAAAAGCAGATACAGGGATGAGCTGATCGGCAAACTGAAGGCAGTAGATTTGAACATCCAATATGCTGTGGTTTACATAGCGATGTTTCAGAGGCGCTGGGGGGGAATGGGTTTTGATATTTCAGAAAACCCGGGTATTCTGGGCACCCTATATTCAACCGGCGCCTATAAAAAGGATGGTTCAGAGCGAACGCCCCATAGTAGTCCCAAGATGAATTATTTCGGGAAAAGAGTGAAAGAAGTTTATGAATCAGACCTATTGAAGGTGGTATCCCCTTAAATTTTCTTTTAAAGGGGGGTTGAATTAACCTACTGGGCTTAAAACCATTCAAGAGTAAACGAATGGTTTTTTTATTTATACTTTTTCCTATGAATTGAGGCTGGTAAATTTAGCCGGGTCAGGATGATGTTGTTGATCGGGTAATGAGGCACTGGGCAAAGTCAAGGCGGAGAGGCCATTCTTTCCGCCTTTTTATTGAAAAAGAAAAAAATTTAGGTTGACATTATAGCTAAAATTGTGTATATTTAGCCGTGAAATTAATAACGAAGTTCCACGATTACAACATTGATACGGTGATTCTGGAGAATGGGAGAGGGAGTGGAATAATGAGGCAGTGGCGAACCTAAATTTTTAGGGTTCGCTTGTTTTTTCTAATGAAGGTTACTCGTCAAAGGTTGCTCAGAAGCTCATTGACTACCTTCATCATCGTATCACGCTGAAAGGGTTAGTGAATTGGGCGGAGTCGGCGATGATGGAGGCGGATTTCGAAGAGCAGGACTTTGAAATCCTGCGGGGGATCGTCAGCCGGGTGGGCTTGGCGGATGTGAGGGCATTTGGGATGACCTGGGAAGATTGCCAAGATTTTCTGTCACGGCTGGGCTACCTGGTAAGTGTGACCGTTTCAGAGACCCCAGCAATGGCATAAACACCTTTTAGGTAGCTATCAGCCAGCATATTATCGAATTTGGGAACCATCAACTTCGAAACCATCTGTCATGGATTAACTTAAGGGGTAAAGAGATGATTGACACTGACAAGAAATATTTTAATTTCATTGACGGGAAATGGTGTGATGCTGAATGCGGTGAGCGGTTTGAAAACCGAAATCCGGCTCGCTGGGATGAGGTCGTCGGCACCTTTCCGAAATCTAAAAAGGAGGACGTGGATAAGGCGGTAAAGGCGGCCTGTAAAGCATTCCAGACATGGAGACTGGTTCCCGTTCCCGAGCGGGCCAGGTTGTTCCAGAAATTGGGTGACCTCATGGTTCAGCATAAGGAAGAAATATCTAAACTGATGACCCGGGAGATGGGAAAAATTTTGCTGGAAACCCGGGGGGACACCCAGGAGGGTATTGATACTGCCTACTACGCCGCCGGGGAGGGGAGGAGGTTGTTCGGCCATACCGTTCCCTCGGAGCTTCCCAATAAATTCAATATGACCGTCCGTATGCCGATCGGGGTAGCCGGACTCATCACCCCATGGAATTTTCCTATGGCCATCCCCTGCTGGAAGGTCATTCCGGCTCTGCTCTGTGGCAACCCCTTAGTGTTCAAACCGGCCAGCTTCACCCCGGCCACCGCCACCCGATTGATTGAATTGATATTAGAAGCGGGCTTCCCGCCAGGGGTTATTAACCTCGTACACGGATCGGGGACCCAAGTGGGGGTCCCCCTGGTTCAGCATCCGGGGGTGGATTTGATCTCATTCACCGGTTCTTCGGCGGTGGGCAAGGACATTAACGCCCGGGCCGGGGCCCAACTGAAGAGGGTCTCGCTGGAACTGGGGGGCAAGAACGCCCAGATCGTCATGCCCGACGCCAACATGGAACTGGCCTTAGAAGGGGTGCTTTGGGGGGCCTTCGGCACCACCGGCCAGAGATGTACCGCCACCAGCCGATTAATCTTACACCAAGAAATTCATTACGACTTTGTAGATAAATTAATCAACCGCGCCAATGCCATCAGGATCGGTGACGGTCTGGACGAATCGGTGGAGATGGGACCCTGCATTGACGAAAATCAGCGGAATACGGTCCATGAATACGTTCAAATTGGTCAGAAGGAAGGGGCAGAACTGCGATGTGGGGGGGGATTTTACGAGGAGGATGAATGTAAAGGGGGTTGGTTCTATCGTCCCACCATTTTCACCGGGGTGACCCCGGAAATGCGAATCGCCAAGGAAGAAATCTTCGGCCCCGTGCTCTCGGTGATCAAGGTGAAGGACCTGGATGAGGCCATTGCCGTGCATAATAACACCGACTATGGCCTCTCTTCCTCTATCTACACCCAGGATGTGAACGCCGCTTTTAAAGCCATGAGGGACCTGGAGGCGGGGATCACCTACATCAACGGGCCTACCATCGGCGCCGAGTGTCACATGCCCTTCGGGGGGGTCAAGGAGACGGGCAATGGCCACCGGGAGGGGGGATGGACAGTTTATGAATTCTTCAGCGAGATCAAGACGATCTACGTGGATTTTTCCGGAAAGCTGCAGCGGGCCCAGATTGATACTGGAAAAGTTAAGGAGTGCTGATGATCCAGGAATTCAGAAATGAGCCGTTGACCGATTTTTCGGTCAGGGAAAATTGTGACCGGATGAAAAAAGCCTTAGAGTCAGTACGTTCCCAGTTTGGGGGCGAATACGACTTGATTATCGGTGGGGAGCGGATTAGGACCGATGAGAAGATAAGATCCATAAATCCTTCAAACCCAGCTGAAATCGTAGGGTTTGTGTCCAAGGCGGATACCCTGCGGGTAGATAGAGCCATAGGGGCCGCCTCGGATGTTTTTCAAGACTGGAAATTCGTCCCCGCTGAGGAGAGGTCCCGGATCCTGTTTAAAGCGGCCCAGATCATGCGGCGGCGGAAGTTTGAACTGGCTGCCTGGGAGGTTTACGAGGAGGGGAAAAACTGGGTTGAGGCCGACGCCGATGTGGCTGAGGCGGTTGACTTCTGCGAATTCTACGGCCGGGAGATGCAGCGGCTGGCCGGCCCTCAACCCCTGACACTCCATCCGCAGGAGGAGAATGAACTTTACTATATCCCCTTAGGGGTGGGAGCGGTAATCCCCCCCTGGAATTTCCCCCTTGCTATCCTTGCAGGGATGACCATCGCCTCGCTGGTGACCGGCAACACGGTGGTTTTGAAACCGGCCAGCACTGCCCCCGTGGTCGCCGCTAAGTTTATGGAAGTATTGGAAGAAGCGGGGTTGCCCCCGGGAGTGGTAAACTATCTTCCCGGCCCCGGGGGGAAAATCGGGGATCATCTGGTGGGCCATCCTCAAACCCGCTTCATCGCCTTCACCGGATCGATGGAGGTGGGACTACGGATCAATGAACTGGCCGCCAAGGTCCCGCCGGGTCAGATCTGGATCAAGCGGGTTATCCTGGAGATGGGGGGTAAGGACGCCATCGTGGTGGACGGCACCGCTGATCTGGCCGAGGCGTCGCAGGGCATCTTCAGCTCGGCCTATGGCTTCCAGGGGCAGAAATGTTCGGCCTGTTCCCGGGCTATCGTCACCGAGGATGTTTATGATAAAGTGTTGGCCCAGGTAATCGAAAAGGCCAAGGAAGTTACTGTGGGTCCGGTGGAGGATCAGAAAAATTTCATGGGGCCGGTGATCGATCAGGCTGCCTGCGACAAAATCCTAGAATACATTGAGATCGGGAAAAAAGAGGGACAGTTAGTATTGGGGGGAGGCCGGGCCCCGGGAGATGGGCATTTCATCCAGCCTACAATCATCGCCGATGTGGACCCCAAAGCCCGGTTGGCCCAGGAGGAGGTCTTCGGTCCGGTTTTGGTCTTCATCAAGGCCCGGGATTTCGACCATGCCTTAGAAATTGCCAACGATTCCATCTACGGGCTTACCGGTGCGGTCTATTCCCGGTCCCGAAAGAATTTAGAAAGAGCCCGAAGTATCTTTCATGTGGGCAACTTATATTTTAACCGCAAGTGCACGGCGGCTCTGGTTGGGGTGCATCCCTTCGGGGGATTTAATATGTCAGGGACAGACTCTAAAGCCGGGGGGAGGGATTATCTGCTCTTGTTTACCCAGGCGAAATCGGTGTCTGAAAAGATCTAAAAAAGATAGAAAAAGTAGCCGCACCCTTTATGGGTGCGAGAATAAATACGCAGGCGTAAAGCCTGCGGCTACCCCTAAAAAATTTGTTCCCTTATGATCAATCGGAGGCTATCTAAAATTCTAGATGCCAGTTTTGAAAAAAGGACGAGCGGGGATTATGAGGATTATCATACTTTTGTCCGAGAGGAAGTCCAAAATATAGAGAAAAAATGTCGTCAATTTCTTTCGGGGGTAGAAAGAGCACTGGAAGAACTTATTGGGACTTTTTAGATGGCTAAAACTAAGGTTCTAATCATGGGGGCTGCCGGGCGGGATTTTCATAACTTCAACACCTTCTTCCGGGACAACCAAGACTACGAGGTGGTGGCCTTCACCGCGACTCAGATCCCGGATATCCAAGACCGAAAATATCCAGCCCAACTGGCCGGCTCTCTTTATCCTGACGGCATTCCCATTTATCCTGAGGAAGAACTGCCCGACCTGATCCATACATATAAAGTGGATGAGGTGGTGTTCTCCTACAGCGATGTCTCCCACGAATACGTCATGCATAAGGCCAGTCAGGTCATTCAGTCAGGGGCGGACTTCCGGCTGATGGGCGCTGCCCGTACCATGCTGAAAAGTGTCAAACCGGTGGTGGCTATTTGCGCCGTGCGTACCGGCAGCGGGAAAAGCCAGACTACCCGCAGGGTATGTGAGATCCTGAAAGAGGCGGGGAAAAAGATCGCTGTTGTTCGTCACCCTATGCCCTACGGCGATTTGGTCAAGCAGCGGGTACAGCGCTTTGCAACCCTAGATGACTTGGAACGATACCAGTGCACCATCGAGGAGATGGAGGAATATGAACCCCACATCCTACAGGGCAACGTGGTCTTCGCTGGGGTGGATTATGGGGCGATTCTAAAAGAAGCGGAATCCGAGGCCGACATCATCGTCTGGGATGGAGGAAATAATGATCTCCCTTTTTATCAACCGGCTATTCATATCACGGTGGCCGATCCCCACCGGCCTGGTCATGAAATCACCCATTACCCCGGGGAGAGCAACCTGCGGATGGCCGATGCGGTGGTCATTAATAAGGTGGACACCGCCTATCCCGAGGATGTGGAGGAGGTGCGGGAAAATATTCGTAGGCTGAACCCGACCGCCCTCATTATAGAGGCGGCTTCCCCAATTTATGTAGAGGATCCATCCATTATTCGGGATAAAAAGGTGCTGGTCGTTGAGGATGGCCCCACCCTGACCCATGGGGGGATGACCTATGGTGCCGGTGTTTTGGCGGCGGAAAAATATGGAGCAAAAGAATTGGTAGATCCCCGGCCTTTTGCTACCGGATCAATTGCGGAAGCCTTTGAAAAATATCCGGATATTGGTGCTCTGCTTCCAGCCATGGGTTATGGTGAACACCAGATGGGTGAACTGGAGGAAACCATCCGTCGGACGGATGCGGGGGCGGTAATCATCGCTACTCCTATTGACCTCCGCCGGGTCATTGAAATTGGAAAACCTACGGTTCGGGTGACCTATGAGCTGGAAGAGATCGGCAAACCCGATCTGAAAGATATTTTAGCGAAGTTAACGGATTAACCCTTGAAATCGGATCAAAAAACCGCTGTGGTAGCCCTGGGGGGAAACGCCATTTCCCCGATAGCGGAGGAGGATACCATCCCCAATCAATTTCGGCATACTCGGCAGAGTCTAAAGGCCATTATTGAACTGATCCGGGAAGGGTATAACCTGGCTATCACCCACGGCAACGGGCCCCAGGTTGGCAATGCCCTCCTCCGGGTGGAGCTGGCCCGGGGGAAAGCCCCCATCCTTCCCTTAGGGATATGTGTGGCCGACATCCAGGGGGGAATGGGCTACATGATTGAGCAGTCTCTTCAGAACGGACTAAATCTGGCGGGGATAGACCGGGGGGTGGTGACCATCGTCACACAGGTGGTAGTGGATAAGGATGATTCTTCCATCCAAAATCCCACCAAATATATCGGGCAGTTTTATACCGAAGAGGAGGCCAAAGGGATGGCTGCCCGGTCCAGTTGGGTGGTTAAAGAGGACAAGGGCCGGGGATGGCGACGGGTGGTTCCCTCCCCCAATCCGCTTCAGATTATCAACCGACGGACGATAAAGGATCTGGTTGCCGGGGGGACGGTGGTAATCACCGCCGGGGGGGGTGGCATTCCGGTTTATGTGGAGGACGACGGGTGTTACGAGGGGGTGGATGCGGTGATTGATAAGGACTTAGCCTCCGCTGTCTTGGCCCGGGACATCGGGGCCGAGGAGTTGATCATTCTCACCGACGTGGAAAAGGTGGCTTTAAACTATGGGAAACCTGATCAGGTCTGGCTGGACGAGCTTGGGCGGGAGGAAGCGAGACAATATCTTCACGAGGGCCATTTTCCCTACGGGAGCATGGGCCCCAAGATCAAAGCAGCCATCAACTTTCTGGGATGGGGAGGGGAGAAGGTTATTGTCACTTCGATTGACAAGGTGGTGGATGCCATCTCGGGAGAGGCGGGGACTAAAATTTTGAATTAGGATGAATAGGAAACAAAAAATTCAAAAATTACGGCGGATTGCCAAAAGCGTAGCCGCTGATAATCCAGAGGTGATGATAATTTATCTCTACGGATCGCTTGTTGAAGGTTACCCCCATGGGGAAAGCGACATTGACCTGGCGGTGGTGATTGGCAAGGGGAAATCAACCAAGGATTTTCTCCGGCAAATGACCGTTATCTCTGAACCCTTTGAGGCTGTATTTGGGGAGGCCAGGATTGACCTGCGGGTTGTTGATGACACCCTTTGACTTTCAATTATAATTTGATCTCAAAAGGGGAGGTTTTATTTTCCCATGACCCGGATTTTCAGGAATACTTTAACACCCCGATTCAAAAAGAATATTGGGATTTTAAACACTATTTAGATGAATATCATCAGATTATGCTTGATGAATTAGCTGGTAAGGTTGAGTGATGGGTTACATTGTCAAGTTTTTGAAGGGGAGACGGTGAAGATCCACGAATATCAAGCCAAAGAAATTCTCAAGAGATTCGGTGTGGATGTACCAAAGGGTAGGGTGGCCTTTAGCCTTGATGAGGCGGAAAAGGTGGCCCAAGAATTGGGGGGGGGGACCGTAGTGGTCAAGGCCCAGATCCACGCCGGCGGTCGGGGCAAGGGGGGGGGAATCAAACTGGCGCAAAGCCCGGCCGAGGTGAAGGAGATCGCCGGGAACATGCTGGGAATGAAACTGGTCACCCATCAGACGGGATCGGAGGGGAAAGAGGTCCAGAAGGTGCTGGTGGAAGAGGGGATGGACATCGGGCGGGAGCTCTACGCCGGGATTGTGTTGGACCGATCCAGATCCCAGAATGTGTTCATGGTTTCCACCGAGGGCGGGGTGGAGATCGAACAGGTGGCCGCCGAAAGCCCGGAAAAGATCTTCAAGGAATATATTGACCTGGGTGTGGGACTGCAACCCTTCCAGGCTCGAAAAATGGCCTATCAATTGGGACTTGAGGGGGATCAGGTTAAGTCCGGGGTGCAGTTCTTGACCGGGCTTTACCGGGTTTTTGAAGAATGCGATTGCTCCTTGGCTGAGATTAATCCCTTAGCGGTTATCAAGGGTGGCCGGGTGCTGGCCCTGGATGCCAAGATTAACTTTGATGATAATGCCCTCTACCGGCATCCGGAGGCCCAGGGGATGAGGGATTTGAACGAAGAGGAACCCTCGGAGATTGAAGCGTCAAAATATAATCTTAGCTACATAAAACTGGATGGTAACGTGGGCTGCATGGTCAATGGAGCGGGACTGGCCATGGCTACCATGGATATTATCAAGCTAGCCGGGGGGGAACCGGCCAACTTTCTGGATGTAGGGGGGGGGGCTTCCCCTGAAGCGGTGGAGAACGGCTTCAGGATCATTCTGTCCGACCCCAACGTAAAAGCGGTGCTCATCAATATCTTCGGGGGAATCGTCCGCTGCGACCGGGTGGCCCAGGGGGTGGTAGAGGCGGCCTCCAAAATCGGCGTCGAATTCCCAGTAGTTGTCCGACTGGAGGGAACCAATGCTGAAGAGGCGGTTAAGCTTTTGGGGACATCCCCACTGAAGTTTATCGTGGCGGATAGCTTTCAGGATGCGGCGGAGAAGGTGGTACGGTCAATAGGATAATAATCAGAACGTTTTCGGACTCTTTATGCCCAACTTGAGAAAGGGGTCATTCCGGCCAGGAAAATCGGGCGTATTTGGAGGATAAGTAAAAGAGCTTTGGAACTCTGGTTGCAAAATATTACTGAGGAGATCGAGCCCCCTGAACTTCATGCCTATATTCAAGAAGTATTAAAAGACAATAGCGAAGGTTCGGACTGGGATGAGCTTGTGCAGGAGTGGTTAAAGGTTGACTAAATACAGGATCCAAACGAAGAATAAAAGGGTGGATAAACAGATTGCCCGTCTTCCCAGACATGTTCTTCTTCAAGTTGACCAAATAATACAGGATCTTAAATCAAATCCACGTCCAAGAGGATGTAAGAGATTGGAAGCATATTCAAATCTTTGGTGAGTCTGGGTTGGGCGTAATTACCGACTGTATTATTCAATTGATGACCGAGACAGGTTAATTACAATCATTGCTGTTACAACTAAGCAAGGAAGCCCTTTTTGAGGATTTCTTAATTTCTTAGGATTGTCCGCTATTTGGAGGGGTTTTTATATTGAGCATTTTAGTTGACAAGGATACGAGAGTTGTGGTGCAGGGGATCACCGGTGGGGAGGGGTCTTTTCATACCGCCCGGATGATCGAATACGGGACGCAGGTGGTGGCCGGGGTGACTCCGGGGAAAGGGGGGCTAAAGACCCAGGGAGTCCCCATTTTTAATACGGTCAGCGAAGCAATCACCGAGACCGGGGCTAACACATCGGTCATCTTCGTCCCGGCATCCTTCGCCGCCGACGCGGTGATGGAGGCGGCCGCCTCCGGGGTGGCCCTGACGGTGTGCATCACCGAGGGTATTCCCACAAAAGATATGATAAAGGTGCATAATTATCTGAGGGGTCAGTCCACCAGAATGGTGGGTCCCAACTGTCCGGGCGTCATTTCTCCGGGCAAGGCCAAGGTGGGAATCATGCCTGGTTTTATTCATAAAGAAGGGAACGTGGGGGTCATCTCCCGGTCGGGTACGCTGACCTACGAAGCTGTCTTCCAGTTGACCCAACTGGGCATCGGTCAATCCACCTGCATCGGAATCGGTGGGGATCCCGTTATTGGATCCACCTTCGTGGATCTACTGGAACTGTTCGAGCGCGATCGGGAGACGGATGCTGTTGTCCTGATCGGAGAAATTGGGGGAACGGCCGAGGAGGAAGCGGCAGAATTTATCGAAGAGAACATCACCAAACCGGTGGTGGCCTTCGTGGCCGGCCTGACCGCTCCGCCGGGCCGACGGATGGGCCACGCCGGGGCCATTATCGCTGGGGGGAAAGGGACGGCAGCCGAGAAGATCGCAAGATTAAAACAGGCCGGTGCCTTCGTCTGCGAAAGCCCGGCGGAAATTGGAGAAGAGGTCAAAGAAGTTTTATAAACATCATAAATAGGGTAATCCCATGAAACTCTGGCGTACCCCGTTGGACATTGACAGACTAAAGATACCCCATGGTGAACTTCACATCATCAAAGATCGTTGCAAAGGATGTGGGTTCTGTGTAGAGTACTGCCCCAGGGAGGTGCTTGAGCTTTCCGATGAATTCAACATCAAGGGATACCACCCCCCTTATGTGAAGGACGAAGAGGGGTGTGCAGACTGCAGGCTCTGTGAGGCGATTTGTCCTGAATTTGCCATATTCGTAACAACAAAAGAGGAGGTAGAGAGCGTTGAAAGTTGATCCAAAGGGAGTCCTGACCGGATCCTATTTCTTAGATGGAGACCATGCTTGTTGCGAGGGAGCCCTGGCAGCCGGCTGCCGCTTTGCCGCCGGGTACCCCATCACACCCTCAACAGAAGTTGTTGAGCGGTTCGCCGAGAGGATACCCTTAGTGGGGGGGATATTTATCCAGATGGAGGACGAGCTGGCTTCTTCCATTGCCATCCTCGGGGCCTCGTGGGCGGGATTGAAGTCCATGACGGTGACTTCGGGCCCCGGGTTCTCGTTGATGATGGAGCATATAGGTCTGGGGGCGATGTTAGAGACCCCCTGTGTCTTCGTTAACGTCCAGCGGGGAGGGCCCTCCACGGGGCTGCCCACCCTGCCCGGTCAGGCGGACATGATGCAGGCCCGCTGGGGCTCACACGGGGACTATGAATTGATCTCCCTCTGCCCCAATTCTCCCCAGGAGTGTTTCGATTTTATGATTGATGCCTTTAACCTGTCGGAGAGATACCGGGTGCCGGTGATGTTCATGATGGACGAATGCGTGGGCCACATGACCGAAAAGGTTGTTATTCCCCCAGCCGACCAGATTGAAGTGGTTCCCAGACGGTATACTACCCTCCCCCCTGAGGAATATCTTCCCTTCAAGCCTGATCCAGACCTGGTTCCCCCCATGGTCAAGGTTGGTGACGGCTATCGTTTCCACGTAACCGGATTGACCCATGACGAAAGGGGGTATCCGGTTATGAGCGCTGAATGCCAGGAGACCCTGGTACACAGGTTGATTGACAAAATCCGCCGGAACGCAAGGGACATCTGGATTTATGAGGAAGATCAGGTGGATGGGGCCGAGGTCGTTGTTATCTCTTACGGCATCACTCACCGGGTGGCGCTTCGGGCGGTGCAGATGGCCCGGGAGAAGGGTCTGAAAGTGGGAATGATGCGGCTGATCGTTGTCTGGCCCTTCCCCGAAGAAAGGATCCGCCAGCTGGCGGATAAGGTGAAGGCTTTTGTGATGCCGGAGATGAATTACGGACAGGTGGTTTTAGAGCTTGAAAGGTGCGTAGCGGGGAAGGCGAAGGTTCTCCTGGCGCCCCACGGAGGGGGGACAGTGCATAAACCGGAACAGATATATGAGAGAATCATGGAGGCGGCCAAATGAACAAAGAGCGACTGAAGCCAGAACACCCCATGGAGGCCCTCCTGAGAATGGACAGGATGCCCCATATATGGTGCCCTACCTGCGGGATTGGGACGGCAGTATCCTGTTTCATCACCGCCCTGGAAAAGATTGACTATCCGCTTGACAAGGTAGTGGTGGTCTCCGGGATCGGTTGCACGGGGAGGGTTGCCGGATATGTCAAACTGGACTCCTTCCACACTACCCACGGAAGGCCCATTCCCTTCGCCACCGGGCTCAAACTGGGCAACCCGGAACTTAAAGTGGTGGTCTTCAGCGGGGACGGGGATATTGTGGCAATCGGGGGGAATCATTTCATTCACGCCGCCCGGAGAAACATTGATATTACGGTGATCTGTGTTAATAATTTCAATTATGCCATGACCGGGGGGCAGGTGGCCCCCACCACCCCCTTAACAGCCCTGGCCACCACCAGCCCCTACGGTTGCTTCGAGACGCCATTTAGCATCCCATATCTTGCCGATTCCTGCGGCGCGGTCTATGTGGCCAGATGGACGGCCCTTCATATCAGGCGGTTGACAAAGTCCATGGTTGAGGCTCTAAACAAACCGGGTTTTTCCGTTGTGGAGGTTATCTGTCCGTGTTCGACCCTTTATGCCCGGAGGAATAAGCTGGGCACCGGCCTTGACCTTATGAAGTTTTACCACGAAAGCAGCGTTATCAAACATGGGGCAGATACCAGGGAGCTGGACATTGAATTCCAGAAGCCGATGGTGGTGGGGAAGTTTGTTGACAGAGAAAGACCCACTTTTTTAGAATCGTGGAACGCCCAGATGAAAAAAGCGCTGGGGGAAAAATTTCAACCCTATGGAGGGTCCAATGAGCACGACTGAGTTAAAGATCGGGGGTTTTGGAGGACAGGGGGTTATCCTGTCGGGCATCATTATCGGCAAGGCGGCTACCATATTCGACAACAAGAGTGCCACCCTAACCCAGAGCTTTGGCCCCGAGGCCAGGGGGAGCGCCTGTAGTGCCCAGGTGCTGATCTCGGATGATCAGATTCTCTACCCCTATGTCACCGTTCCTGATATTATGGTGGTGATGTCCCAGGAGGCTTACACAAAGTTTGAGCCTGAACTGGATGAGAACGGATTGCTCCTCATCGAGAAGGATCTGGTGAAGCCCAAAAAACCCAGGGAAAAAATAAAGCAATTCGCTATCCCTGCTACCCGTATTGCTGAGGAGTTGGGGAGAAAGATCGTTCTGAATATCGTGATGGTGGGGTTCTTCACCGCTATGACGGGCATTATCAGCGCCAAAGCGATGAGGGAGGCGGTGAAAACCACGGTGCCCAAAGGGACGGAAGAGCTGAACCTGAAGGCCTTCGACCGGGGTTATGAATACGGAATGAACTTGAAGAAGAAGGGCAAAGCCCCCAAATAGGTCGAAATGTCAAAAATAAATTTAGTTTAGTGTTGAAAGAAAATGACAGCAACAAAAAGTTACAACTTTAGGTTTCACTTAGAGTCGTGCATAAATCCCGATGTTATCGGGACAAAATATACCAATTTGGGAGCATAAAAGAAGTAGTTCGGTTATTTTAAGTTAGGCAAAATAAAGCCCATATAATATCTTAATTGTTTATTGCATTAAAAGGGGGTTTAATGAAAGATCAAAATAAATCGGAAATAATTTTACGAGATTATCTTGCAATAGATAGAACAAAACTTGCAAATCAAAGAACAATGCTAGCATATTTCCGTACAGCAATAATGTTAATGGCCTCAGGTATCGGGTTAATAAAGATATTTGGATCAGATTTTTTTATTCTTATATTAGGAATTATTTTACTTTCAATATCATTATTAGTATCATTATTAGGTCTGAGTAGCTATATTCGTACGAAAAATAATATTAAAAAACTATACGATATTAAAGATAAAATTGAGTAGTTCTAAATAAGGCTTTACTTCGCCTAACTATAGATTTCTGGCTTCAGCTTTCAGCCTCCACCCAAATCCCGACTTTTGTCGGGACTTCAGATACGCTCGTTCCGTTGTGCGAAATCGAGTAAAAGGAAGTGAAAATGTGATAACAAAAATTATCGGAATTGGTGTTGGTGCAATTGTAGCCACCATATGTTGGATCTTGGTATTGCGTCGTATCGGTTGGCAAAAGGCATTGCCTTTAGTAATTACAATTGCCTGGATAGATTTGGATCATTTCCTCCTTACAAATCAACCAGGCTTCTTGCAAGTACCGCCACCTGGTTTGAAAATACTGCATGCTTTTCATACTATAGAATTTCTCGCAATAGTGATAGCTATTAACTTGATTGACCGTCGATGAGGACATAGTTTGAAAACTTGACTCTTTCCCCAGCATTCGGATTATTCTAAAACCTGGTATTACTATCTGGCGTGGATAGCTCGCATCATCTTATTGGGCATGGCGATACACTATTTTATGGACTTTTTCATCTACACTATTATGGGAAAGTGGAGCTATTATAATCTCTCGGTTATACACTATCTTCTGATATCATGAAAGACAGATTTGATAATCCTATGAGATTATAAACTCGATATCGCATAACAGCGTGTATCTGGTTTCAGTGCTACGCACCTTCGCCCAAATTGCTCGGCCAGGATGGCACAACCATGGTTCGCAAGCGGAGTTTGCTCACCTTGGGCGCCTTCGACCGCGCAACTTCGGGTATGCCGGGACGTTATGTGAAATAAATTTTTTATCCTTTGATAATTTTATAGATAGATTATTTAAACCACGACGAAAAGAGGAAACAAAGCAAAACCGTAATAAACACTACAATAGAGAAAAAATTTTGACTTAAAAAACTCACTTCGACACTTTTACTAACTTTGTAAACATTCATTGACACAATGTATACAAACTGATATACTTTGTATACATTGTAAAAGAGATATAAACAAACTATGAAAAATATTAAAATTGGCACAAACATTGAACAAAAAGACGGGTTTAAAGCCTTTATTCCAAATCCTTTTCCACCGAAGGAAGGTTTTGGTTTTGATCCAAAAACTTTTAAAAATAACGACAAGGCAACTCGATTACTCGGCAAGCTTGATGGCATTACAAAACTTCTGCCTGATGCCGATTTTTTTCTTTTGATGTATCTAAGAAAAGATGCTGCTTCCTCGAGCCAAATCGAGGGTACGATGGCAACAATGATTAATGCCATTGAAGCTGAAATAAAAATAAAAACAAACATACCAGAAGACGTTGACGATATATTGCACTACATCAAAGCACTTAATTACGGGATAAAAAGAGTAACAACGAATAACTTTCCGATGGCACTTCGATTTATACGAGAATTACACAAACAACTTATGTATAAAGCACGTTCTACTCATTTTCCTGATCCAGGCCAATTTCGCAAAAGTCAAAATTGGATTGGTGGTACTCGTCCGGATAACGCCCGCTTTGTACCTCCGCCCGTTGATGATATGCAAAGAGCGCTCAACGATCTTGAAAAATTTATACATACTGATGACACTATACTAACTATAATCAAGGCGGGAATAATTCATGCGCAATTTGAGACAATCCATCCGTTCTTAGACGGTAATGGTAGGACTGGTAGAATGTTAATCACCTTTTATCTTTGGAAAGAAGGCTACCTAGAAAGGCCCGTCTTGTTTTTATCGTCTTTCTTTAAAAAACATCAAAAACTTTATTACGAAAAATTATTTGGATATCACAACGGAAATGTGTCTGATTGGATTGATTTTTTTCTTGATGGCGTGATTGAAATTTCCAATGAAGCTATTAATATTGTAGATAAAATAACATTACTGAGAGAAAGAGATATGACAAAAATTCAAAAACTAGGAAAACGTGCTTCAGAAAGCGCCGCTATTATTTTACCAAAACTTTACAGCCAGCCAATTGTAAATAATAACGTTATTCAGACTTGGACAGGATTTACACGCGCTGGAGCACAAACTGTCATTGATCGATTTATTAAAATAGGAATTCTATTGCCCAAAGATAAAGACAAGAAATACGGCCAATCCTACATGTATAAGGAATATGTTGATATTTTTATTGACAACGAATAATAAAGGTGTTTTGGCTCGGGGCATTAACCCCCAGCCCCTCTACCCCTCGCCAAAACGGAAGAAATCAAATTTTCTTTACGAGATAAAAATGCTATCAACTAAAAATCGAGGATAAAAAATTTACATCACATAACAAGGCATATCTGGTTCAGAAATTTTTCATTTATTAGACATTAAGGAACAAAAAATTTCTTCACCCAAATTTTCATCCCTTAATTTGATGAAGATTTAGGCGAAATTGATTTAAACACGCTTATCTGATAATAAAAATTCATTCTGTTAAAGTCGGGATGAAAACTTCAGATATGCGTAACGATAGATGTCTGGTGGTAATTAATGGCAAAGATAGATTTCAATTTCAGGAAAAAGTTGAATGCCATGATCGGGGGGGAACTGCACTCCTATTGTTTTCAATGCGGGGCCTGTGTGGGGGACTGCCCGGCGGCCCGCTATTCCCCCCGATTCAATCCCCGTCGGATTATGCTCCAGGCCATCCTCGGTCAGGCCGATCCCCTGCTGGCGGAGGACTCGGTCATCTGGGAGTGCACCAACTGTTACAACTGCTATGAGCGCTGTCCCCAGGACGTGCGGCCGGTAGAGGTGATCATGGCGCTGAAGAATATGACCCATAAGGCCAGGACCAATCCCCAACAGGTGAACGATATGGTTAAGGCGGTCCAGGAGACGGGACGGACAGTGGTGCTGACCTCTGTTGTAGACCGGCGGCGGGGGGAAATGGGTCTTGAAAAAATGGGTGATGTTCCCATGGACGAGATTCGAAAGCTCATGCAGACCCGATTTCATTGAGATAGTCATGAACTTGAGATACATCCCCTTTTTCGGCTGCATGATCTCAGCCAAATACCCCCAGTTTGAAGCGGCAGTTCGGAAGACCCTGCCCAGGCTGGGGATCGAACTGGTGGATGTAGAGGGGTTTTCCTGCTGTCCCGATCCCATCTATTTTAAATCATCGGACAAATTGACCTGGCTGACCCTGGCGGCCCGTAACCTCTGCTTAGCCGAAGAGGCTGGATTGGACTTGGTCACCATGTGCAGCGGATGCACGGCGACTTTATCCGAGACCCGTCACCTGCTGACCGGGGATCCCAAACTGAAGGCCAGGGTGAACAGGAGGTTGCAGAGGATCGGAAGAACCTTTAGGGGGACAATCAGAGTCAGGCACATCGTTACCGTCATCCGCGATGATTTGGGAATTGATAAGGTTGCCCAGTCGGTAACCCGCCCCTTAGAGGGAATGAGGGTGGCCATCCATTACGGCTGCCATCTGCTTAAGCCAAGTCGGGTGATGTCGGTTGATGATCCCGACCGGCCCACCATTTTGGAGGACCTGGTGGCCGCTATCGGGGCCGAGCCCGTATCCCACCAGGAACGGGTCCTCTGCTGCGGAAAGGCCTGTATGGACGAGGAGATGCCCGCCCAGATGACCTATGATGTGCTGGCATCGGTGGAAAAATTGAATGTGGACTGCATGGGCCTGATCTGCCCTACCTGTTTTGATGAATACGATCTGGGTCAGCTAAAGCTGGCCCGCAAGTTTGGTAAAAGATTTGACATCCCGATAATCTATTACTTTCAATTGCTGGCCTTAGCACAGGGCTTTAACCCCGAGGATATGGGTCTGCACTGGCACAAGATTAAAGCCCCGAAGCTGATTGAAAAATTGGGGGCGGTTGCGGGGTAAATTACAATCGGGAAAAATGGAAGACAAAACAACAAAAGGTGTTCTTGTCGTCGGGGGAGGGATAGCCGGGATTCAAGCGGCTTTAGACCTGGCTAACTCCAGGATCAAGGTCTATCTGGTGGAGCGCTCCCCCAGCCTGGGGGGGCGGATGGCCCAACTGGATAAGACCTTCCCCACCATGGACTGCTCCATATGAATCCTGGGGCCGAAGATGATGGATGCCGGTCGGCATCCCAACATTGAACTTCTGACCTTATCTGAGGTTACCAGGGTGGATGGAGGGGCGGGGGATTTTCTGATTACCGTCCGCAGGCACCCCAGGGGGGTGTTCGAGGATTTGTGTACCGGCTGCGGGGATTGTGCCCAGGCCTGTCCGGTAGTGGTGCCCAACGAATTTGACCTGGGGCTGGGTGCCCGTAAGGCCATCTATTCTCCCTTCTCCCAGGCGGTGCCCAATGTCTATGTTATTGATTGCCAAAACTGCCTGAACGGTGATTTTATCGTCTGCGAAAACTGCAGCCGTCAGTGCGAGCGGGACGCCATTGACTATGATATGACCCCTGAGGATGTAGTTCTTCAGGTAGGGTCAATTATCGTGGCCACCGGATTGGATGTTTTTGATCCATACCTGATGAAGACCTATGGATACAGTCTTTCCCCCAATATCCTCACAGGACTGGAATTTGAACGCCTGCTCAACGCATCAGGACCCACCAAGGGTCATGTCATCAGGCCTACAGATGGCAAGATTCCCAAGAAGATCGCCTTCGTCCAGTGTGTGGGCGCCCGGGGGGAGAACGACTGTCTTTACTGTTCCCGCTTCTGCTGTATGAACTCAGTCAAGGACGCCATGCTGGCCAAGGATCATGAGCCGGACGTTGAGGAAATTACTATTTTCTACAGCGATATCCGTGCCTCAGGGAAGGGTTACGAGGAGCTCTACAATCGTTCCCGGCAATTCCCATATATCAAATATTTTCGGGGAAAGCCCTCTAAGATTATCGAGGAACCCGGGACTCGTGATCTAATCCTCTATGTTGAGGATACCCTTACAGGAAAACCTGAGCGGATAAGGGCGGATCTAGTAGTGCTGGCCTCGGCGGGGAGACCACCGGGGGGGACGGAGCGATTGGCTAAGGTTCTGGGCATCAAATTAAATAGCGACGGTTATTTTCAAAACAGGGGGGAGGATGGCCAATTTCTCTCCTCCACCCGGGAGGGGATCTACCTGTGCGGCTGCGCCCGCGGCCCTGAGGATATTCCCGACTCGGTGGCCCAGGGGACGGGGGCGGCGGCCGAGGCGGGAAAACACCTGGCCGAGGACCGGCTTCCCGAGGTTGAGGAAGAGATTCCCCAGATCAGCACCGATGGACCGCCCCGGATCGGGGTCTTCCTCTGCCACTGCGGGATTAACATCGCCGGGGTGCTGGACATTGACCACCTACAGGAATATGCGAAGAACATCCCTCATGTAGTTCATGTTCAGGACGACCTTTTTCTGTGCTCTGATGGGGGGCAAAAAGAAATTCAGAAGATGATCGTCGAGAAGGGCTTAAACAGGGTGGTGGCCGCCGCCTGCACCCCGAGAACTCACGAGCCCATCTTCCGGGAGAGCTGCGCCCGGGTGGGTTTTAACCCCTACCTTTTCGAGATGGTCAACGTGAGGGACCAGTGCTCCTGGGTTCATTCCTTAGAGCCGGATTTTGCCAACCAAAAAGCCCATGACCTGCTTCGGATGGCTTGCGCCCGGGCCCAGTGGCTTCAACCCCTACGGGTGAAAAAGATTGGGATGCAGCCCGAAACCCTGGTGATCGGAGGGGGCATGGCCGGCATTCAGTCGACCCTGGACCTGAAAGCCCAGGGGTTTACTGTTCATTTGGTAGAGAAAGAAAAGGGTTTGGGGGGACGGCTTAGGGATCTGCATCGGTTGTATCCAGAAGGCCGGCTGGCTCGTGAACTGCTCCAGGAAAAATTGGGACAGTTGAAGGCCAGTGGGGTAAACGTCTTAACGAAGACGGAAGTGACCGATGTCAAAGGGTATGTGGGTAATTTCGAAGTCATCACCACCAAAGGGACTTTCAAGGTGGGCTCGATTATTCTGGCTGCGGGTGCCGATGTATACCGTCCCCAACGGGAATACGGCTATGGGAAGATGTCCAATGTGTTGACCAATCTTGAACTGGAAGGAATTCTGGCCAGGCAAGAGTCGGAAATAAAAATAAAAGGTCAGGGGGTAAAAAGAGTTGCTTTCATCCAATGCGTCGGCTCCAGGGATCCGGAGAAGAACCCAGCCTGTTCCCGCTTCTGCTGTCCCACCACGGTGAAGCAGGCTATCGCCCTCCGGGAGAAAGGGGTGGATGTGGCCGTATTCTACCGGGACATGAGGATGGTGGGTCATGGGGCTGAGGAAATGTATCAGAAGGTCCGGGGAATGGGGGTACTATTCATCCGGGTGCCCGATGCTGAGAAACCGAAAATCCTGGGAAAAAAATTAGCCCAAGGCGTGGAAGCTTTCGATTCTATGCTGGGGGAAAAGGTGGAAGTAGAGGTGGATGCGGTGGTCTTGGCAGCAGGGATGGTCCCCAGGGAGCCCGATATGACACGGCTTCAGGAGATGCTGAAGGTGCCCCGTTCGCCGGACCGTTTTTTTATGGAACGTCATCCCAAGCTGGGCCCGGTGGAGACGACCACCGAGGGGATCTTTCTGGCCGGCTGTATCCAAGGGCCTAAGGACCTGGCTGATACTATGGCTCAAGCGGCTGCAGCAGCGGGGAAAGCTACCACCCTAGTTTGTAAAGAAACGATTGCTTTGGAGCCCACCGTATGTGAAGTGGACGAGATGTTGTGTCGGGGGTGCGGGAAGTGTGTGGCCATCTGTCAGTTCAACGCCCCGGAACTGGTGGAGAGATCCCCTGGGATCTTCGTTTCCAAGATCAATGAGGCCCTATGCAAGGGCTGCGGCACCTGCGCCGCCTGGTGTCCTACCGAAGCCATCTCCGCCAAGCACTTCACCGATCGGCAGATTACCTCCATGATCGAGTCTTTGTTTCAAGAGGTAGCCTGATTGTGTTTAAGGATTTATATGGCTCAGAAGAAGATTAAAAAAAATGGGTTTCACCCCAAAATCGTGGCCTTTGCCTGCAACTGGTGTTCCTACGCCGGGGCCGATAACGCCGGGGTAAACCGGATTCAGTATTCCCCCCACTTCCGGGTCATTCGCACCATGTGCTCCGGCAGGGTAAAACCCGGGTTCATCCTAAAAGCCTTTCAACTCGGGGCCGATGGGGTACTGGTCTCCGGGTGTCACTTCGGGGACTGCCACTATATATTCGGCAACGAGCGAGCCGTAGAGCTGTTTGAAAAAACCAAGAAGATGATCCGACTTCTGGGTCTCGAGGAGAAGCGGTTGCGGTTGGAATGGATTTCAGCGGCCGAAGGGACCCGCTGGGGGCAGATAATTGACGAATTCGTGGACGAGGTTACCCAACTGGGGCCCAGTCCGCTGGTATCAGAAAAAACTAAATAATAATATGGGTGATTTAACAGAAATAGCCAAAAAGACCAATCTGTTTAACTGTTTGGAATGCGGTAAGTGCACCAGCGTCTGCCCCATTTCCCGATTCGGCGGTCAGTATTCCCCCCGCCTGATGATCACCCGTTCCATCCAGGGCCATTACGATGAGCTATTGGTTGATAGACAGATCTGGACCTGTCTTACCTGTGGTATGTGCAACGTACACTGTCCTTCAGATGTTCACTACACCGAGTTTACCCGTCTGGCCCGGATCGAATCCAACCGTAGCGGACAGGAGGGACTGTGTTCCCACGGGGGGGTATTTCAGTCCCTGACAAAGATAATGACCTCCTCCAACCTGAAGCAAAACCGGATGGATTGGGCCTCCTCTGATTTGAAGATCAGCAAGGGAGGAGAGTTTCTCTATTTTGTCGGCTGTCTGCCCTATTTTGATGTCTTCTTTTCGGACATCGGGGTGGAGAGTTTAGAAATTGCCAAGAGCGTAATCAAAATATTAAACCATTTGGGAATTGAACCCGTGCTTCTGCCCAACGAGCGGTGCTGCGGTCATGATCTTTTTTGGACCGGTGATATGATAAACTTCCAGAGATTGGCCGAGCATAATGTGGCAGAGATAAAAAAAAGCGGGGCTAAGACGGTGCTGTTTTCCTGTCCTGAATGTTACCGGACTTTTAAGCTGGACTATCCCCAATACGTCGGTGAGCTTGGATTTGATGTCATTCATCTGTCGGAATTCTTGGCGGGTAAGGTGGCCAATAATGCCCTTAAGTTTCATGCTTTGAAAAAGGGGGTTACCTATCAAGATCCCTGTCGGCTTGGTCGGCACCTGGGTATCTATGATCCTCCCCGGCAACTGTTGACCCAGATCCCCGGGCTTACCCTATTAGAAATGCCCAAAAGCCGGGAGATGGCCATCTGCTGCGGGACCAGCTGTTGGACCAACTGTGATTTGACATCCAAACAGATTCAACTGGGTCGGCTTCGGAGTGCCAAGCAGACCGGCGCTGACCTTTTAGTGACCGGCTGTCCCAAATGCTATATTCACTTCAAATGCGCCCAATCCGACCAGAATGCGGCGGATGAGGTGAAAATTGAAATTGAGGACTTGGCTACCTTAACGGCGGAAGCCCTGATTTAAAGAATAAACATAGACCGACAAGCTATTCCTAGTGCTTCAACAACAAACTTATCACAAAGTTTTTCTTTTATCCTCTTATGACCACCGAATAAATTCGGTGTCTATTAATTTTCTAAATCCGTCGAATTGCCAATTAAATTTAAGAAATCGACTTCAGTCAATTTACACATGGAACAGACCCTGATTTCAATCAGGGGCTATCTAAGATTAAAGGAGGTGGAAAAATTGCCCGATCAAGAACTGCGGATTGGGGTTTTTGTCTGCGACTGCGGGCTTAACATCGCCGGCACGGTGGACTGTGCTGAGGTGGCCCGGTTTGCGGAAACCCTGCCCGATGTGGTAGCGGTGATCCGTAACCGATACACCTGTGCTGACCCGGGTCAGAATGAGATCAAGAAGGCCATCGCTGAACACCGCCTCAACCGGGTGGTGGTGGCTTCTTGCACCCCCAAGATCCACGAGCCCACCTTCCGCAACTGTGTGGCCGAGGCGGGGTTGAACCCCTACCTGTTCGAGATGGCCAACATCCGGGAGCAGTGCAGCTGGGTCCATCAGTACGAAAAGGAGCTGGCTACCGAGAAAGCCAAGGACCTGTTGCGATCAGCGGTGGGCAAGGCCCGATACCTGGAGGCCCAGGTGGAGGCTGAATTTCCGGTCACCAAGGCGGCGCTGGTCATCGGCGGTGGAGTGGCAGGGATCCAGGCGGCTTTGGACCTGGCCGATGGGGGACATCAGGTCTACATGGTGGAAAAGGAGCCCTCCATCGGGGGCATCATGGCGGCTTTGGACAAAACCTACCCCACCATGGATTGCTCCATATGAATTCTGGGACCGAAGATGATGGATGTCGGTCGACATCCTCGGATTAAACTTTACGCTTACAGCGAAATAGAAAATGTCTCAGGATTCGTGGGGAATTTTACCGTCAAGGTGCGAAAGAAGGCCCGTTATGTGAATGAAAAGGAATGCACCGCCTGCAGCGATTGTGTACAGGTTTGTCCCGTTGCTATCCCCGACGAATACCAGCAGGGGTTCTCATCCCGCAAGGCCATCTACATTCCCTTTCCCCAGGCTGTTCCCTCTTCTTATATTCTGAACATGGATGATTGCCTGGGTAACAACCCCATCGCCTGCGGCAAGTGCCAGGAGGCCTGCGAGAAACAGTGCATTGACTACGATATGCAGGATGAGATCATCACCCTGGAGGTGGGGACCATTATTGTGGCTACTGGGATGGACGTCTACGATCCCACCGAGTTGGACGAGTTCGGCTACACCCGGTTCGAGAACGTCATTACCTCCATGGAGTTTGAGCGACTCATCTGCGCCGGGGGCCCCACCGAGGGACACTTCATCCGGCTCACAGACAGAAAAATACCGAAGACTGTGGGATTCATCCAATGCGTGGGTTCCCGGTCGGAAAAGCGGGGGAACCCCTTCTGCAGCAACATCTGCTGTATGAATACCGTGAAAGACACATTGATCCTTAAAGACCATTATCCCGATATTCAGTGTAAGGTATTCTACATGGATATTCGGGCCTTTGGTAAGGGATTTGAGGACCTGTTCAAGCGGAGCAAGGCCGAAGGGGTCCAATACATCAGGGGGATTCCCGGGGACATCGAAGAGAACCCCGTTAAAAAAAATCTTATTCTTTCGGTAGAAAATACCCTGTCCGGGAAGGTTGAACAGCACGAACTGGCGATGGTGGTGCTGTCGGTGGGGGTGGAGCCACGCCACGACGGAAAGGCCATACAGAAATTGCTCACCCTGTCCAATTCCGCCGATGGTTTTCTTTTGGAATCCCATCCCAAGCTGAAGCCAGTGGATGCCCCCACCCAGGGGGTCTATTTTGCCGGTTGCGCCGAATTCCCCAAGGATGTCAAGGACTCTGTGACTCAGGCGGGAGCCGCTGCTGCCCGGGCCAGTATCCTGTTGAACGCCGGCAGGGTCAAAATTGAGGCTATCACTGGGGTTTTGGATGAGGAGAAGTGCAACTTCTGCGGACAGTGTGTCAAGGTCTGTCCCTATCATGCCATCGTCCCCCCAGACCGGAAGAAGAATCAGTATCCTATGATCATCGAGGCGGCCTGCGCCGGGTGCGGCACCTGCGGGGCCGAGTGTCCCCTGGATGCTATTACCATGCGCCACTTCACCGACGGCCAGATTATGGCCCAGCTTGAACAGATCCTGGCCGAAAAGCCCGAGGAGAAGATCCTCACCTTCGCCTGCAACTGGTGCTCCTATGCCGGGGGGGATAACGCCGGCACCGCCCGGCTTCAGTATCCCACCTCTTCCCGGTTGATACGCACCATGTGCTCGGGCCGGGTGGACGAGAAGTTTATCCTCCACGGGTTCCGACTGGGGGCTCCCATCGTGCTGGTCTCCGGATGCCACTTTGCCGATTGCCATTATATCAACGCCGTCACCTGGACCCAGCGCCGGGTGGAAAGGCTGTGGGATAAGCTGGAAAAGCTGGGAATCCGGCCGGAGAGACTGCAGCTGGAGTGGATCAGCGCCGCTGAAGGACAGAAGTTTGCCCGGGTGATGAGGGAACTGGAGGAACTGAGAAAGAAGGTGACCCCCGAGGAGATCGAATTTACCAAAAAGGTGTTAACTGAGGAAAAGCCCAAGATGAAGGTAAAGGTTAAAGAGGTGGCCTAAGAAAAAAGCAACAGTTCAGCCACAGAGACACCCCAATATGGTCATTCTTCCCTACGGGGCAGGCGAAGACACCAAGATTATAGAATAGTTCTTTTAATACCATCTGGTACTGTTTGAAAACTCATATTTCTCCTTTGTGCCTTGGTGACTCAGTGGCTAAATGCTTGCGGAAAAAACAACGGACTAAATGCGGAGGAATGAGAATTGGCAGAGGAAGCGAAGTTCGAATGCCTGCGATGTGGTCATGAATTTATGGCCACTTATACTCCAAAAGTTCCCGCGGAGAGAACGTGCCCCAAGTGTATGAGTAACTCCGTCCGCCGGATTAAGGAAAAAACTTAAATGAAAGGAAACCCTAATGTGGCTGAGAAAAAATTGACGACCGATGAGCTTCTGGCGAAGGCCTACAAGCCGGGCAAGGATGCTATGAGGCTGCATCCCTTTTACCGGGGGAAGATCGAGGTGATTCCCAAGTGCTGTATCCGGAATTTTGATGACTTCAGTATCTGGTATACCCCTGGGGTAGCGGAACCCTGCATGGACATCCACAAGCATCCTGAGAAGGTGCTGGAGCACACCAGCAAATGGAACATGGTGGCGGTGGTTACCGACGGAAGCCGGGTGCTGGGGCTGGGGGACATCGGACCAGAGGCCGGGCTGCCGGTGATGGAGGGGAAGGCCATCCTGTTCAAATACCTGGGTGGGGTGGATGCTTTTCCCCTTTGTCTTAAGACTAAAGACCCCGATGAGATCATACAGGCGGTTAAATGGATTCAGCCCACATTCGCCGGGGTTAATCTGGAGGACATCGCCAAACCCAAGTGTTTTCACATTCTGAACACCCTGCGTAAGGAGTTAGACATCCCCGTCTGGCACGACGACCAGCAGGGGACGGCAGCGGTTACCCTGGCCGGTCTGGTCAATGCCTTAAAGGTTGTGGGTAAGGAGTTGGCCGAGGTGAAGATCACCATGGTGGGTGCCGGGGCCTCCAACATCAGGATCTGCTGGCTGTTAATCAAGGCTGGGGCCGACCCGGGTAAGATCATCATGGTGGATAGGAAAGGGACCCTTCATCCCGGTCGGGATGATCTCAAGGATAGTGAGAAGGAGAAATGGGAGCTGTGTCAGAAGACCAATGCCGAGGGGCGCAGGGGGGGAATCCCGGAGGCGATGAAGAAGGCTGATGTATTGATCGCCCTCTCCACCCCGGGTCCCGGTGTTATTCAGAAGAAATGGGTTAAAAGTATGGCTGGGGATGCCATCGTGTTCGCTTGCGCCAATCCCATCCCTGAGATCTGGCCCTGGGAGGCCAAGGCGGCCGGGGCCCGGATCGTGGCTACGGGACGGTCGGATTTCCCCAACCAGGTCAACAATTCACTGGGCTTCCCCGGCATCTTCCGGGGCACCCTGGATGTGATGGCCTCCACTATCACCGATGAGATGTGCGTTGCCGCCGCCTTCGAGCTGGCCCAATGCGCTGAGGATAAAGGTCTTAATGATGAATCCATTATTCCCACAATGGAGGAATGGGAAGTCTATCCCAGGGAGGCAGCGGCGGTGGGAATGAAGGCTATTGAACAGGGGGTGGCCAAGATTAAGACCACCCGGGAGGAGCTGTTTCGCAAAGCGTCAAATATCATCCAGAAGGCGAGGAAGGAAATCCAGCTACTGATGGAAGAGGGATTCATCAAGACGCCAGAGTGAAAATCCTGAACCAATTAAGATTTGTAATCTTTTAGTTATGATGTGAAACGGCTACATAATTCTTCCGTGAAGAGGGGCGCTGATGCTCCTTTTTTTCAACTGCAAGCCATGAATAAGAAAAAGGGTCATCCAGTTATTGAAATAAATAAATCCTGGTGTCAGGGATGCAGCATCTGCGTTGATTTCTGTCCCAAAAATGTGCTGGCCATGAAGGACGGCTATCCCGAAGTGATGGACCTTGAAGCCTGCAACCTGTGCATGCTATGCGAGGTGCGCTGCCCGGATTTTGCCATTATGGTAGAAGTGGTAAACGCCTAAAAGGTGAAAGTGAAATCTTAGGACAGGGGGAATAACATGATCAGAAAGCAGGATGCTCTTGATTACCACAGACAGGGTCGGAGGGGGAAAATTGAGGTGATCGCCACTAAACCCTGCGTTACTCAACGGGACCTCTCGTTAGCTTATACCCCCGGAGTGGCCGAACCCTGCCTGGAGATAAAAAGAAGCCCCGATGAAGTCTACCAGTACACTGCTAAGGGTAATCTGGTGGCTGTAATCACTAACGGGACAGCAGTGCTGGGGTTGGGCCGCATTGGCGCCCAGGCGGGGAAGCCCGTAATGGAGGGCAAGGGGGTTCTATTCAAACGGTTCGCCGACGTGGACGTTTTCGACCTGGAGGTGGACACCGAGGATCCCGATAAATTGATCCGGGTGGTTCAGCTCCTGGAGCCCACCTTCGGGGGGATTAACCTAGAGGACATTAAAGCCCCGGAGTGCTTCTACATCGAGGAGAAGTTGAAGGAGACCATGAACATCCCGGTCTTCCACGATGATCAGCACGGTACCGCCATCATCTCAGGAGCCGCTCTCCTCAATGCCCTAGAGTTGACCGACAAGCCCATCGGGGAAGTCAGGGTGGTCTTTAACGGGGCCGGAGCGGCGGGCATCGCCTGTGCCTCCCTTTACCTGGCCTTTGGCGTCAAGCGGGAAAATATTATTATGTGTGATTCAAAGGGGGTGATCTACAAGGGTAGGGAGGAAGGAATGAACCCCTATAAGGAGCGGTTTGTTGCTGATACCGATCTGAGAACACTGAAGGAGGTCATGGTGGGGGCTGATGTCTTCGTGGGGGTATCGGTGAAGGATGCGGTTACCCCAGATATGGTCAAGTCCATGAACAAGGATCCCATCGTTTTCGCCATGGCCAACCCCGATCCGGAGATCACCTATACCGATGCCAGGGCCGCCCGTCCCGATGTAATTATGGCTACCGGTCGCAGCGATTATCCCAACCAGGTAAACAACGTTTTGGGGTTTCCGTTCATCTTCCGGGGGGCTTTGGATGTGCGGGCCACAGCGATTACCGAGAACATGAAGATCGCCGCCGCCCATGCCCTGGCCGACCTGGCCAAGCAGGATGTCCCCGATTCGGTGCTCAAGGCCTATGGGGACGAGAGGATCGGGTTTGGCCCGGAGTACATTATCCCCAAACCCTTCGATCCCCGGGTGCTTCTGTGGGAGGCCACCGCGGTGGCCAAGGCAGCCATGGAGGACGGGGTGGCCCGAATCCAGATTGAGCTTGACCAATACCGGGAGCAACTAGAAGCCAGGCTGGGTCCTTCCCGAATGGTGATGCGGTCGGTGATCCATAAGGCCCAGGCTGCCCCCAGGCGGGTTGTCTTCCCCGAGGGTAACCGGGAAAAGATTCTAAGGGCCTGTCAGATCATCATTGATGAGGGAATCGCCCAACCCATCCTGCTGGGCAACCATGGGGACATTCGGAAAAAAATAGCCGATCTACACCTGGATTTAAAGGGGGTTAAGATCATCGACCCCCCCGCCTCTGAAGAATTTTCCGATTATGTAGAAGAGTTTTATCAGATCAGGAGGCGTCGGGGGATTACCCGAAGTGAGGCCCGCGACCTTATGGCGGTGCCAAACTATTTCGGGGCCATGATGGTGAACAAGGGGGATGCTGATGGGCTGATCAGCGGCTTGATCCATCACTACCCGGACACCATCCGACCGGCCCTGCAGATCATCAAAATGCGGGAAGGTATTCACAGGGTGTCCGGTGTTTACATGATGATCTTTAAAAAAGAAATCATCTTTTTTGCCGATACCACGGTCAACATTGAGCCTACGGCGGAACAACTGGCCGAGATTGCTATATGCAGCGCCGAAACCGCCCGCCGTTTCGATGTGGAACCCCGGGTGGCCATGCTTTCCTTTTCTAACTTCGGGAGCACCCGTCATCCATTGACCGAGAAGGTCCGCCGGGCGGTAGAAATCGTAAAGGAAAAGGTCCCTAACCTGATGATAGACGGTGAGATGCAGGCGGATACCGCGGTGACGCCCGAAATTATCGAGTCCACCTACCCCTTCTCAGCCCTGAAAGGGAGGGCCAACGTGCTTATCTTCCCCGACCTGCAATCGGGGAACATCGCCTACAAGCTTATGAACCGCCTTGGTGGAGCCGAGGCCATCGGCCCCATCTTGATGGGAATGAGAAAATCGGTGCACGTGCTTCAGCGAGGCTGCGAAGTGAACGACATCGTCAATATGACCGCCATCGCAGTTGTGGATGCCCGGTATCGGGAGGGGAAATAGGGGTTCTCTATTTGGCCAGAAGACCAACCTTGATCGGGTTTAGAACTCATCATTGCTTATGGCAATAAATAAATCAAAAAATGTCCGGGTAATGCAGGGCAACGAGGCCTGTGCCGAGGGGGCGCTGGCGGCGGGTTTAAGTTTCTTCGCCGGTTATCCCATAACCCCGTCTTCAGAGATCGCCGAGATCCTGTCCCAACGGCTTCCCCGGATAGGGGGGAGGTTCATCCAGATGGAGGATGAAATCGCTTCCATGGGGGCGGTGATCGGGGCCAGTCTGGTCGGGGTTAAAGCGATGACGGCCACCTCAGGACCCGGCTTTTCCCTGAAACAGGAGAACATCGGTTATGCCGCCATCGCCGAAATTCCCTGTGTGATCGTCAATGTCATGCGGGGGGGGCCTTCTACAGGATTGCCCACCCTCCCCTCCCAGGGTGATGTGATGCAGGCCCGCTGGGGCTCCCACGGGGATCACCCGGTGATCGTCCTGGCCCCCTACTCCGTCCGGGAAACCTTCGAGCTAACAGTGCGGGCCTTTAACCTGGCGGAACAATACCGGGTGCCGGTCATTCTTCTCATGGACGAGATCGTGGGTCATGTGAACGAAAAAGTCCGTCTGCCCCACCCATCGGAAATAGAAATTATTGACCGACAAAAGCCCATGGTATCACCTGAAGACTATCTGCCCTACTGTCAAACTGAAGATGACATTCCACCCATGGCCAATTTCGGCGAAGGGTATCGCTATCACGTGACTGGCCTGTGCCACGACGAGACGGGGTTCCCCACTAATGATCCGGCCAAGATCAACAGCCTCCTCCGTCGGATCAACCGGAAGATCGAGCGATATAGGGACGATATAATTGAAGTGGCCGAACTAGAACTAGGGGATGCCGAAATCGGGGTGGTGGCCTACGGGTCCACGGCTCGTTCAGCCCGACGAGCGGTAATTATGGCCAGGGAGGAAGGGATCAAAGTGGGATTATTGAGGCCGGTGACCCTATGGCCATTTCCGGAGGAACAGGTTACTAAATTGGCGGATCAGGTTAAACGCATCATCGTCCCAGAAATGAACCTGGGACAGGTGGCCCAATTGGTCAAATGTTCCGCTGAAGGTAAAACAAAGGTGGTACCCCTAACTAGGGTAGATGGGGAGCCCATCAGCCCCCAGCAGATCCTTGATTTATTAAAAAAATAATCCCATAACTCATGACAAATGATTTAAAAAAACCATAGATGGCTAAATGGTTTAATAGGGCATAAAAGGACTTAACAGGGATTCAATGAATTTTTTTCTGAGCCATTTTTAGCCTTGTTTACTTCATTAAGTGGTAACGATGGATTATAACAAATACCTACGTCAGGACAAATTTCCCCATATCTGGTGCGAAGGTTGCGGGAACGGGATCGTGCTCAAGGCCATCTTGCGGGCGATTGACCGCATCGGACTGTCTAAGGATGAAATCGTCATGGTGTCGGGGATCGGCTGTTCATCGCGGACGCCCGGTTACTGCGATTTCAATACCCTGCATACCACCCACGGTCGGGCGCTGACCTTTGCCACCGGGGTCAAGATGGCTGACCCCAAGCTCACGGTGATCGTCGTCATGGGAGATGGGGACGCCACCGCCATCGGGGGCAACCACTTCATCCATGCCGCCCGACGAAATATTGACCTCACCGCCATCATTTTCAATAATTACATCTACGGGATGACCGGGGGGCAGTATTCCCCCACCACCCCATTTGGCATGCATGGCTCCACTGCCCCCTACGGAAGCATAGAGCATCCCTTTGATATCTCCGCACTGGCCCAGGCGGCTGGATCCACCTTTGTGGCTCGGGGGACAGTATACCACGCCCTGCTTCTGGATAAGTTTATCGAACGGGCCATCCGTAAGAAGGGATTCTCGGTGGTCGAAGCGCTGACTCCATGTCCCATCATGTATGGAAAGTGGAACCGGATGGGGACGGCGAGCAACATGCTCAAATGGTATCAGGGAAATACCATTTCCCTCAAAGCGGCCTCCACCATATCCCCGGAGCAGCGGGGGGAGAAGATTGTCACTGGCGTTTTGGTGGACATTGAAAAGCCGGAATATACGGAGGAATATAACAAACTTATTGAACGGGTCCAAAACATGGGTTGAACTAAAGGAGTGCGCTATGGGATTCCGATATGAGGTGAGACTCAGCGGTTCCGGGGGACAGGGGCTTATTCTGGTGGGTAAGGTACTGGCGGAAGCAGCCGCCATCTATGATGATAAGAACGCTACCCAATCCCAGTCCTACGGCCCCGAGGCCCGGGGCGGGGCCAGCCGGTCAGAGGTGATTATCTCCGATGAGGATATTGACTACCCCAAGGCTACCAATATAGATCTCCTGTTAGCCCTGACCCAGGAATCCTGCGATAAATATTACAAAGATTTAAAGGATGGGGGCATCCTGCTGGTGGATTCAGAATACGTGACCCAGCTTCCCCGGGGAAATTTCAGGAACTATAAGGTGCCCATCTCCGAAATCGCCCGGAGTCAGGTGGGAAAGGTGTTGGTTGCCAATATAGTAGCCTTGGGTATCATTACCGAGCTTTCAGGGGTCGTCTCCCGGGAGGCGGTGGAATCTGCCATCCTGTCCCGGGTGCCCAAGGGGACCGAAGAGCTGAACCTCAAGGCCTTTCGGGTGGGGTTGGAAAAAGGGAAAGCCCTGAAGGAAAAGGATTGATGGGGGCAAAACCCACTATCTTGGGCCAGAGACCATGACGGCAGAGTGCCAAACAGAGCGACCTTGGTATCTTTACGTTGATACCAAACGGCGTACCAACCTTCTTCTGATCCTGCAAGAGCTTTCCCGAGTTCTGAGTAAGAATGACCCATCTTTCATCGTGGTGGGGGCCATGTCCCTGCTTATGCAGGGGTATTTAAAATACACCGCTTGGTGGGACTTAGACCTTCTGTTCCGGGATGAAAAATCCCTGTATGATTTCATTGACCTGCCTAAATCCCCCGATTTGAGGATCGTTCACTACGATGAAGCCTTAATGGTGGGCAGGAGCATCCGCAGCTTCCATACCGCCTGGTCCTTTGACCGGGGCTGGTTCAACGTAGACTACCTCCTTAGGGATAATTTCTTCCATCATCATTATACCACCCTTAAAAAGAGAGGTCCCCTTCGGGGTCGGGTTGAACTGGGGGACGGGAGGGAAATCCATTGGTTTTTATTCCTCGCCCATCCCTGGGATGTGTTCGTGGAAAAGCTTATTACTTCCCGGTTTTCAGGCGAGCTCGACCGCCGGGACAGCATGGGGGTGGATTTAAGGCACATTATGATTATATTAAACGGGAATTTCGGAAATCCAGTTTTCTGGAAACACACAGCCGCCAAGGCTTCCCAGTTGAGGAACAAAGGGTTGTTTAAGAAAAACCTTACTGAACTGGCATCAAATATTTCTGAATTGGGTTATGGGGATAATCTCAGGCCAATATCTTTGTTGTCTATTGTTAAATCCTTGTGAGGGGAAGAGGGTATGCCCGAACCGTTGGTCCGATTAAAGGACCGGGTTGAACAACTGGGTAATCACAACCGTAAATTTCTTCTGACCATCGCCGCTCATAAGGGCAAGCTGGTCGAACGGTTGGAGGCCTCTGGGAAGGCGGACCGGGTGCACCTGTGGACCCCTGCCCATGAAGCTTCTGCTGAGATGGAAACCATTGGGGCCCTGGGAAAGGATTTGGGAGAAAAGCTGTCCTTTCTAAGCTGTTACTATGCCCTGCAGGTTCTGAACATGAACTTAAGGGCGGTGGACGTGCTGGTGATGAACTTAGCTTCGGCCCCCGACCGATTGGGGGTCTATAAGGAATTCATGAAGCGGGTGGGGCTGGAATTCCGCAAATTGACCACCGCCTATATGGATGCCTTATTGAATCTGTTCCTTCCCGCCGGGGAACGATCCCAATTTGTCATCTGTGGGGTAGGCACCCGGGCCGACCAGGACGACATTGACGTGGGCATTATTGACGACGGGGGTCCTAAGCGGTCACCCTTGAACCAGGCCATCGGTCAAATCAGTTCAGAGATGTTCAAACGGGCCAGTCCCCTTCATTTCTATCTTTCCGAACACGTGGGAGCCCCTGGGTATTCCGCCTCAATCGCTGAATATAATCACCTTTTGGATAAGGAAATTCAGGATTTTATCATCATTTCAGAGATGCTGGGAGCCGCCAGGATCCTGGGAAGCGAGGAACTCTTCGGTCAATTCCAGCAGGGGGTAACCTCCCGTTATTACTATCAACCCGGTGGAAACAATAAATACCATGAGGGGTATCTGCGGGGCATTCTGGGCGAGGTAAGATCCCTCCATTTACGCAAGATGAAAGAAGATAGCATCAACCCCAAGGACGATGGATTGCGACTGATAAAGGGGTTGATCTCGGTGGGCAAGGTTATCTTCGGGGTAAAGAAGGTCAACAACTGGGAGATCCTAGAAGCGCTGACCCAAAAGAACCCTGCTCGAACCTGGGTCTACCAGAACCTGGATCGAGCGCTAACTTTTCTGGAAATCTTCCGGTATTTATACCAGCTCTTTGTGGCACAGGAGGAGGAGATCTTCCTCGGGGATGATCAGACAGCCCCCGATTTACAGCGGATTGCTGAAATCATGGGATACCAAGACGTGGGGGTCATCAGGGCTCGGGATCATCTTCTCATCCATTATTATGAGAACGTTGCCATGGCAAAGGACACCATCGGTGTTCTTTTTCAGGATGCCGCCGAGCATCTTAAGACCATCAGTATCTTTGCCCCTATGCTGGATAAGGGTCGTTTAAAAGAATCTGGAAAAAAAAAGGGGGTAAATTTAGCCGTTGATTTTGGCGGTCAATTGAGATTTTTCCGGGGGACCAAATTCTGGGATGACGTGCTGGAGGCTTTCGGGGAGAAGGACGGTCAACTCCTGGTTCGTTTTCTGGATGATTTTAACGCCCTGGGCGTGACCGAGAGAAAAAGGATTATTCGACGTTACATCGAGTGGGGCAGCTATAGCTTTTATGCCCTTCTGAGCCTTCTGGTTATCCTGCATAAAAATCGGAAGCGTTTTTCCAGCACCCCCCTCTTCAGGGATCTCAACGGGATCTTTCTCAGGACGATGAGCGATCATCCCAATACGATTCAGAAGTTAACCCGGGTGTTCAACCAGTATCCTCAACTGATCCACGATTATCTAACCGCCATCCCGGAAGAAGAGCAACAGGCCTTTGCCGGGTTGTTAAGGGGGAAAATATGGGAGCCGGAGGTGGCGGGACTGAGGGACAAGATGGTCCATCTCTGTGAGCTCCATTATGCTAACAGCCGATATTTCAAGAGATTCTTCCTGCGGGTTATTGAACGTTATCCAGAATACCTCAAGCATCTGGATGATCCCTGGAAGCTGGCACATCTGGCGGATGGCATTCTGGCGAACATTGAAAACATTCGTTCATTTGCGGGGAAAAAAGAAGAGGTTGGGGATTATTACGACCTGGCCTTCCTTCGGGTGGGCCTTCAGACCCTGAAGGGGGCCCCTATTCAGGAGACGAACGCCGCTTTCACTGAGTTCTCGGATAATTACCTTCAAACCCTGTTTGATATCTGCAAACAGGAGGTTGATCTGGGTCAGCCCAGTGGGGTAACCACCGATGATCTACTGGCAATTTACGTGGCCGGGGGGCATGCCCGGGAGCAGGCCTATGACGACGATTACGACATCGTCTTTATCCTGAATTCGGATGATCCGGACATTCTGAAATACACAACTAAGATCGTCACCAAGATGAACACCGAGATTATCAAACGGGGGATTCTTCCCCATTACCGATTCGTCCAGCACTTTGGTAATTATGTGACCCGGCTCTGTGAGCTGGATAGCTATTTTTCGGAGCATGTGGACTCCGATTCCTTTATTGATAAATCCCAGATCTTGGGTTCCCGAATGGTAGTGGGGAGCTCCGCTTTTGAAAGGGAATTTGAGGAGAGGATCATCAAGCCCCACATCTTTGAAAAATGGGAGTCTTATGTTTGTGAGATGAAGGGCGAGATCGAGTCCCGGCATTGTGAAGGGACGGAGCTGAATGTGAAGGAGTCCCGGGGGGGGCTTCGGGACATCGAGATGGTGCTGTTGATGTATAAGGCCCGGTATCGGTTGAGGGAGCCTATCAGCAACCGGCTCTTCGAAACGTTGGGGAAGATAGATAAAGATCACACCCGGGAATTTCAGGAGCTTTCCGAAGCCTTCGATTTTCTTAAAAACCTGCGGGATGTCTACCGACTTTCCTCGGCGGCCGACGATACCCTGTATCCCCAATCCTTGGGAAGGGCGGCCCGAGTGCTGGGCTTTTCCGATTCTGATGGCCAGCCCCCGGAAGAGAAACTACTGGCGGCCTTTAGTCAGTGCACCGAGCAGGTAAGTCGAATTATTGACAAATTAGTGGAAGACATTTTGCCGAAGGGCTAAGTTTTCAAAATGGAGAATATGTTCGAAAGGACTTTGTTAATTATTAAACCTGATGGGGTGGGCAAGGGTCACATCGGGGACATCATCAGGCGTATTGAACAGGAGGGGTTCATCATCCGGGGCATGAGGATGGTGAGGCTCTCCCGGGACCAAGCGGCCGATTTCTACGCTGTCCACCGGGGCAAACCCTTTTATGAGGGTCTTCTTAACTATGTCACCTCCGGGAGGGTGGTGCTCATGGCCCTGGAAGGGGAGGACGCCGTGTCCCGTCTGAGGCGGGTCATCGGGGCTACCGACCCGGCCCAGGCCGACCCGGGCACCCTTCGCAAACTCTATGCTGAAAACATCGAGCGGAACGCCGTCCACGGGTCGGACAGTCCCGAGAATGGCGTTCGAGAGGTGGCCTTCTTCTTCAAAGAAGAGGAACTTTGTTGAAAGAATTGCCTTGTGGTATTGAACATGAAGATTTTAGTCTTAAACTGCGGTAGTTCCTCGGTCAAGTATCAGCTCATTGAAATGACCGGGCGGAAGGCCTTAGCCAGGGGATTGATGGAACGGATCGGGATGAAAGGGGCGGTGCTTTCCCATCGGCGTTACGACGGGGATAAGGTAAAACTTGCGGCGGCCATTCCCGATCATCAAGCGGCCATTGAATGCGTTCTCTCTATTCTTCTGTCCGCTAATCATGGGGTGATCACTGACAGTGGGGAGATCGCCGCAGTGGGGCACCGGGTGGTACATGGGGGGGAGAAGTTCAGGACATCGGTTCTCATCAACCCCGAGGTCATGGATCAACTGGAGGAGTGCATCGAGCTGGCCCCTCTCCACAATCCCCATAACATTAAGGGGATCAAGGCCTGCGGACGCCTCCTTCCCCAAGCCCCCCAGGTGGCGGTATTCGACACTGCCTTCCACTCCCAAATGCCAGACTTCGCTTACCTATACGGTATTCCCTATTCACTCTATAAAAAATACGGCATCCGGCGATATGGTTTTCACGGCACCTCCCACTATTATATCTCCCGGCGGGCGGCGGGGATGCTGGGTCGGGATATAAAGGAGCTCAAACTGGTCACCTGCCATCTGGGAAACGGGTGCAGTATGGCGGCGGTGGACGGGGGAGTATCCATAGACACCTCAATGGGATTTACCCCGGTGGAAGGGCTGCTGATGGGCACCCGGTGCGGGGATGTGGACCCGGCGGCCCTCCTCCACATCATGGGTCGGGAGGAGCTCTCGCTGGGCGATGCCAACGTCCTTCTCAACAAACATTCCGGACTGCTGGGTATTTCCGGGGTATCGAACGACATGAGGGAGATCTTGCAAGAATCCCAAAATGGCCATCGTCGGGCAAGATTGGCCCTGGCCGTCTTCTGTTACCGGGTGAGGAAGTATATCGCTGCCTACGGAGCCGCCATGGGGGGACTGGATGGGGTGGTCTTTACCGGAGGAATCGGGGAGAACGCCCCCGAAGTAAGGGAGCTTTGCTGCCGGAAGCTGGCCTTCCTAGGAATTGAGCTCGATTTTGAAGCCAATAACGCCATGGTTAGCAAGGAGGGATTTATCTGCACCCCAACTAGTAAGGTTAAGGTATTGGTGGTACCGACCAATGAGGAGTTGGTGATCGCCGAGGACACGGAAAAGATCGTGAAACAGATGGCTAGAAAAGAACAAACATAGCTTCACAAACTTATTATTGAGGTGTAAGCAAAGGTCAGTCTGGCGTTGGTCAGGCGCCTGACTGATCGGAATAAATTTCCATGCTAATCCCAAATTAAGTGTTGGGATGTCATTCTGACCCCGAACCTTCGGGGGAAGAATCTCCTATTGTCATAGTGCTTATCAAAAAAGAGATTTTTCACTGCGCTAAGAATGACAATGAGGTGAACTGTTACGAGTTTCTAAAGGGGATAGAAAGTCAGTGAACGAAATTCTGCGAAAAAGGGTGCTGGCTGAGGGGGTAGTGGAGTTCGATATTGACGCTCCCTTGGTGGCCCGCAAGCGGAAGGCTGGTCAGTTCATCGTCCTCCGCATTAACGAGCAGGGGGAGCGCATCCCGCTTACCATCGCTGACGCCTGGCCCCGAAAGGGGATCATCCGTATCGTCTTCCAGGTGGTCGGTAAAACCACCGAGCACTTGGCCACCTTGGGTGAAGGCGATTCCCTGCAGGATGTAGTGGGGCCCTTAGGAAAACCTACCCATATTGAAAGGTTCGGCACAGTGGTCTGTATCGGGGGGGGGATCGGGATCGCCCCCATCTATCCCATCGCCAAGGCCCTGAAGGGGGCCCGTAACGGGGTGATCTCCATCATCGGAGCCCGGACTAAAGAACTGCTAATCATGGAGAAGGAGATGGCACGGACCTCCCACCAACTTTTGATCTCCACCGATGACGGCAGTTACGGACATCATGGATTCGTCACCGATGTCTTGAAGAACCTCATTGATTCCGGCACATCCATTGATCAGGTGTTTGCCGTCGGTCCCGTGATTATGATGAAGATGATCTGTAAGTTGACCCGGACCCATGACCTTCCCACTATCGTCAGCCTGAACCCCATTATGGTGGACGCCACCGGTATGTGCGGTGCCTGTCGGGTTGAGGTGGGGGGCGAGACGAAGTTTGCCTGCGTTGACGGACCCGAGTTCGACGGCCATCGGGTGAACTTTGACGGTCTCATCAAGCGACAGCGGATGTATCTCGACCAGGAGAAGGTTTCTTGGGAAGCATATCATAAAGGGAAACAGGAGGAACATTCGAGACTGGGGGAATAGAAAAGAAATGGATGGATAAATGGATAGAATCGTAGGTCCGATATGGACGGAGTCTTATCGGATAACTTCGAATGTCCGAAAGCCCCAATGCAATCTTTAGTTCGTTAGAAATTAATGTAGATCGGTTAATGGAACCTTTAAAGAAAAAGAAGGAAAAAATTCCCCGCCAGCGGATACCGGGGCAAAATCCTGAGGATCGCATCCATAATTTCAACGAGGTCCCCTACGGCTTTACCCCAGAGGTGGCGATCCTGGAGGCCACCCGCTGTATCATGTGTAAGAAGCCAAAGTGTGTGGACGGTTGTCCGGTGGAGATTGACATCCCCGCCTTCATCAAGCTGATCCAGGAGGGGGACTTTCTGGGGGCAGCGCGCAAGATCAAAGAGGATAACGCCCTCCCCGCCATCTGCGGCCGGGTGTGTCCCCAGGAGGATCAATGCGAGCTGGTGTGCGTTCTGGGAATTAAGGGTGAGCCGGTAGCCATCGGCGCCTTAGAAAGGTTCGCCGCCGATTATGAGCGGAATACCGGTCGGGTGGAAGTGCCTGAAATTGCCCCCCCCACCGGTAAAAGGGTGGCCGTGGTTGGATCGGGCCCGGCCGGGCTTACGGTGGCCGGAGAGCTGGCTAAGAAGGGACATCAGGTAACCATCTTTGAGGCCCTGCATAAAACAGGAGGGGTGTTGGTCTACGGCATCCCCGAATTCCGGCTTCCCAAGTCCATTGTCCAGGCCGAGGTGGACTACGTGAAAAGCATGGGGGTCCAGATCAAAACCAATGCCGTCATAGGCAAGATCCAAACGGTGAATGATCTGCTGAAAAACGGGTATCATGCGGTCTTTCTGGGCACCGGGGCCGGGCTGCCCTACTTCATGAACATCCCCGGGGAAAACCTGAATGGGGTGTATTCAGCCAACGAATACCTTACCCGGTCCAACCTGATGAAGGCCTATCTTTTCCCCCAATATGACACCCCAATCGCCAGAAGCCGCAGGGTGGCCGTCATCGGGGGGGGGAACGTGGCCATGGATTCGGCCCGAACGGCCTTAAGGTTAGGGGCCGAAGAGGTTCAGATCGTTTACCGCCGTTCCCGCAAGGAGATGCCGGCCCGGATCGAGGAGATCGAGCGGGCCGAGGAGGAAGGGATCATCTTTAACCTACTGACTAATCCCAAACGGATGCTGGGGAACGAAGAAGGCTGGGTTACCGGAATGGAGTGCCTGAAGATGGAATTGGGGGAACCCGATAGTTCAGGCCGGCGGAGGCCAGTACCTATTCCGGGGTCGGAATTTATGATGGAAGCGGATACAGTGGTGGTGGCCATCGGAAACGGGCCCAATCCGTTGGTGCCCAACACAACCCCAGGTTTAAAAACCTCAAAGTGGGGAAACATACTGGCAGACCAGGACACCGCTAGAACCTCAAAACGCCGGGTCTGGGCGGGGGGCGATATTGTATTAGGGGCCGCCACCGTGATCCTGGCCATGGGGGAGGGGAAGAAGGCAGCCAGGTCAATTCATGCTTATCTGATGGGCAAGAAATAATTCGAGGAAGGGGGTAGTTAAAATTCCGGGGAGTGACATCCGTAAGGATGTTTACCTATTTGATGAAGAATCCGTTTTATAGTTTTCTATGTTAATGTCAATTTTAAATTTAGAATAGTTATTTTAACGCGGTGAAAACTAACAATTCAAATTTAGCACTTTCTTTCCTTTTGCTGAAATAGAATTAGCCAATAAGATAGAGATGTAAAGAATTTGCCTGTTTGGTGAAATATTAATTCAATCTGTCCATGTCTCCGATAGTGAAGCATATTAGAATTCTTTTGGTCATCAAGTTGTTGTTATTAGTTTTATTTTCTGATTCTCTAGGCGCTCAGGATAAAGACACAGAGATTGAAAAGAAAAGCGTAAAACTTCCCTTTAAATTTGCTATTGGAATGGGGTATTATAAACCTTGGATGGAAGATGCGAATAGATATTTTATTCCTTATAAGGCCGGTAAATTTGATGGAGACAAAGACTTTATTGCAAAAATAATTTTTAAGAAAAAACATTTCTATGATAAATTGAATTATATAATTTCTTTTAACTATTTCACTGACTCAATTCAAGAAAATGATCCCCATAAATCACTTACAGAGAAAAGACCTTACGTTGAAAACCCAAGTTATCTTACTACAGAAACTGAGAAGGTCCAATTGATTGCTTATGTCTTATTATTCAACCTCAACTATAATTTAACTATGAATAGATTGTATGGTTTTTCTTTTGGTGTCGGGACGGGACCCGGCTGGACTAAAATGCGTTATTCACATGTGAGAACAATAATTGATGGATTTGCCCACGAGGGATATTCCTATAAAAAAGGCTTAATCCCTGTCCAAACCTATTTTAGTGTGGAAGTGGAAATAAATGAGGATTTTAACTTCTCGATTGATGCTACTTATATATATATGAAATGGGCTGCGAAGAATGAATTGGGATATGACGTTGATGCAAGTGGTATTTTGATAAATGGAGTACTAATTTTGAATTTCTAACATTCAAGGAGGGATTACCATGAAAAGCCGCACCCTTTATGGGTGCGAGGATACCATTCATTCATGCGTCAGTCAGGCGCCTGACTGACCTGACAGGGCGCAGGCATGTCAGTCGGGCTCCTGTCCGAAAGCCTGCGGCTACATTCAGAAAGAAGGCCCCATTCAACGATGGGGTTTTTTGTTTTTGAGATTTTTATCTTATCTGGAATTCCCCAAAAAATTCTTGACTATTTGGGTTTTATGTATTAAATTAACTCCCAATGAAAATTAAACTTGGAGAGCTGAAAGAAGGGGTCAACCGGTTTCGATTTACCATTCCCTGCTCCCAGGTTGGGCTTCCGGAAGAGTTTTTTAAGGGAAACCTACAGGCAGACATCCGCATTGACAAGGGCGGGGATCAACTACTGGTCAGACTCTCTGCGGAAGCCTCGGGGTCATTCACCTGCGACCGCTGTCTGGAGCTCTTTAACCGGAGTATAGAAGGGAAAATTGACATCGTTTTTTTCCCTTCACCGAGGGATTTTGATTCCCCCCCAAACGGGGAGGTGAGATGGTCAAAACCCCAGACTTCAGAGATTGACCTCAGCGGGGATGTCAGGGAAGCCCTGATGCTTGCCCTTCCTTCCAAACATCTCTGCAAGGAGGACTGTCGAGGCCTGTGTCCCCAGTGCGGGGCGAACCTTAACCGAGAATCATGCGCCTGTAGGGAAAGACCGGTTGATCCCCGCTGGAAGGGGTTGGAAGAATTGCTGCAAAAGGATTGATTTAAAATTTGCTAGTTACCGAAATTTGGTAAATTTCATAATGTACAGTGAAGAAAACCGATAAATTGGTTGGTTTTATTGTTAGTGCGAAATATACCCCCCGAATAAATTCGGGGGCTATCGTGTTCAAATAGGTCTGGCGCCTGACTGATAATAAATAACCCCGAAGCTTCGGGGTTGATCGAAACACAAAACGTCATTTATAACCGTTTCAACGGTTTTTTGCTAAAGTTTAGTGTCATGTGTATTTAAATTTTTCGGAATTTCTGATAGGGGTTGAGTTCGCAACTCTGTGATTGAAGGAGAACCTGTGGCTGTACCAAAACGAAAGATTTCCCGCTCGAGGCGGGATAAGCGGAGGACCCATTGGAAGCTCTCCCCGCCCACGGTGGTCGAATGTCCAAACTGCCATGAGCCCAAGCTTCCCCACCGGGTTTGTCCTAACTGCGGCTATTATCGGGGTCGGTCGGTGATCATCCCTAAGGAGACATAAATATAACCGAGGGGTGAGCCGTGAGGATCGCTTTGGATGCTATGGGGGGGGATTTTGCCCCCGGAGCCGTTGTGGCTGGGGCGGTAGAGTCGCTGAAATCCCTGGGGGAGGGACACCGGATTGTTTTGGTCGGTAGGGCGGCCGACATCCGGCGGGAACTGGGGTATCTTGAGTGGGCTGGTGAAGGTTTGGAGATTGTCCATACCGATGGGGTGGTGGGCATGCACGAGGCGGCCACCGCTGTCATAAGGGAGAAGCGGGATTCTTCCATCACAGAAGCAATTCGCCTCCATCGGGAAGGGAGGGTGGACGCGGTCATCAGCGCTGGGAACACCGGGGCGGCGATGGTGGCCTCGCTGACCAAGCTGGGAAGAATACCGGGTGTGCACCGGCCCGTGATCGGGGCCTTCATCCCCAGCGAGAGGGGCCCCGTCTTGCTTTTGGACGTGGGGGCTAATCCCAGGGTGAAGCCCTGCAATCTGGTCCAATTCGGGGCTATGGGGAGCATTTACGTAAGCCATATTTTGGAGAGGAAAGATCCCCGGGTGGCCCTGCTCAACATTGGCCAGGAGAGTTCCAAAGGGGATGACCTTATCACCCAAGCCCATCGGCTGTTTGAGAAAAGCCCCCTGAATTTTGTGGGTAACGTCGAGGGGACAGACATCCTCGCCGGGGGGGCGGACGTGATGGTTTGCGATGGGTTTGTGGGCAACATCCTGCTGAAGTTTGCCGAGAGTATCCCCCGGCTAATTAACCGTAAATTTCGGGAGGATGTGAAAAAAAGCCCCTTCGCCCGGGTGGGGTCGCTGTTGATGAAATCAACCTTCCACCGGGTTAAGAAACGTTTTGACTACGAAGAATATGGGGGGGTGCCCCTGCTGGGCATCCGGGGGATAACCGTCATCTGCCACGGGTCCTCCACCCCCCTGGCTATTAAGAACGCCATCATGATGACCCTGAGGGTGATAGGGGAAAAAATAAATGATCATATCCGGGAACAGTTGTCCCGGCCGGAGTACCAATTTGCCTGAGAAGAATAAAGCCCATTCCATGATCGTGGGCACGGGTAGGGCCGTGCCCCCTAAGGTGCTGACCAACCAGGATCTGGAAAAGATTGTGGACACCACGGACGAGTGGATTCGGGAGCGCACCGGTATTCAGAGCCGGTTCATCGTCGAGGAGGGGACCGCCAACTCGGATCTGTGCACTGAAGCGGCTCTGAAGGCCCTGGAAGAGGGCCAGACGGACCCCAGAGATGTGGATTTGCTCCTGGTGGGCACGGTTACCGGGGATGCCAAGTTTCCGGCCACCGCCGTCTATGTTCAGGACAAGCTCGGGGCGAAAAAGGCGGTTGCCTTCGACATCAGCGCCGCCTGCTCCGCCTTCGTGTATGGGTTAGCTTTAGCCGACAGCCTCATCCAGACCCGGGGATATAAGAACGCCCTGGTCATCGGTGCTGAGATTTTAACCTCAATGACGGATTGGGAGGATCGGGCCACCTGCGTTTTGTTTGGGGATGGTGCTGGTGCGGTTCTGTTAAAGCCCGCCAACGGCCCCCGGGGAATCCTGGGAACCTATATGATGAGCGACGGCAGCCTGGCCGATCTCCTATACTCCCCCGGGGGGGGGTCCCGATTCCCCGCCAGCCACCGCACCGTAGACGAAGGGCTGCATTTTCTCAAGATGAAGGGGCGGGAGGTGTTCAAATCGGCTGTTCAGTGTATGGGGGATGCGGCCATAAAAATCTTAGAGCAGACGGGCATAACGAAAGATCAGGTTGATCTTTTGATCACCCATCAGGCCAATATTCGTATCATTCGGGCCACCGCCAAGCGGCTGGGCATGCCCATGGAAAAGGTGTTTGTGAACATCGAACGCTACGGCAACACCTCGTCCGCATCCATTCCCATCGCCTTGGACGAGGCCCGCAAAGCCCGGCGGCTGAAGGAGGGGGATCTGTGCTTGATGGTGGTCTTCGGGGGAGGGTTCACCTGGGGTTCGGCCCTGGTGAGAATGTAAGAATACAAACTATAACCAGAAACTAGAAATTAGAAACTAGAGAATGGGAATCTGAAAAACGTTTGGATTTCCGGTGATCTCCGTTCAAGACATATTTAAATTATTACCAAAGCTACCATAGATACAAGTTAATAAAAGGAGAGTGATGATATGACAACGGCTAGTGTGAAAAAAGAAGCTCAACATCTGATAGAGGATTTATCTGAAGATGCTAGTTGGGATGATCTCATGTATAGAATCTATGTGCGCCAGGCAATTGAAGCCGGTTTGCTGGATAGTGATTCCGGGCAGACGCTGGATGTGAAAGAAGTCCGAGCAAAGTTTGGGTTATCGTATCAAACCAGATAGAATAGACGTTTTGGCAGTTGTTCATAGTGCTCGAATATTGCCTCCAGGAATGAAATAAGGAAAAGACCAAAGAAACAATTGCTGATTTTACCCTCATGACCAAACTCGCTTTTCTTTTTCCTGGACAGGCTTCGCAATATGTCGGAATGGGAAGGGATCTTTACCACAAATTCCCTTTTGCCCATCGGGTTTACGATAAAGCCTCTGATCTTTTGGGCTTTGATTTAAAAAAAATTTCTTTCGAAGGCCCCGAAGAGGAGCTGAAACAAACCAAGATCACACAGCCGGCCATCTTTGTACACAGCTATGTGCTCTCAGAAATTCTGAAGGAGCGGGGAATCAAACCCGCCGTTGCCGCCGGGCATTCGCTGGGGGAATATTCAGCCTTAGTCTGTGCTGACGCTTTAGATTTTGAGGAAGCCTTGACTCTGGTCAAACTTCGGGGGGAGCTGATGCAAAAAGCGGGAGAGGATCATCTGGGGACGATGGCGGCGGTAATGGGGCTGACCGAAGAGGTGGTAAAGGCCCTCTGTGGTGAGGCCTCAGTGGAGGGGGTGGTTAAGTCTGCTAACTTCAATTCCCCGGGACAGATAGTCATTTCAGGTACCCTTGCGGGGGTTCATAGGGCCATGGCCCTGGCTGAGGAAAGTGGTGCCCGGATAGTAAAGGAGCTGGTGGTATCCGGGGCCTTTCATTCCCCACTGATGGAGGACGCCCGAAGGGGCCTGGGGGAAGCCCTGAAACAGACCTCCGTCGGGCCGGCAAAAATTCCGGTCTACGCCAATGTGAATGCGAGGCCGGTAACTGGACCCGGAGAGATTCGGGATCTGCTCGTTGCCCAGTTAACCCATCCGGTTCGGTGGGCTCAATCGGTAGGGAATATGATCAGGGATGGGGTTAACCTATTTTATGAGGTGGGACCGGGACGGGTGCTACAGGGGCTGTTGAAACGGATTGACCGGGGGGTGACCTGTCAGACTGTAGGGACAGTAGGGGAGATTGCAAATATTTTCCAGGAGTAATCGTAATCTGTGTTATTCCGTGATGATCTGTGGTGAGTTATGAGTAATCTGAAGCACCAGGTGACCGTGGTCACCGGGGCGGGCCGGGGCATCGGCCGGGCCATTGCCCTGGAGTTGGCCACCTGCGGGTCAACTGTCGTCCTATCCGACATTGATATAGAAGGAGCGGAGAGGGTAGCATCGGAGCTGAAAGAGCTGGGGGGAAAGGCCCTGGCCCTGAAAACCGATGTCTCCGATTTCGGTCAGGCCCAGGAAATGATCGAAAGGGCAGTCTCTGACTACGGCCGGCTTGACATCCTGGTGAATAACGCCGGGATTACCAGGGATAATCTCATCGTTCGCCTGGGGGAGGAGGATTGGGACCGGGTAATCGCCGTTAATTTAAAAGGAGCCTTCAATTGTTGCCGGGCGGCGGCTAAGGTTATGATGAAGCAGCGAGGAGGGGTCATTGTCAGCATCGCTTCCGTTGTCGGGGTGATGGGGAACGCCGGTCAGACCAACTACGCCGCATCCAAAGCGGGCCTCATCGGGCTGACCAAATCCCTGGCCAAGGAACTGGCCCCCCGTGGGGTTAGGGTCAATGCGGTGGCCCCGGGGTATATTGAGACCGAGATGACCAAAGATCTGCCCGAAGCTGCTAAAGAGGCCTTCTTAACGGTAATTCCCCTGAAACGGCCGGGACAACCTGAGGATGTTGCCCGTGCCGTGCGCTTTTTGGTCTCTGAAGATGCCAGCTATATCACCGGCCAGGTGGTTCATATTGATGGGGGAATGGTAATGTAAAAAATTCGAAGCACGAAATCCTAATCTCGAAACAAATACAAATTACCAAAACTCAAAATCCAAAACAATACGATTTAAACGTTTTGAACATTTGATATTTGTATTTTGAGTTTGTTTCGGCCTATGGCTCGTAGAGCCAACGGCTCTGAGAGATTTCGATATTCGAGTTTCGGATTTATTTAGGTATGGATTTAGAACATTTATCCCAACCTGATGACTACCATTAAAATATAGGAAGAGGAAATGAAGTAATGAAAGAAAAGGAGGTGTAGACATGGCCTTAGAAGACAGGGTTAAGGAGATCATCGTCGATCAGTTAGGGGTGGACCCGGCTCAGGCGACTAACGAGGCCCACTTTGTGGATGATTTGGGGGCCGATTCTCTGGATACGGTGGAGCTAGTCATGGCGTTTGAAGAAGAATTCGGGGTCGAAATCCCCGATGAAGATGCCGAGAAGATCACCACTGTCGGGGATGCCGTCAACTATCTCAAGGAAAAGGTGGAAAGCAAGGAATAAAATTAAGGAATGCCTTTAGATCATGGCTGATCGGTCCCACAGAAGATCGAATCGGCGGGTGGTGGTTACCGGATTGGGTGCGGTTACCCCGCTGGGGTTGAACGTGGAGGATTTTTGGGATGGGCTAATCCACGGCAGGAGCGGGGTTGACCGCATCACCAGGTTTGATCCCACCGGATTCGACACCCAGATCGCTGCTGAGGTGAAGGGATTTTGTCCTGAGGATTTCATCCACCGCAAGGAAGCCAGGCGCATGGACGCCTTCACCCATTATGCCATGGCGGCGGCCGCTCAGGCCATTGAGGACTCCGGGCTTGTTCTTGACAAGGAGGACCTGGATCGGATCGGGGTAGTGGTGGGTTCCGGAATCGGCGGTATGTACGTCTTTGAGGATCAGGTGATCAAATTACAATCCCACGGGCCGAGGCGGATCAGCCCATTTTTTATCCCCATGATAATCGCTGACATCGCCCCTGGTTACATTTCCATGAAGTATAAACTTAAGGGTCCCAATTACTCCACCGTTTCCGCCTGCGCCACCGCCAGCCACGCCATCGCCGATGCCACTATCCTCATCCAACGTGGGGACGCCGACGCGATGGTGGCCGGGGGGGCAGAAGCCCCCATTACCCGGATGGGGGTAGCCGGGTTCAACGCCATGAAGGCTATATCCACCCGCAATCACCAACCCCAGCAGGCCTCGCGACCCTTTGATAAGGAACGGGACGGGTTTGTCATGGGCGAGGGGGCGGGGATAGTTGTCTTAGAATCCCTGGAGCACGCCCAGGGCAGGGGGGCGGACATCTTAGCAGAGCTGGTAGGTATTGGCTTAACGGCCGATGCCTATCACATTACGGCCCCGGCCCCAGGGGGGGAAGGGGCGGTGCGGGCAATGGCGTTGGCACTAAAAGACGGCGGGCTGAAGCCCAGCGATGTAGAATATATCAACGCCCACGGTACATCTACCGACTATAACGACCGCTTGGAGACAGAAGCCATCAAAACCGTCTTTGGCGATTATGCCTATCGGGTACATATCAGCTCCACTAAATCTATGACCGGGCACCTGCTGGGAGCCGCCGGGGGAATTGAGTTCATTGCCTGTGTGCTCGCCATAAAGCATTCCTTGATCCCACCCACCATCAACTACGAAGTGCCCGATCCCAACTGTGACCTCAACTACACCCCCAACCAAGCGGTGTCCTGTCCTGTGAGGGTGGCCTTAAGTAACACCTTCGGCTTTGGGGGACACAACGCCTGCCTTGCCCTTAAGAGATTTTTATAGCCATGGTGAATGATTCATCTCCGAAGCTGGGGGAATTGGAGGCTGAGCTCGGCTATCGGTTCAAGGACCGGGGGTACCTGGAACATGCCCTGATCCACCGCTCCGCTCCCCAAGGTGAAAAAAGCTACGGGGATAGATTCAACGAGAGGCTCGAGTTTTTGGGGGATGCCGTTATAGGCATGGCGGCCGCCGATTTTCTTTACCAGAAATATCCTGACAAAGATGAGGGGGAACTGACCCAGATCAAGGCCCTGTTGGTAAGCCGTAAGCATCTGGCCCGGAGGGCCCTTCAGCTTGATATGGGGCGGTTTATGATTCTGGGCCGGGGGGAGGAGAAGACGGGCGGGCGACAGAGGCTTTCTATTCTGGGCGACGCCCTGGAAGCGGTAGTGGGGGCGGTGTATCTGGATGGGGGATACAAAGAAACGGAGGGGGTTATTCATCGTCTTATCTTCCGTTACTTAGGCGAGGTGTTGAAGTCAAAGGCGACCCGGAATTACAAAAGTACTCTTCTTGAATATCTTCACGCCAGGGGGGAGGCCGACCCGATATATATCTTGAAGGAGGAACGGGGCCCGGATAACGACAAATATTTTTTGATTGAAGTGAATGTTGGCGGGGGTATAATCGGTAAGGGGGGAGGGAGAACCAAGAAGGAGGCCAGCCAGCGGGCGGCTCAGGACGCCCTCAAGAAAATGGAAATATTTTAATTCCCATAGCTGTTTAGCTAAAGGGATTGTCGATTAACCCTAAGTTAGCAAAGGACCAGGGGAGATGGGGGGACAAGGGTATGAAGAGACAGAAAATTTCCAAGTATGAAAAGTCGTGAATAAATTATAATTTTTGTAGATTAAAGGCGTAACAATAACTGTGGGTCTTTGAGGATTAACGGGTTGGAAGTATTCTATGGAAATCTGATATTTTGGTAGTCTGATCTCCTTCCTACTGATCTGCTGATATTCTTATTTACTTTAAACCACATGAGTCTTGTTCCTATGAGTTTTTGGAAGAGTAAAATACTTTGGAGGTTAAATGGATTATTTATTGACCGAGGAGCAGAGCGAGCTTCAGGCCCTGGCCCGGAAGGTGGCCCAGGAGAAGGTGAAGCCGGTGGCTGCGAAATACGATAAGGAGGGGACCTTCCCCTGGGATCTGGTCAAGATATTTGCCGACATGGATTTTTATCGGTTTTATATTGAGGAAGAGTACGGTGGCCTGGGGGGAGGGGTGATGGAGCTGTCACTGATTACCGAGGAGATTTCACGGGCATGCGGGGGAATCGCCCTGTCGGTATCGGCCACTGCACTGGGGACCTTTCCCATTATCATCAGTGGCTCCAAGGAACAGAAGGAGAAATACCTGCCCGACCTGGCGGCGGGGAAGATGCTGGCTGGCTTTGCCCTGACCGAGCCCAACGCCGGCTCCGACGCGGCGGCGATCCAAACCAGGGCGGTGCGGAAAGGGGACTATTATATTATGAACGGGACCAAACATTTTATCACTAACGGGGGCGTTGCCAAGCTTTATACTGTTATCGTCTCCACAGATCCCTCCAGGGGAAGCCGGGGCGCTACCGCCTTCATCGTCGAGGAGGGGTTTGAGGGTTTCTCCTACGGGAAACACGAGGATAAGATGGGTATTCGGGCCTCGCCCACCTGCGAACTGTTGTTCCAGGATTGTAAAGTGCCGGCGGGGAATCGCATCGGGAATGAGGGGGAGGGGTTTATGGTGGCCATGAAGACCCTGGATCGCTCCCGTCCCGGGGTGGCGGCCCAGGCTGTGGGTATTGCCCAGGGGGCTTTAGACCTGGCCGTCGAGTATGCCCGGGAACGGGTGCAGTTCGGCCAGTCCATCATCTCCTTTCAGGCCATTCAGTTTATGCTGGCCGACATGGCTACCCAGATCGAAGCCGCCCGATCCCTGGTTTACTCCGCCGCCCGGACGATTGACGCCGGGGCCAGGAACATCGCCCAACCCTCGGCCATGTGCAAGCTGTTCGCCTCGGATGTGGCTATGAAGGTCACTACCGATGCGGTGCAGATCTTCGGTGGTTACGGCTACATGAGGGACTATCCCATTGAGAAGTTCATGCGGGACGCCAAGATTACTCAGATTTACGAGGGGACTAACCAGATTCAAAGATCGGTCATCGCCCGGACGATCATTCGGGAAAAAGCGGGGAAGGCTAAATAGAGGGGGGAATGAGGAAGGGAAGATAAGGGAAAAAGAGGAATAGAAAAGAAATGGATAGATGGATAAGTGGATAAGAATAGCAAACCAGAAAAATCTTGGTCTGAGACATTATCAGTTCATGAACCAATTTCCATTTATCCTTATACCGGAGAATACTCCCAATAACCAAATTTGGCATTTATCCAACCATCCATATATCCAATTGTTTTACAGATGATCGTGTCTCGTAGATTGCCCATACTTGTTGCCTATGTTATCCTTTCCTAGATCTTCTGCCAGGCTGCTTTGGCAGTCTCTGAAGTGGGTGTAATCTTTCTGTTGATCTCACACGAAAAAGGGACGTTTTATCGCTTGAACTGTTGAATTTGACCTATCGGTTCTGAATTGGCTATTATGCAAAGGCAGGGCCTTTGTATCCCTCAAAAAAAATAGTAATATCTTACATGTTTCAACTCTACCGGCCTTTCAAGACCGGTTTTTTGTGTTGGTCACCTACGGCCCTTTTTGTTCTTGATTTTTGGCCGAAAAAGAATTAAATTGTTATAATGATAAATGGTAAGTATTTCACGATAAAAGTAGGGTGCTCAGCCGAGATCAGGGTGAAGGGGTCCCGTTTTATCGGTAGGGCCTTTCCGGTCGCTACTCCGGAGGAGGCCTTATCCCTTATCAAAGCATTGACCCGGGAGTATCACCATGCCAGCCACCGTCCCTGTGCCTACTGGCTTGGGGCGGGGGAGGGCAGGGTTTTGCGTTATCACGACGATGGGGAGCCCTCAGGGACGGCGGGGATTCCCATTTTACAGGCTATTGAAAGGAGACACTTAACGAACACTCTGGTGATCGTCATCCGCTACTTCGGGGGGACGAAACTGGGCAAGGGGGGATTAGTCCGGGCCTACCACCGGTGTGCCGCTGCCACCCTTGAACAGTGTTCTCTTCATCCCATGAAAATTTTGGAGGGGGTAAGGGTCAGATTTGACCATCCCTATGTTTCCAGGGTGCAGGGTCTGGTATCCCGGTTTGGTGGGGAAGTCAATGAGATTCAACAGGACAGGCGGGTCAGCATGCTCGTCGCTATTCCCCCGGAGAAGAAGACCGAACTTAAGGAGATGCTGATGAACCTGTGCCGCGGAGCGGTGGAATGGGAACCGGGAAAGCGTTTCGACATCTGAAATAGGGGAGAGGCTGTTTGTCGGGTGGTTTTCCGAAAATCCTTAATTGGGAAAACAGTTTTTTCGGGGGGGTGAAGATTAGATGATATGGATATGGCTCAGTTTGCTTCTTCTCCTATCGGCTTTTTTCTCCGCCACTGAAATCAGCTTCTTAGCCGCAGACCGCTATCGAATAAAGATCTGGGAGCGTAAACAAAGGAGGGGAGCTAAGCTTATAGGCCGGTTTCTACAAAGGCCGGATAATTTTCTATCCACTATCTTAGTGGGAAACAACATCGCCTTGGTCGCCTTCTCTTCCCTGGCTACTATCACCATGAAGGTATGGGGTCTCTCGGAGGGTCTTATTTTGGTCCTCGTTTCTTGCTTTATACTGGTTGTGGGTGAGATCATTCCTAAAAGTCTGTTTCGTGAAATGGCCGACCGGGCCCTTTTGGGGCTGGTCTTTCCCTTTTGGGTGGTATATGCCGTTCTGTTTCCGGTTGTGAAGGTGACAGCTTCCATATCCAGGCGGCTAAGCGGACTTTTTAATTTGGACCGGGACATGAGAAATACGGTGTTTACCCGCCGGGATCTAAAATACGTGTTTCAGGCCGCCCGGGAGGGGGGAGGCTTGGGAAAGCAAGAAGAGAAGATTATATCGAGAGTGCTCGGTTTGGCAGGGATGTCGGTTAGGGATATTATGACCCCCCGGGCTGAAATTGTGAGTCTGGATTTAGAAACACCCCTTTCTCAGGTCAAGATGACCTTCTTGCAATCGGGCTATACCAAGCTCCCAGTGTATGAGAGGGATATTGATCACATAAGGGGAATGGTATTCGCAAAGGATATGTTTAAAGGGCCGGTTCAGTTGAACGAAATTATGCGGGGGGTCAAATTTGTATCGGGGTTCAAGTCCATCGGACTCCTCTTCCGGGAGATGCGGAAAAGCCGGTCCACCGTTGTCATTGCCGTGGACGAATACGGGGGAACCGCGGGGTTGGTGACCCTCGAGGATGTCCTTGAGGTGCTCTTCGGGACCATTGAAGATGAGTTTGACCGGGTCTATAAGGGGTATTGGAAGATCAAGGAGGGGAAGGTGGTTGTTAGTGCCCGGATGCGGGTCCAGGATGTGCACTCGCAATTGGGAATTTCCCTCCCCCATGGGAACTACCGCACTTTGAGCGGGTTCATAACCAGCCAATTGGGGGAGATACCCAGAACCAAGCAGAGGATCACCTGGGAGAACTATCAATTTACCACTCTAAAGACCTCGGAAAGAAGACCGCAGATTATTTTAATTACCAGAGTAAAAAACGATAAAAAATCTTGACTTTTGAATTAAAAATTGTTAAATTTAATATAACGCGGGGTAGAGCAGTCTGGTAGCTCGTTGGGCTCATAACCCAAAGGTCGAAGGTTCAAATCCTTCCCCCGCTACAATAAAATTTAAGCCCCTTTCGAGGGGCTTTTTTATTGAGGTTATCATGGCAAGATTTGAAACATTAATATTATGGTTCTCCTGGAATTTAACCTAATGTCCCTATTTTATTGAAAAAGTTACTAATAAGCCAACGTTAAGGTTCTGAATAATAAAGACATCCACTTGTTTCAAACAAGGATCGATTTAATTCCTTTATTTTTAATGCATTGGAACCTATTTTTCAATAATATGGGGTCAGCAAGATATTTCCACAGAGCTGGAAAATTTAAAATTTTTTCTTTTCCTTCCATTTCTATTTCAGCTCCATTATTTTGAGACTAGAAACATCGAAACTGGAAACTAGAAATTTGTCCCGAAGTCTCGGGATTCCTTTGGGAAAGGTCGAAGTTGGATAGAAAATTGTCATTATATTTTTTTCATACTTTTATTTTCAGGTTTCTGATTTCAAAACAACTTAATCTTCTTGTATTAATAGCTTATGGTACTTTTTACGTACTTTTTCACTCTTGCATCTTAAGTTCATCATTCCAAACAATGGTAAAGAATTTATCTTTTCGAAAAAGGTTGATTGGACATATACCTTTGGGTCTTTAGATTGTTTAGGATCTTCAGGCTCTATAAAATTCTCGATATCAATATGCTTTTCAGGCGTCTTTACAAGATCCATCGGTTTTGACTTCAATTCTGAGATTCACTCTCCAGAACTGCTGCCACTCGTTTCACAAAATCTTCTATTTGACCGCTGAATGAACAAATCCTTCCTTTTTCCTCGTGCAGATGATGAGGAAAATGCGCCAGCTTGCGACGTCTATAATCAACTCGATAGTGGGGAAGGGGGTCAGCCCGGATGATATTGTGTTTGCTTTTATGCAAAAGGTTATAGCTGTAGACCCTGATTACAAGCTCGTGGTTTCTAAAATCGTATTCCTCGTGGATATGTAACAAATGACCTTTTCGACTAATCTCCACAAGAACCTGAAGATAGCCGGAGATCAAAGCAACCTCCACCATTAAAGGAAAATCGATGTGAAACTGGTGTGGAACAGCGAATGTCTCCGTAATAAGATCATAAATCAGCCAACAGCGATCAATAATCAGCCTCCGCTGGTAGGAATCATACAACACCAGTACCGACCTCCTCAATGGACAACTTTGATTGAAGCGTGCGGAAGTAAGTTCTATAACATATAGCCCATGCAATGAAATCCGGGGTGTCCTCGGCAGGCGTACCTACGATTAGCTTGTAGAATATCTCCGAACGTAGATTATATTTCTTCTCATACTTATAAAGCTGTTCGGCTAGCTTTGCGATAGCCTTATCGGGCGACAGCTCAAGGCTGTTTACTTTCTGGGTAAACTCCTCTTTGGACATTTTCCTTGATTTGCTTTCTGTACTCATAATTGTATCCTCCTATTGGTAAAAAAGCCCCCTTCGGTTCCCTCTTTTAATTTTCTTATTGTTAATTTACAACAAAAAATCCACTTGTCCATCTATCCACTTATCCCCAGACGGGCCTTACCTGCCCCTAGGCGGGTCTCCCTGGCCGGGCAGGCCGACCGGTCCGCCGTGCCCGGTCCCCCTGGCCGTAGCCCGGCCACGGGCAGGCAAGATCGCTTTGCGACTAGGGTAGGAGGCTACGCTCCCAGGGGGGCATTTACCCATTTCTTTTCTTATCCATCGATCTATTTCTTCCTATTCTCCCTGAATTTCAATACGCCTCTAGTTTCTTTTTTCTAGTTTCAGATTTCATCCCGAGACTTCGGGACAAGTTTCTAGTTTCTGATTAAAACGTTCCAATCCCCCTTATGGCAAAAGTTATGGTTCTTAGAATACTATGCAATTATAGGTTACAATAAAATTATTTTATTTTTTCACATACATAATCTGTCTGTTCTTCGGACAATTCTGGATACATTTGGAGTGAAAGAATTTCATCTGCTAACTTTTCTGCAACAGGGAAGTCGCCTTTTTTGTAGCCAAGACGCGAATAAGCCCCTGTAAGGTGCAAATGTATAGGATAATGTAAACCTGTAGCGATTCCATTTTCCTTTAAAAAATCCTGAAGCTTATCACGATTTGGTGCTCTGATTACATATAAATGGTATATATGTCGGACGCCGTCCATTTCAACTGGGGTTATTACTTGTCCTATATCCTTTAAATGCTCATAATATTTTTTGGCATTCGATCTTCGCATTTCTGTCCATTCTTCAATGTATTTCATTTTTACATTGAGGACAGCGGCTTGAAATTCAGACATACGATAGTTATGACCTATTAAATCATGGTAATATTTTTTATCAGAGCCATGATCGCGTAAATCTTTTGCTTTTTTATTAATCTCTTCGCTATTTGTAGTAATAGCTCCGGCTTCACCCCAGGCACCGAGATTTTTCCCGGAATAAAAAGGCCATGAGGCCACATCCCCTAAATTTTCTACTTTTTTATTATTATAAGAAGCCGTATGGGCCTGGGCAGCGTCCTCAATTACCTTAAGGTTATATTTCTCTGCAATTTAAAGAATTGTTTGCATTTCAGCCGGTTTACCAAATAGATGAACCGGATTAATGGCTTTAGTTTTTGGGGTAATTGACTGTTCAATTTTGTTTACATCTATGTTAAATGATTTCTCATTTACATCTAAAAAAATCGGTGTGGCCCCTGCATGCGATATACCCTCTGCTGTGGCAATAAATGTATTGACAGGAACAACGACTTCGTCATTGGCTCCAATTCCTAAACATAACATGGCTAAATGATTGCCGTCTGTGCCTGAACTTATACCGACTGTATACTTCACTCCGTGAAGTTTAGAAAAATTATCTTCAAACTCTGCCACTCCTTTTCCACAGACAAAGGATGTATTATCTATGATTTCTGAAAACCGATTTTGTATTTCTGATCTGATTTTTGGTAACTGGCTTTTTAAATCAAGAAATGGAACTTGCATTTAACCTCCTTCCAAGAACTCCCTTCCTATTTTTCTGACCTCTTCTTCAAAGAATCTCTTTACCTCTTTCCAATCCACCGGGACTAACATTCTTGGTAACTCCTCCGCCTCGGCATCTTCAAAATAGGTAAGGCCTTTCATAATATGAACCATTTTGTTCCCAAATTTTCCGTATTTCTTATTATACAGCGAAAGAATGCCTTTAAGTCCTTCAATTCCCTGCACGACAAAATAAAGGTCAATGAAATCCCGCTTCTTTCCCCTCGTTGCAATTGCTTCTAGTTTCATCGCCGCAATTTCACGAACATCCATAATATTTACTTTGAGAAATGATTTGAAGGGCAAAATTACTGGATACTGGTAGACAAAAATGCTAAACTTCACTTCGCCAAACTCACCCGTTACGGTTCCCCATTTTTTTTCCTCAAGTGTAAACTGGTTTATTTCATTAAGTCTTTTAACAAGAGCATCAATATCAAACTCCTCAGGAGTGAAGAAGTCAAGGTCTATTGATATTCTATGACCAAGTTGAAGAGCTATTCCTGTTCCACCGGCAAGATAGGAATAAGCTAAAACATCTGAGTCTCCTAATAAGGCCAGAACAGTTTTCGTATTTCCAGATAGGGCTTGCTCAAACATTTGATACTCTTTTTTGGTATTCCCAAAACTATTGCCCAAAAGGTGGCACTTCTTAAAGTCAGTCCCCTTGTGTTATACAGGACATTTTTAATCTCATCAAGACTGAAATTTTTCTTCATCCACCGAATTGCCTTAATATCCCCATACTCTAATATCCTTTCGATGACATATTTAGGGTATTTTTCTGCATCAAGGGATGCAAAATCTACCTCCCAGAAATACTTACTTAAGAAAATAGGAAGATGTTTCATTTAATATTTATCCTGCTGAAAAATTTCGGAGGATAAATGGGTTTATTGCAAAAAGGTCAAAATCAGTCGGGCGCTTAACTAACGGTATCGGATCGCTTTAAAATTATCTTCAAACTCTGCCACTCCTTTTCCACAGACAAAGGATGTATTATCTATGATTTCTGAAAATCGTTTTTGTATTTCTGATCTGATCTTTAGTAACTGGGCTTTTAAATCAAGAAATGGAACATTCATAAATATCTCCGCATTATAACGCTGAACCTTCTTTAAAAACCCCTAAAGGGGTTGAAAATTGATTTCTTACAGCTTAATCCCACCGTTAAAACTGTGGGTTAATCTCAATATTACCGGGCTCAACGATAATAACGGAATTATACTTTGACTTGATAAATTCTAACCGGGATGGATCAATATCTACGGCATAAACATCCTTGATGTCAAGATTCTCCACACAATTTCTAACCAAATTTGGTCCCCAATATCCAATTCCAACAACAGCAATGTTCGTTTTGACTCCTTTCTTTTGCAACGAACAAAATGAACAATACTAATCAAGTTAATTTTTTGTTTTTTAAAAGATGTAACTTTCAGACCATTGCCCCAAAGGCCGTTCAGCCATTGATCTTTTCCTGAGCCTGTTTCCTGATCTCTTCTAACACCTCGTCAACAGTAACCCTACCTTTTTGAAAAAAGGCGAGCAGGCTCGCCTCCAATTGTGCAAAGACATTACCTTTTTGAAAAGGGGCGAGCAGGCCTGCCCCTTGACCACCACCCACTTTAAAATTAGAAACTTGAAACTTGTCCCGAAGTCTCGGGAGAAAATCTAAGATAACAGTGATTTTCCTTTCGAATTCTTTTCATACTTCCAGTTTCTGATTTCAAGTTTTTAATTTCTACCTTCCAGCCTGTCATGCCGGGTTTTACCAAATGACGTACCATGTATTTGGGCACCAGCTTCTGATATTGATCGGTATGCATAAGCATATGGGGCCGGGGACCGACTAAGCTCATGTTTCCTTTGAATACATTGATGATCTGGGGAATCTCATCCAACCCCGATAATTAATGCGTTAATTGGTAATATTTTGGTAGCTATGTCATAGTTAATGTAAATGATTGGTAACTGTGATTATTAGGTTGTGAATTATCGGGGCAAGTTGGTTTTCCTTAAAAAATAGCCTACCTGCGTAACTCGTGGATCGTCCTTTATTTTGAAGACTGGCCCCAATGGCCTCGTTTTGGTCCAGCCGTTGCTGCTTCAGTCTGCGTTTTCTATCCAACAGTAAATGGTAGTTCTTGTTCCTGCCCGCGAAGGGTGGCCTTAATCAGCGAGGACAGAAATTCACTGGCATCGAGAATTTCCAATAACAAGAGTTGCCCATCCCGACTGAAATGCGCTATGAACGGCCCCGTGTGCTCAGCGTGATCAATGGTGCCTTCAGGGGTTGTTTCAATCATCAAGATGTCTTCTTCTCGATCATAGTTAAGTTTCATAACGCTCTCTCCTTCCTGGGTAAAAAGTGATCACCTTACGTGTCTCTTCTTCCTCCCGGTACACAGCCCGTAGCACGTGCCGCTCGGTGATCCCTTTCTGGGCGATGAATCTGCCGCCTGGCTGTGGGATCACCTTTTCAGGGTTCAATACAGTTTCCTCAACCTGATCTGGAGTCACCTCAAAGCCATGCCGTTTCAGGATATCAAACTTATTTCTGGCATGGCGTGTATAGTCAATACTTTTCACCTTTTATTCTCTTTGTCCCCAGATCAAAAAGTCTTCTTTCTGCTTTCTAGTTTTTAATTTTCACCCGGTCATGCCGGGTTTTACTAAATGGCGGACCATGTATTTGGGCACTAGCTTCTGATATTGATCGGTATGCTTCAGCATATGGGGACGGGGACCGACTAAACTCATGTTTCCTTTGAATACATTGATGATCTGAGGAATCTCGTCCAACCCCGATAATTAATGCGTTAATTGGTAATATTTTGGTAGCTATGTCATAGTTAATGTAAATGATTGGTAACTGTGATTATTAGGTTGTGAATTATCGGGGCAAGTTGGTTTTCCTTAAGAAGCGGCCCACCGCCGTAATGCGGGGATCATCTTTAGTGGCCTGTTAGATAAGGATTTTCAGAAATATGGACCATAATCGATTTTGACTTCAATTTTGAGATTCACTCTTCAGAACTGCTGTCACTCTTTTTACAAAATCTTCTATTTGACCGCTGAACGAACAAACCCTAACAAAAATAAACTAAAAAGATAATGATTGTTAGCTATTAATCTATAAAATTAGGTACTCTTTCTATGCCGAAGCCCATTCTATAATAAGGTCAGTGAACTCTGGTCTTCACTACTTGTAGATATCCCCTCTTGTTCCTATCCTCAGTACTTTAACAATATGAGCTTCATAGTCAATCGATTAGATGATTCTACATGCACCCACTCGCCTGCGATACATGCTGGGACGTACTTTTATCGGTTTTACATCTCCCACAAAGGGATTTTCACGAAAGCCTTTTAATATTTCTCGGAGTATCTGGCTCCGCTTCTCTTCCATGCGGGAAAGGTATCGAACAACTTCTCGGGATATCCTGACCTCCCAGGTCATTTTAAGTTCTGAAGCAGAAGATACCCACCCTGATCCATTTCTTTTTCCATAATATCAAGTTCACAGATAACATCAGCAGGAAGTTCTTCTTCACCTAATTGTTCCCGTATATAATGCTCAACTGCTTGCCAGACAAAGGCTGAAAATGAAATCCCTTTCCCTTTTGCGTAGTATCTGGCTAATTGTTCTATCTCCAAAAAAGAGGGGGGAACGCTCAACACTTTTTTACGGCATGCCATCTCAAACCCTTCCTTATCTTAATAAATACCTATATTTCATTCACCGCTACGGTTGCCTTTTGGTCAACTTCATAAAAAATATGAGCGGATATCGCCATTCGTTGGCAACGGCGGAATGTCATTAGTATCTATCCTTTCCATTCCCCTCCCTTCAGTCGGGCGCCTGACCGATCAGTCATGCGCCTGGGTCTGTGGCACAACTAGTAAACGTTGCTAATGTCCAGAACCTATCCCGAAGCATCGGGATAAGGTTCTAGTTAATATTTTGTTTAGCAATTAGTTAACCAGAATCGCTCTTTAGAGCGGTTCCAAACATAAAACCCCTAAATTATCAATTGCGATAGTTCTGCAAAATACCCGCCTGACTGACCTGACCGAAACCCTCCCCCATATTAATCCCCCCTTCTTTGTTCTCCCACCATTATGGGGGGAGGATAGGTGGGGGGCAAGGGGGAGGGAACCTAATTGATTGCTGTTTGCTCCACACATACTTTGCTTGTAAAACAATGTGCTTTACTCAGCTTTTAGTAAAAATGTTAGTTCAGTTCGTCTTGTTCGTTGCTCATTTTCCACCATATCCGGTAATCATCGTTGGTATGGTTTTTAGAATTAATTGAAGATCAAACCAGGGTGACATGTTTTGAATATAGTATAAATCGAGAATGACAGAATCATCAAATCCAACTTCGCTTCTGCTGCTTACCTGCCAGAGCCCCGTACATCCAGGTCTCACATCAAGCCTCCTTTTATGCCATCTGTCATAAGCATCCCATTCATAAGGCAAGCATGGCCTTGGGCCCACAAGACTCATATTACCCTTTAGAACATTGAATAATTGCGGCAATTCATCGAGACTATATTTACGGATAAATTTTCCAAATTTTGTTATTCGGGGATCATTGGAATTATCAGGACAGTAGTCATTTATACAAATTAGTTCAAACTAAGACACTGCTATTTTGGGCACTACTCGTTTAGGGGTGAGCATCTTCACGGTTACCACCGTTTGACCTTCTTCCTTTCTCTTACGTACAATTTCCAGATTTTTCTGACAAAGTTCCGGATCATCCTCAGGAAGAATAACAAGCTGAGCACCCTTGGGTATTCGGTCAAGGATATCGGGCTTCTCTAAGACATACATCATGAATTCATGGAAGAGATCCAAGTTCTTTTCCGCTAATTCTTCTTGCTTCATTTCCTTATCTCCTTTTCATAATTATCCCGATATATTTGCCAAAACCTCTTGATATCGGCTATGGCATAGGTAAATGCCACTTCATAGGTCATAAAAAATATAGGGAATTTGTCCTGTTTTTGATCTGGATGCATAGTGTCCTTATGAATAAAACCGTGACTTGTGTCGTATCGAACAATGGACCGCCATTTCTTTTGAATAAAGGCTTCATATTGAACAATAAATTCCTGTATTTCCTTCTTTTCCTTCAATGCACTTACTCTAAGTCGATTGTCTAAATCGAAGTAGTATATAAAATCTATCTCTTTTTTCACAATAATGCTTCTGGATTACAAAGTGGTTAGTGATTTTTTAAAATATACAACAAAAAATCCCCTTTCACAAGAAAAAAATGAAAGCCGGTCCATACAGATCCAAGTTAGGATTAGTAAAAAACCGGCATAGCTCATCTTCACTAACTTCTGCTTTCTAGTTTAATATTTCTGATTTCACACTTCTAGTTTCAGATTTCTGATTTCCCTTACGGGTTTCCGTTGCGCTCCTGCTTAAAGTAAACCGGACCATTTTAATAACCAATACTTACCCGTGTATCAATCTTATAAATCCTAACCAATGATTCCTTCTCGGCTATTTCGTAGACAATGCGATAACCGAAAGGGGTTTTTATCCTGTACTTGCCCTTCTCATACATCCTTAAGGTCCCTCCACCGAACCGACACCTCCTCCTTTTCAGGAAGATCATAACATAGCTCAACGGTCTCTCGCCAGGTTTCCAGTTCTTCTTTAGCCTTTGAAAAATCCCCGGTTCTCAATCCATATAAATAAGCCTTCACAATATCCGCAATAAACTCTGGCATATCTTCGCTTCTTATCCTGCTCATCCAATCAGGAACTTCAATATCGTTCGGTGAATCTAACACCTTAAATTCCGATAAATCCACTTTGATTGCCATTGGTAAAACCCCCTCTATTTTAAAACTAAAAACATTGAAACTAGAAACTTGTCCCGAAGTCTCGGGATCCCTTTGGAAAAGGTGGAAGTTGGAAATAATTGTTTTTCATATTTTTTTCATACTTCAAGTTTCGGCTTTCTAGTTTTCTATTGCTTGTTTTTCTTTGAAATAGATACAAATATGGAAATCAATTCGTCAGCCTCATTCATTAAAGGTTTTAAAATATTTTCTTTCATAATTCCAGATTCAACTAAAATTTCCATCCAGAAAAGCGATTCATCACATTCTTCAATAACAACCCCTATTTTGGAAATAAATTCTTTTCTTGACCTCCCACGATATGCTGATCGCGTATTCGCACCTACCGATGTCCCCGCCTTCAACAACTGTCTTCCGATTTCATGGGCTACCATGTTTTTGGGAAGGGTATTTACCAGTTTAATCACCCGTAAGGCATACTTCTTAGTTCTGACTTTTAGATCTTCCGGTTTTTCTTCTTTTTCATACTTCATATTTCACACTTCTAGTTTCAGATTTCTGATTTCCCTTACGGGTTTCCGCTGCGCTCCTGCTTAAAGTAAACCGGCCCCTTACAGTAAAATCATAGAAGAATTAATTTTTACCTAATAATGCGCCTTCTAACCTCCATACCCCCAGTGGATTTTCGACAGGGGCAACTTGCAAATGCTTACATTCTCTAAAATGAGGATCCATAGTATAAATTCTGTCCAATTCGCCTTTAAATGGCAATACAAGTAGAAAGTCCCAGATATGGATATCACATTTGGTGCTAAGCCGTAGAGCCTGTAAGATTGTATCCTTATTAGGATTACGAAAAATAGAACGCTCGCTATCCAGAATTTCTTTAACCACCACCTCTGCATCAGATGATGGTAGTTTCCTACCCCTGGTCGTCAAGACATGATGAATTTCAGCCAGCAATTGTGTCGTAACGCAAATCAGATCCTGCTCTAAGCGTTCCCTAATAAAGTGATCAGCCTGCAGAGCATATTCCTTAACTGGATCTTTGTCATCATAATAGGGGACCTTCAAAGCCAACCCCCAAAGGCGAGTATCAATCAATACTCTCATCATAGATATCTCCGCCGATCTCATCTTGTAAATCTATTCTCGCATCTGGATTCTCAGCTTTATTCTTTAGCGCTCCAGCAGGTAGTGAAAGCCGTTCAAGAAGCTTAAGGGTTGCTTGATTATGGGTTAAAGGAACAACCTCTACGCTTTTAGGCTTCACCTCAATAATCACTCGGTCACCAGTTTTCAAACCTAATTGTTCAAGAAATTTTCTGCGAAGATATATTCCCTTTTTTTTCAATTCAATAATTTCTGTCATCATGGGTTACCTCACTTTATAACTAAAAAACGAAATTTTATGGTCTCAATTACTTTTGGATATATTATTTGAATTACTACGTCGTTAAATTGTATTTTTAGCCATTCAACAGTTTAGCCATTTAGCAATTTTGCCTTTCAGCCGTTTATCCATTTATCCATTTCTTTTCCGTTCTCCCTGAATTTCAATACCCCTCTAGTTTCTTGTTTCCCTTACGGGTTTCCGCTGCGCTACAACTAGTTTCATATTTCTGATTTCAGGTTTCTAGTTTCTTTTTCTAGTTTCTGACTTCAAGTTTCTAATTTCTGATTAATACGCCATCTCCTGCCCTTTGAGCACCACCCATAGGGTAAGGAATAAAATCTTTATATCAAACCAGAACGACCAGTTCTCAATGTAATAAAGGTCATATTCCACCCTTCTTTTCATCAATTCCACCCGCTTAGTTTCCCCCCGATAGCCGTTCACCTGGGCCCACCCTGTCATGCCGGGTTTTATAAGGTGGCGAACCATATATTTGGGCACCAGTTTCTGGTATTGGTCGGTATGCTTCAGCATATGGGGGCGGGGACCGACTAAGCTCATGTTTCCTTTGAACACATTGATGATCTGGGGAATCTCATCCAGATTGGTTTTCCTTAAGAAGCGTCCCACCGCCGTAATGCGGGGATCATCTTTGGTGGCCTGAAGGGTGTTGGCTATCTCAGGTGAATGCTGCTGCATGGAACGGAATTTATAAAAGTCGAAATTCCTATTATTCAACCCAGTGCGCTCCTGTTTAAAGTATACCGGCCCCCTGGATGACAGTTTTATGGCGGTTCCGATTATTGCATAAATTATGGGATAAAATAAGAGTATCAGGGACGAAACCAAAATATCAAAACATCTTTTCAAAAGCCTGTTGTGGGCATAATCTAATGGAAATTCCCGTAACGAAATTACTGGCACATCGGCAAAGCTGTCAAGGGAAATTTTCTGGGGGAGGGACCAGAAGAAATCGGGGATGACTTTAGGCTTTATGCCGTAATAATCACAGGTGCTTATCAGGCTATTAATCACTTTACCATTCGATAAGGGCAGGGCAATCAACACCTCCTCAATGTCCCCCATTTTGGACATAGGATTGTTGGCAAGAATTCCTTCCAGTTCTTTAACTTTTCCTACTTTGAGATCTTTTAACTTCTTCAAGCGGGCCAGCAGCCCCTCACCGGGCCTATCATCTAAATAATAGGCCATCCGATAGCCATAGCCCGGGTTATCCTCAATAAGATCCAGTAATTTTTCCCCGGCCCTTCCGGCGCCAACGATGAGCAAATTCCGGGTGTTGCGGCCCCTTTTCCGCAGCCAGCGAAACACCGCCCAGGTAGTGACGCGGCTCAGAATAAGTAAAACAGTGATTAAAATTAAAAAGTAACCCAAAAACAGGCGGGAGTAGTAATGGGCTTTGTAAAGGGTGATAAAGGAAAATATTAAAACAAATACGACGAAAATAGTTTTTAGAACCGGATAGATTTCGGCAAAAAGCCTTTCCGTTCTTCTCTCACCGTATAAACTGAATGCGGAAATTCCTATTAACCAGGTCAGGTTGGAAACAAGCAGTAACTGAAAGTAGATTTGATCTACTATGATGCTCCTGCCGAGGAACCGGATCTGGTAGGCCAACAGAAAAGCTAAGTTGAGTATCAGGAAGTCGAAGGCGATGAATAAGGCGCTAAATAGTGTGCGGTGTTGTTTTAGCAACTGCTCTCCCTATCTCAAAAATTCGTGACACTATTATAAACTTGAAAAGTTTGTTTCGCAATTTTGGACCAATTATAGTTTTGTTTCAACATTTCAATCTGATCTTTTTTTTCTTTATTATTTATACCTATTTTCATTGAACTTTTAATTTTTATATTAAGAGCTTCTAAATCAGCTAGAGGGTAATACCTATATTTTGGTAATTTGAATTCTTTATTTGCATGAATATCACTTACTAATACTGGAAGTCCATAACTTAAAGCTTCTAATAATGCCAAAGACTGCCCCTCGTGATAAGATGGAAGAACAAATAATGAAGCGGCAGAATATAATTGAGATAATGGTTCACTTGATAATATTCCCGTTAAGATAATATTTTTATTTTGGTTTGCATGTCTAATAATATCATTATAGTATTTACTTTTATAATCAGCACCGCCTACTATTACCAGTTTCCAATTATTATCAAACTTAGAAAATATTTTAACTAGATCAAGAAAACCTTTCTCAGGTGTAAGCCTACCAACTCCTAAAATGTATTTGGTATTATTAAGATTCAAATAGGATAAATAATCATTTTGCAAAGGAGCTTTAGGTAGTACTATCCCATTTGGAATACATTGGCTTTTTGAAAGAGACCCTAACTTTTTGAATTGAAAATTAGAAATAAATATAACCCTATCGGCTAAACGCATAACGATTCTCTCAGCCAATTTTAATATCTTTTTTGATAGATAGTTCCATTTCTCATGTTCATAATTTGGGCTATGATAAGTAACAATTACCTTTAACCCGAATATTTTTAATAAGGGCAAGAATAATGATGGACCAATATTATGTATATGAACCATTTCAGGATTTTTAGATAGAGTTATTAAAGATGCCAAGAAAGAGTGAAATAAAGCCTCTAAACCTTTAACTTTTGGACACCATAAATGAATAAAATGAACCTTTTTCCATTTTTTAACTCTGTTCTTTCTTGGAATAAACGGTGTCCTTGTAAATACTACCATTTTACAACCAAAATTAGCTAAACGTGGATATAATTCCTCACAATGTTTTTCTACACCCCCCTGAACTTTAGGAAAACCCCTTATTCCGAAAACAGCGATTTTCACCGTTAAAACTCCACAGGAAAATTTAATGCCAATTTTATTTTGTTTTTCAAAATCCAGTAGAATACTTTCCATGGTCTACGAACTATATCATGGCGTTCGGTGACGACAAAGCAACATTCTTTCTTACAATTCCGAACTTTTTCCATCGCTTCTTTAGCTTTTTCGGAATTCATAATATTTTCAAACGAGTTATCTTTTAAGTTGCCCATTATCCATTCATCATCCGAACCGTTACAAGGAGAGACGTTTCCCCAGGGGTCAACAAAAAAGAAATCTGTGCCCGCTCCACATGGAGGGCGATAACCTGGAGGATCACCCCGTAATCTTTTTGAAATACTCATATTAAAATATGCCCTAGCATAATCCTTCAGTTTGTTTTTTATACCTCTACGGGACGACCTTAGGTGTGCTTTTATAAATTCATTTTCCATCCGCCATGTTCTTTCATCACCTGCTATTGGATTATCCATTTTGTGAAAATACCATGAATTGTGCATTACTGAATTTCCCAACTCTATTCCTAAATAGCAACACAGTTCATATAGATGAAGAAGATCAGATACATTTTGTGGTGAAATCACAACAGAAAAACCAATATTCTTACATTTAGTTTTTTTTAACTCTAAAATTGTCCTCAATGCATGATCAAAACCATTTGGAATACCTCTTAATTTGTCATTAAGTGCAGATAATCCTTCAACGCTTACCCGAATTAAAATGTTTGGATATTTTTCTGCGAGGTGCACAATTCTGTCTGTAAAATAACCATTTGTACTTAATTCCAATAAGTAGGCTTTTGGATAAAGAATTTTAAAAGTTTCTTCAATATCTGATCTAATCATGGGTTCACCTCCAGTAACATTAATTCTTAAACCTGGAGGTAATTTTTCATAATACTTTGGATCTATTTCCTCTGATGGTTCGGTTGGATATTTCCAAATTTCACACATTTGGCATCTTGCATTACATCTATTTGTAACAATTAAACTTGCCTGGACTATATTCCTCATTTTTTATCTCTCAATTTTTTTAAGTATCAATTTTTTGCCATAGCCATTTGATAGACATTCATTAGTTTTTTGTAATATTTTTCCTGATTAAGATTTTCGTCAACGAATTTCCTGGCGTTCTTTCCCATTTCTATAATTACATCAGGGTTATCCAAAAGATATAGAATTTTTTCTTTTAAATCCAATGAATTCCCGGCTTCAAAAGTTAAACCAGTTTCCCCACCCCTTACTAACTCAGGAATGCCACCTATACTAGCACCCAAAACTGGAGTACCTAATGCAAACGATTCTACAATAGAAAATGGAAAATTTTCATAGCATTTGGACGGGATAACCGTAAACTTCGCCCTTTCAATCACTTCTTTTAATTCGCCTCCTGTTTTATAGCCTAAGAAATGAATGTATTTATTTTGGTATTTATGTTTATATTGAGATAATGAGGGACCTTCTCCAACAATCTTTAATCCAAAAGGAATACTTTTAGCAACTTCTAGCAAGGTTGCTAAACCTTTTTCAACTGATATTCTACCAAAGTAGCAATAATAATCTTCTTTATCAGAAGTTCGAAAATCAAAATAATCATTCCCAATAAAATTGTTTAAAACTATTAGCTTATTAGATGAAAAACCACCCTCAATCATTTTCTTTTTCATAAAAAGGCTTGGACATATAAAATAGTCTACTATTTGACTTAACTTTTTCTTGCTCCAGATAAGTGATTCCAAATAACCAATTATGCTGGCTCTTATTGAACCCTTTATACATCGATTCACTACTACAAAGAGTTTATTGTTTCGTATACATTTCTCGCAAATTTTTCCATTAGATAAAAAGGTATATGCGGGGCAAAGAAGTTTGTAATCATGCAAAGTCCAAATAACAGGAATGTTTTTATTATATGCAATTCTTGCAATAAGAGGGGATAACTGTGAATGTATATTATTTAAATGAACAATATCCGGGTTGAATTCATTAATAAATTTTTCAAAGTTTCTTTTGACCTCCATACTATATAATGGTCTAAATATAGATCTAAAAACATTTTTTTTATTCTTTTCGGAGTAATTTAACTCTCTTGGCCAATAATTGTCCCATTCATTAGAGAGATTTTTTTGATATTTCATTGAAAAAATTGCTACTTCATGTCCATGAGACAACAGCAACTTTTCTAATTCTATGGTATATCTACAATCACCACCACGAGGATAGTAAAACTTATTAGCTATAACAATTCTCATTTACTGATTAACAATTTTTGGTACAGAGTTATAAATTTATCTGTCATTCTATCTAGATCAAATTCTTTAATCAGCCTTTCTTTACCTTTATTTCCCATAGACCTTGCAACATTTTCATTTTTTAGTAAAAATTCTATCTTTTCCACCATCTCATAAATATTTTCGGATTCAACCAAAAACCCAGTAACACCATCAACTACCAATTCGTTTATTCCTCCGCCGTTAGTTGCAACAACAGGTTTACCTAAAGCCATATACTCCATTATTGAATTAGGTATTCCTTCCGTAAAAGTAGCAAGAACTCCAATATCAAAAATATTAACAATTGATTCTATATTTTTTTGTTTTCGTAGAAATTTAATTTTATCTTTAAATTTAACATTTACCATATTTTGACATCTTTTAAGATTTGGTCCATCTCCTATTGATAAAAATATCACTTTATCATTTTTACTTAATATATTTTCTGCAGACTTAAAATAGGTTTTATAATCTTTATTTTCAGAAAAAGATGCTACCATTCCTATAACTTTTTCATTCTTTATACCAAATTTCTCTTTAATTATTTTTTTTGGTAAAAGATTTTCAATTCTACTAAAATCAAAGCCATTATGAATGCAAATACTCTTATTTGTTGGGGCTTCATAAGATTGAAGACCCGCATAAGAATTAGATACAATTATATCTGAAAATGGAAAAGTTAGTTTTGATCTTATCCTAGATTTATCAAAAAAATGCAGTTGAGATGGTGCATCACGAATCATAAAGTTTATTAATTTTATACCTAAGAATTTTGCAACAGGTAGAGCATATATGGATGTCATAGAATCCCAAGTTTGGATAATATTGGGTTTAAACTCTTTACAGATCTTTAATAATTTGAAAAATATTATTGGATCTTTTTTAACTTTTCTGATTAGAAAATAGATTTTATTACTTGTTTCCCAAGCTTCAGTATAATGAATTTTATCTGACATTACAGCTAATTCATATTTAATTTCTTTCTTATATCTTAATCCCTTCGATAATTCGATTAACTGCCTTTCTTTGCCTCCAGCACGGAGACTATCTATAACCATTAATATTTTTATCACTTTTGTTCCAATCAAAACTCGTTAAACTGCTTTATTCTTCAAAAATAATAGCTTAATAATTTAAAATTATTCTAGCTCTTTTCTCCCATGTATATTTTTTATTAAACTCTGCTTTAGCATTTTTAGCAATTCTGCAAGAAAGATCAGGGTCATTTCTCAACCTCAATATTGCATCTTTCCATTTATTAATATCATCAGGAGGTACTAATAGAGCATTGAATTCGTCTTGCAGCACTTCTCTTAATACAGTTAAATCTGAAGCAATTATTGGAACCCCAGAGGACATGTATTCGAAAATCTTTAGAGGAGACATCCAGTTTCCTATATCACCACCTTTTCCTACTCCACAAACTCTCATTTGATACGGGGCAAGCAAAATATCAAACTTTTGACGATATATTTCAAGTTTATTTGGAGGAATAAAACCGTGAAACAAAATATTCTTACCAATTACTTTTTTCTTCCAATGATTAATATCTTCTTCTGTCCCACCAATTATGTGGAAATCAAACTCAGGCAATATCTTACACAATTTAGAGATAATTTCTATACCTTTACCATTATATAGGTGACCCATATATCCAATTTTTAAAGCATCATTTCTCCCAGGCCAATCTTTTTTTCGCCCTATATTTTTTATATTCTTTGAAACGTCAGCTCCATCATGAGCAACCAAAATTTTATCTGTTAATTCTGGAAAGTTTTGAATATAATAATTTTTTAATGCTTCTGATATTACTATTAATTTTTTAAAGTTTTTCCTATTAATTAGGATTTTAAATAATAGCTTAGCTAACTTGCTTTGGTAATAAAAGACAGGAGTATGTGATTCTAGCATAGTATCCATTCCACATAATGTAGAATAGAAACATCCAAATAAATCCCTACTATATACCAAACTTTCTTTTTCATTAAAAATTTTTGCTAAAATATATAATACATAAATATGGGTATGACCTTTTATTTTCATTTTTTTTAATTTTATTATTTTAAAATTATTATTAACCCCATAAAAATTAAAAACATCATTTAATTGTTTTCCTAACTTTTTTTGACTTTCTACAAATAAAACTACATTCAAGCCAATTTTTGAAAAAGCATTACACATTTTCATTACCTGAATACTATTTGCTGTTGTTGATGGAATCTTTGCTCTACTTATATAAAATAAATTTTTAATAAGGAAATTATTAGCCATTAGATAACTATCAGGAATTATTTAGATTGCTGAGCATTTGCTTTCTCATTTATTTGATTATTTCCATTAGACATGAATATATTTTCCCTAAAAGCCAAACAATTTTTTAATAGGCAGTGAATGAAACAAATACCTCTCGTAGTTTGGGAACCGAGGAGGATGGACATAAAATTCATTAAAGAATTTATTGAACTTTACCCTATCAATCAAAAGCAATCCGGTACCCTAAAATTTTTGAGTTCCTCTACTAGCTAAACTCTCAATCTTGTATTATGAGCAATCCAGTAGTCATAAGGATTCCCTGAATGTCTACGTCGGTAATCAGGATTAATCACACCTATGGTACCTATTCTAAGTCTATGTTTCCACCTAGCATGAAAATTCGTTAACCTCCATAGAAACTATTCTTCGAAAGAGTTAAAAACTTCTTTCACCCCTACCCTAACATTTTTGAGTAAAAACGCCAAGGTAATAATTGCTTGGAACAGTAAATTGAAATCTTTCTTATAACTGCTATGGAACTTCATAATATTATTCAAATACCCTTCATCTAAAAGATCTTTTTCAGATAAATATTTCTTTGCACTATCTAGAAGAGACCAATATGAGCCTTTTTCCAATTTAAATAGGTACCTGTAGGAAACATAATTATTACTAGGCTGAGGATAGAAACTCTTATTGAAATACTTTTCTGATACCACATTTAATTTCGCCAAAACCTTATCATACTTTTCTTTAATGTAATACTTCTTTAAGTGGAAGACATTCCCTTTTACTGGCATATCATCAAACAAATATCCATATCTGTGGATCAACATATCCTTGTAAATACGCTGATTAACTCTGTATACTAAAGGCAAATCAAAAACAAAATCCAAGAGTTCATTATCAAGAAAAGGTGTAACATAAATAAATAGATTTCTAAATACTAATACTGCAAAATATGTTCTTTTATAAGAATGACAGTGCCAATACCAATTTTCATAGAAATGAATAAGATTCTCATTTTTATTTTCACGCAATGACTCATATAATGTAAACATTGGATTAATATTTTTTAACATTTTTGGAGATGAATGTTTAACGATATCCCAAGGATTTTTATTAATTCGAGAAAAAACACATTTTACATAATCCTGCAAATCTTTAGGCTCTTTATGATTTCCAACAATTGAAGGATCAATATGAGATCCCATCAAAGGATCCCCAAGATAACCACTAAAAATTAATTGGCCATATTTTTGAAGTTGTTGATATTGAAAAGAAGGAAAATCTGGTAAAATTTTATACATTCCTTCATTATTATTAAATATATCCTTAATAATTGTCAACGGCTTTCTTAAATCAAAGGGTAGAGGAATATGTTTTACACCTACTTTCTTTGCTACTTTCTTAGCAAAAATTTGTTCATAACTGTTTCTCGCACCAAATGTGAAAGTTAATATCCGATCTGCATTAATATTCTCAAGCAATCCACCCAAAATAGCCCGTGAGTCTAGCCCCCCTGATAAAGGCAAAATTATTTGATCATTAGACGAAATACGACGCGATATAGCGGTTACAAATTTTTCTCCAATTGCTTCTCTTGTTTCTATATAATCAATTCCCTTAAGTTTTCCATAATTGAAATCCCAATATTTCAAAATAAAAAGCTTACCCTTTGAAGCTTTTAGGTGACTTGCAGCTGGTAGGCATTTTATTTCCTTGAAAGGTGTGTTTGTACCAAGTACGTAATTATAAGTCAACATATCTGTAATATATAATGAGTTTAAAGTAAAATCGAGAGAACTCATATTTATTATAGATTTTATAGTATTTGAAATAATTAAAAAATCATTGGACCAAAAATAATATAGAAGTATGCTCGAATAGCGGTCATTATACAATTTTAAATAATCAGATCCGAAATCATATACCATGAATATGTAACTGCCATTTACCTTTGACATACCCTTAGAACCATATTTTTCTAAATGTTCTAGTAAGATCCTTATAATATCAGAGTTGCTATTTATGACTTGCGAACCAATGTTATAGATTTTACCCAAAAAAACCGAATAATTAAGATTATCAGAACTTGTTTTGATTATTGGATATACAAAACTTCCATCTTCAAAAATCGTAAAGGTTGATTTATTTCCAGAACATTTACCTATCACTTTGATGTTATTGGGGTAATTTAACTGCTTTACTAAATGACTTTTTGAAAATTTTATTATGGCAAACATAAATTACTTAATTCAATATAGAATTTAGAATTGAACATAATCTCTTAGCAATTTCCAATGTGCCAATCGTGATTCTAATAAAACCTTTCATTTGGGATATTGTATCCCGACTTCTGACATAAACGTCTTTTCGTTCGAGTAATTGAACGATTTTTGAAGGATTATCTACTCTTAAAAGTACAAAATTAGCATGAGAATCCACACATTTATAACCTTTCTGTTTCAAATAATTTACAACAAATTTTTTACTTTTCTTGACCTCATTTACATAGCGTTTCATGTAATCAATGTCTCTCAAGGCAGCAAGTGCCGCCACCTGTGCTATGCTGTTCACACTTTTTCCAACCCTTATTTTATTAATAGCTTTTATATTTTCGGGTTGTGAAATAATATACCCACATCGCGCCCCCGCAAGCCCAAAAGCTTTCGAAAACGTCCTTACTACAATTAAGTTATTAAATGTCGTTACGAAAGACGCAGTGGTTTTTCCACAAAATTCATAATAAGCTTCATCAATAACAAACAGCGTATTTCTATGTAAAAAGATTATTTCTTTTAGTTCCTCAGGATTTATAAAAACACCAGTAGGGTTGTTGGGATTTATTATGTAAATCAATTTAGTCTTGGTGGATATAGCCTTAGTAATCTTGTCAAGTTCAACCTTGAAAGGATCATCAAATTTAATTATCTCGATTTTTGCTCCGCAACTCAGGACATATATTCTAAAATTGTCATAATAGGGAAAAGGTGTTATTACATCCGAATCTTGATTTAAATACACCCTCGTTATATATTCTAACGCTGCGTCAGAGCCGTTAAAAACCTCGATAAAGTTTGTTGGTAATGCTACATATCTGGACAGTCCTTCTTTCAAAGCTTTGGCTTCCACATCTGGATACCAATTCAATGCATTCTTCATGCGCACAAAAGACAAAATCGAATTAATCACTTTAGGAGAAGGAGCCACTATACATTCATTCCAATCCAATTTTAAAACGTTATTATCCCTTTTGTCATAAGCAACAACATCAGGCCTACGGGAATTATAAGGAGCTATATTTTGAATGAAGTTGTTTGGTATCATAACTCTATCCTTTTCATCTTTAACCTATAATTTTTATGTTCTAAGTAGTTTATTTTTAGTTTTTTCAGAAATGGATATAACCTGATCATTTTTGCAATAATTTTGACGTATTTGATCATAGCCATTTCTTTTTTGGGCTTTCCTGATTGGTTAGATGTGCTTTTGGATCTCGTTTCAATATAGATGGAATCATTTTTAGGTAATCTATTATTAGTAATTTCATTACTAAATCCTGTTCTTCCTCTACCCACTGTAAAGGAATAATGGCTATCACTTACTGCTAATCTTGGTAATCTATTAGGTAATACAATTCCCTTCATCAATTGATTATTAGAAAATGAATACTTCGCATTATATATTTCAATTCCATCAACAAGGGTTAGCACATATTGTTTGAATTCCTCTGTTCTTTTCATTTCCGATCTAAACAATCCAGTGTATTCTTTAAAGGGGTGAGGTATAATTACCCGTCCACCTTGCCCTCGAATCTCTGAGATAACTTCGAAAAGGCATTTAGACTTAATTTCCTTTTTAACAAACAAACCAATAATATGTGAACCATCATCCAAAGTTTTTTCTATTCCTGGAATAATTTTAATTGGCGCTCCGAGTTTCTGAGTTTCGATTACACCCTCGATTGTATCATGATCTGTGATTGCAATCCCACTTAATCCAACTTTAATTGCGTTTTTTATTAAATCTTCTATTTTTGTATTACAATCAAATGAAAAATTAGAATGACAATGAAGATCGTATTGAAACTCTTTGACCATCTTTAAATCAATTCCTTAAAAGGATTCCATTTTTCTGTTCCAAATTTATCCTTTTATAATTCAAGTTGTATAAATAAAGTCCTAACCATACCACAAACAAGATTGATATTGAAAACGTTCAATCATTCCATTAGATTCAGGATGCTGTCTGAGGATATTGTCCTAAGATGCGTACACAATGGATTCTACTTCAAACATCTTCACTAACTGGCGAAACTCCCTCCTAAAAACTAAAAATGAAAATATACAAAGCACTACATAAATACAACTAATACTACCGTTGTAACTAATGCAACTATGATTGCAACTTTTTCGGCATTTAATTTTATTTTAAAAATATATTTAGAAACTAAATTTATATATATAATACTTATCCATAATGAAATCAATTGAGCAAGTGGTGCAGATATTAATCCCATACTCTTTGGAAATATAAAATAAAATAATATAACACCAAAAGTTATACCTATAAAATTGCTTATACTGTTATGAAAAGTTCTTTCCATTAAACATGAAGTTGTTGCTGCAGTAGAAAGTAGAATATTTGCCATAGGGACAAATGCCATTATTCTTAAAATATCTACAGATTTCTCATATCCAGGTCCCGTAAAAATCTTTACTAATAACGGAGAAGACAAAACAATAGCAATAGACATTAACCCACCACCAATTGATAATATCCTAAAGGCATCAATCGTTACTTTTTTCGCTTTACTTATCTCAAAACCAAAAATATAAGGGAACCAGGTTAACTTTATTGCTTCCACTAAAATCTGTGCGAACATACTTAGTCTGAATGCCACAGCAAACATTCCCAATCCTTCTGTACCAAACTTATCTATTATTAAGAACCGCCAAACTGAAAATCGGAACCAACTTAAAATAACAGCGGGCATTAAAGGAATACTGTACCTCAAACTCTTTTTCAATAAATTAACATTGAATTTTAAAACATAATACTTTCTTACAAGTATAAATGTAATAATTGCAAAGGCTAAAGTGCTTATAAATTGGGCAGAAACTATACCAAGTATACCAAGCTTAAATCCTATTACTAATACAATGGAAAGTAATGCTGTACACAAGAGATTTAGTGTATTGACAATTGCAAATTTTTTAACATTTTTTTCTAACCTTAATATATATAAAAACTGGTCCAATATAATTCTAGGAGTTAACGTTAAAATAATTATATATAAAGAATATTTGACATCTTCTAATATACTAATATGAATAATATTTTTGTAAATTGCGATAACAATAAAAATTGATACAAAAAAACCCAAAAAAAGTATAATATATATTAACGTAGAATTAAATTTTTTTCTTTCCTCAATGTTTTTATAACTCGTAAAATATCTGGCCAATGCTGATTCTAATTGAAGACTTGCTAATAAAACCAGACCTGATAAAATTACAAATATTAAATCAAGCTTACCATATTGTGAAGGACTTAGTATTCTTGTATATATAGGTAAAAGAAATATATTTACAGCTTTTCCTAATATTACGGATATAACATATATAAAAGTGTGTTTTATTACTCTTTTTTGTGAAATTATTAATATTTTATCAAAAAATAAATCAAATTTCTTCTTGAATTGTTTTATCATATTTTAAATTTTTAGATACTAATACCTTATCAATATAATATGCAATTGTCATCCAACAAGTATAAACTGCAATTGATACGGAAATGTATCTATGCATAAAGTCTGCACTGAACAGATAAATTAATGATACTATAACAATTGTATATTCAAGGTTATATTTATTCGTTTTTTTCATTTTAATAATTCTAAATGTTTTAAAATATAATAACAAAAAAGTAATTATTCCCAAATAACCTATCTCTACCCAAATCCCGAGTAAATCTGACAACATACCATATTCACTCGTATAAAACTTACTTTTTACATATTTACTTTTATAAAAAATTTTTTCGAATAATTGCACCCTTCTCTTATCTGCATCCCCAGTTATAAACATACTAGGACCCACACCTAAAACTGGATTATTAGAACTATTTATTGTATTCGATATTGTATATAAACCTTGAATTTTACCAATCTCTGAAAAATTTTTATTTTTATATCCAATCAAATAATTATAAGGACTTGGCCAAAAAGTCTTCAGGCCAAACACAAAAAGCAAAAAAGTAATTATCATTCCAATCATAATATTAGTTTTGTTCTTAACCCTTAACATTAGAAAAACAGAAATCATGATTATTGGCATTAATATCCAAATATGTTTTGTCTCTGTTACTACTAGAACACCAAAAAACAAAAACAATAAAAGTAACTGCCTTTTTTTTGTATCATTATTAAAAATCTTTTTTCCATAAAAATAATGACATATTAATATAATAATACAAAATGTAATATAAGCCCCTTCAAGATGAGCGTTAGTAAATGTCCCATGTGCAAAATCTGTCAACCAATCTGGCCTCAAATATCTATTCATTATAAACTGGGGTATTAAGATTGGAATCTGAATCATTCCGAAAAATATAATATATTTATAGATATTTTTTCTGAAATTTTTCATATATATCATTATATATGCAAATAATATAAAAGGTTTAATAAATGCACTTGTAAAGGAAAAAAAAGCCCTAAACCCCACATAATTTATTACCGAAGAAAGTATAGTTACATATATGAATAACAATAGTTCTTTCTGGATAGGAAATTTATTAAAAAATATATGTAGTTTCTTGTGGTATATTAGATTAAAAAGAAGAATCAATGTTAAAACTTCATCTATATAATTAAAATATCCAGGATACTTTACAAATACTATATAAGATGGATCACTCCAAAAAGCTTTTGTGTATTCCCAAAAGAGAAGTAAGTAAAATGGAATTTTTATCATCTTAAGTTTTGTAAAAATAAATAGTTAATTCAGCATCAGGATAGTCAATTCTATCAATTTCTGTGATTGAATTTCTTATAAAATTAAAAACCCCAATTTCTTTATCAACGTTTTGCAACTGTATTGGTAGAAAAGAGCCGATATGTTCTCCATACCCAGTAGCTAAAGCTGTACTATTCTGATAATAAACTATCCGAATGAGATAATTTGCTTCAGTTTTTATTCTCTTTGGGAAAAAACGAAATGGAAATATTCTGTTTAATTCCTTGATTTCTGGATACTTTTTCTTAATATTATTGATGATATTATATAAGTTAAGATTATTATAATAAAACCAACCCGATGATCCCATAAAATATACATTGTCTTGTTCATGATTCTTAAAAAAAACATAGCAATTTTCTAACGGTTTATCTAAACCCTTCGGGGATGCAACTTTTATTTTATTTAAAGCAAAAATCGGATTTAGAATTGTAGCAGCAATAACTATAATGAAAAAATATTTTATTATTTTAGAATTATAAACTGATAATTTTTGCAATCCTATTATTGCAATAAAAACAATTACAATGAAATAGAATGCATAAACAAATGGGGTATTTAAAGTATGATAGGTTAAAAGCAAAGTTCCAAATAATAAGCCAGAGGATAGAAAAATTACAAATTCTGATTTTAATTCTTTTACTAACGAGAAGATAAATAAAGGAACTAAGGCAATTATTAATAATTTGAAAGAAATAAACTCCTTGTAAATACTCATTGGGTAATAGAATAGGTTGTCTAAAGTCCATCTTGAACCTACAATATCCATATAATCAACTCCATAATGATAAATATAACCAAAAAAACCAATTATTCCCCATATTACTGATGTTACTATAATAGGGAATATTATGTAAAAAATTTCTTTAAACACGATTTTCTTTTTTTTCCACATTATAAAAAAAGTAAACAAAGTCCCAGAGAAAATAAACACAAAAACCTGTAATCTGGTTAGGAATAATAGTGCTAATAAAACACCAAAGATAACTCCATATTTGATATTTCTCTTTTTCAAAAAAACTTGAAATGTAATTACTGCCACCATACCTATGACTAAAGAAAGCATAAAAGGCATAGGTCTAATTGAATAATTAAGGATAACCTTTGAGCCTAACAAAATGTAAACTCCTAATAAGCTAAACAATTTTTCTTTTAAATAAAACTGAGTAGAAAAATAGAATAAAACAAGTAACAACGGTAATAATATAAATGAGGCTATTCTGGCATTCAAAATTGAAACACCAAATATCCTAAAAAAAAACGATAGATACATCACATATATGGGACTTTTCTTAAAAAGACCGACCAATTTTGCAAAATTAATAAAATCCCAATCTCGAAGGCAAATGGACATTTTTGCTGAATGGGAAATATAATGAGTACTGTCACTAAAAACTGCTGTGTATTTTTGTGTGTATTTTATTAAGTTAATACATATTGCTAATAAAATTAATAAGAAAGTAATAATTAATATTAAATATATTTTATCTTTCATTTTTCTTTTTTATTACCGATACTAAAAGATATCCCCCTAATAATTTGGATAAATACCTATCTACCCGATAAAAAAATCTGCCCAGAAAATTCGAATCCATATACGAAAAAAATGAATTCAATAATTTGAACGGGAGTAAAAAAATTTTCCCAAAAGGTAATAATGATAATCTTAAGAACGCACCAACAAATAGAACGAAGAACCCAGTAGAATATTCTCTTTTTATTATATTACCTCCTGCTTTCTTCATCTGTTGTTCTAAAGTCTGTACATCAATCTCATTTACGAATGGGTATCTTCCCAGTTTTTTCAGAATCCATTTTCCAGACTTATGTAGCAATGAACCAGCATAAGGATTTAAAGTAATAACAACACCCTCTTTTTTACAAATTCTTATCATTTCTTTAAGTGCGTTAACTTGTTCGGAGCCAACCCAGTGCTCCATAACTCCAGCATTCCATACTACACCAAATGTATCGTCTGGAAATGGCATTTCAAATAAGGAAGCATTAACATATTCAGCATTTAATTTGTTCTGTTTAAAATAATATTTAGTAACATTTAAAACATCTTTAGCATAGTCTAACAAAGTTACATAAGCACCTTTTTTAGCTAATTCAAGTGAATTTCGACCAGAACCACTTCCTACTTCAATTATTTTCTTGTTCTGTATATCCCCTATTTCACTGCATAAGCATTTAACTATAATTTTGGAAAGGTATCCCCATCCACCCGACTCTTTTATCACTTCGTAGACTTTTTGCCAATTTGTAGTGCTATTATTTGATTGATTATACATAAGTTCCCCTTTTAACAATTGTAACAACATCATATGAGTTGTATATTTCTTTGTTTTCTTATGTTTATATAGAGCAATTTTAAATATCCTTTTACTGTTTTTAGAATATTCATTCCTGACCCACCTTCCTTCAAGTCATACCGAAGTACTAGTCCAACTTCAGTTACTTTATCTGTCATGGAACAAAGTCGAATCAGCATATTTGCCATTCCAGAGAAGCCATGCCCCTCCAAAAGATTATCACCATATTGATTAAACGCTTTTCGAATTAAACCCACTCGATATCCTCTATAAAAGGTTGAATAGTCTCGAGCGCCTTTAATAGGAATAGTTTTGCGTAATAGATAAGCTACTCCCAAACTTAAAAGCTTCCGGAAAAATGGTGCTCCTACCATTCCGCCCCCCTTTGCAAAACGTGAAGCTACTACTAAATCAAATCTTTCATTTAATTTTTGTAATATATCAAGAATTACAAAAGGACTTTGAGTGTTATCAGAATCAAGAGTTATGCAAATATCATTATCTTTGCCTAACTTACAAACACGCTTAAATCCAACCATAAAAACTTCTGTAATACCTTTGTTTTTTTCAAAATTTATTAATTCTATAGGCATTTCTTTTAAATGCGTTTGAATAACTTGAACAGTATGATCACTACTCCCGTCATTTACGATAATGAGTTTATATTCTGAAAAAAAAGTTTTAGCTAAACGATCTATTCGAACTAGAAGCTTTTCTAGACCTTCTTCTTCATTGTAAGCAGGTAATAAAATGTAAATCATTAATGTTCCACTATTTTATTTTGAATAAACCAATCATACGTCTTTTGTAAACCTACATTAAGGCTAACCTCGGTCTTATAGTTTAACAACTTTCTTGCTTTTGATATATTGGCAATCCGATTTTTTATTTGGTCCCAATCTCTTTTTTCAACAAATTCAATTCCCGCTTCGTTTCCGACAATTTCGTTTATAATCATTGCCAATTCATGTATTTTGGTTTCTTTCCCGGTTCCAATATTAAAAACTTCACCGGATACTTCTTCTGTCTCGGCAGCTAAAATTGTACCACTAACAATATCATGAACATAAGTAAAATCGCGAGTTTCAGTTCCATCCCCCGTTATAATTAATGGATTATTATTTATTGCTCTAAAAATAAAATTAGGTATTACGTTTCTGTATCTACCTGGTCTCTCGCCAGGTCCATAACTGTTGAAATAGCGTACTACTACTGAATTTATTTTATGATACTCATGGTAAAATAAGGTGTATTGTTCACCTAATAGTTTTGTAATACCATATGGAGTCTCAACTTTTTTGCTAAAGGATTCAGAGAAAGGTTTTTCAGAATTTTCATACACACACGAAGAAGACGAATAAATGAATTTTTTAACATTATATTTACGGCATCTTTCCAAAATTTTTAACGTTCCCATTCCATTAGTATTTAAATCATCAAATGGATGTTCAATAGAATTTTGGTTAGCAAAATGTGCTGCTAGATGAAAAACGCAATATATATTATCAGAAAAAACTTTATCCAACATATTATCATTATTTATGTCTCCTTTAATAAGAATCAAATTAGGGTCATCTGGAATATTTTCCCTAAAACCAGAGCTAAAATCATCAATAACAAATACTAAATTATCTTTTTCTAAAAGAGACTTTACAAGATTTGAGCCAATTGCTCCCGCCCCCCCAGTAACCAAAACTTTTTTCTTATTTAGTTGCATTACATTTACCTATATTATGAAGTATATCAGGCATTATATAGAATTGTGGCAAGAAAAACTGTTGAATCTAATCTTATGAAATTACATATGTCTTATGAAACGTTACTTTAATTGAGTGGTTATAGCTTTAATAAGCAAAGCATTCCAATAGGTGTAATAGGAATATATTAAGATAATTCATCCCTGTAGCAAGCTCAGAGAATTAGCAAGTCAAATTTCCATATCTGCAAATAATGCATTGATATTCATTATTTTAAATATTTTTATTATTCCAATAGCTATAAATGGAGACAATAAAGCTATCATTGGGAAAGAATATCTGGAAATAGCATGAGTAGCCCCATATGCTAACCAAAAATAACATATTGTTAGTATGATAGGAAGAATTAAAATTTTTCGTTTCTTTGACCACCATATTCCAAATACTGATAATAACAATATAGGAAATTGCAAAAGTGCATTAACAATTCTTACTGGGGTCGAATGGCCATAATACCAAAATCTAACCAATCTTATAAAAAAGTTTTTGACAAACTGTGTTGGTTTTTTTATTCCTTCCCTTAATTTTTCTGGGTACCCCATTTGAGTTTTTAATAATTCATTGCTTTCATATTTCTCTTTATCTAAATAATAAGTAATTGGTTTATAAGATACTAGAGGTAAAATTTCCCCTGTAATTGTATAACCCCTGTAAATCCAAGGAACTACTCCAATCAAAAAAATTACAAACAAGATAATAACCTGTTTTATTTTAGTTATAAATATAAAATCTTTAATAAACAATGTGATTAATAGAAAATATACAGGAAATAATATTGATATTGGTCTAGTCATTGTCATGATAAGCAATAGTATAGAGGAGTATATCAAGTGACGTATTTTTTTAAATTTATAAAACTTATAAAAGAAATAAGCAAAAAATATTAAGAATAGTTCATAGATAGGCTCTGTGTTTGGACCCATTGCTTGAAGCATTGGCAAAGGATACACAGCCCAAATTAAGCTTGATATTATAGCTATCTTATTGTTGTTAAAAATCATTATAGTTAAATAATATAAAATTATGCAGACTAAACTTTGATATAAGATATTAATAAATACATTTATGAAAAAACCATCTCCAAACAAAAAAAATTGCATAGCAAGAATCAAAGGATATACAGGAGTTCTTACAATATTTGGATATTCTCCATCTTTTGTATATCCTTTTCCTGATATTAAATTCCTTGCAATTTCATCATAATTATCATCTGAATACATATTGAATTGTCCAGGATAATGTCCCCAATTAAATTTATCTGAAAAAGGTTGATATACGGCAAAATAGAAAATAAATCTTGCAATTATAGCTACTATAAAAATTATCACTAGTGGTTTCACATTTACCTTCTCCATCGGAGTGATTCCCTCTAATTGGACACTTAGTTAGATAAAAACTGACAAGAGATTAGATTTTGTTCTTTTTTGAAAAAGAAAGATTCGAACTCCTCCTGACGTAAAAAGTCCAATTTATATAGAATAGAAGAAATATTATACTCCCACAAAATAGCTTAGCTAAATTGTTAAATTTTTGCATTAAGGGTAAGTTAAATGCACTTTCTACTGTTAGATTGGAGACCATTACAAGGATAGCAATACTGTAAATTGGAAAATACTGTCTAAACAAAGGGGCTTTTAAAAAACCCCCCTAAGGAATTAACAAAGATCAAACAAACAAGAATTATCAAAAAACTTTCCAAAAACCGAAGAATTAAACCAGAAGTGAAAATTTTTCTGATCTACCAGTAGTTTTTTCTCTCTGAATATTCAGGCAAGAAGCGTTGGATTATTGAGAGTAAACCAAAAGAAGATAATATAACGATAAAACTGGCCCGTGAATATCAAAGTCTTATAAATACCATATGCTGAAACATTTAATTGCCTAATAACATAAATAGATATTAAAAACGAAAGTGCTTGCGTACCAAATCTACCAAGATAGTTATAAAGGGTTCCTTTAAATCCTCTGCTATATAAGTCTTCAGACATTTGTATGTATTAGAAGTTAATCCTTATATCTAGCATCATTATCGAGAAACGGGCTGGGGTTTTCCCTTTTGCCAGTAGAGAGGTTATCCGAACCCGAACCTTCTCATTTCATCTAAGCAGCCCCTTGTGATATCTGAAACGATGAAACAGACGTCCACCAGTGATTAAATAGTTCATTATCCGGCCACAAAAGGCAGTATTCAGCCTTAAAGAAATTTTTAGACTGCATTTTATATCACATGTTTCCTAGTTTAATCTGATTTTCTATCCATGGAATAATTTCGTCTAGAGCTTCTTCGAGAGAGGTAGTGGCTTCAAATCCCAGAATCTCCCTCGCTTTATTCGTATCCGGAATTCGCTTCTGTACATCGTATTTAAACGGCTTGTCCGAAACGTATCGAAACGGCTTGTCTCCGTTTATATTCTTCCATATCATCTTAGCAAGTTCCAGGACGGTGGTGGCTACCGAAGTAGACAAGTTGAAATCCTCGTTAACGGCTTTTTCGTTTTCCATACACATCACGATACCTTTTGCAAGATCTGCCCCATAGGTGTAATGCCTGATCTGGCTACCGTCTCCCAGGATATGCAACGGGTCCTGCCCTTTGAGTACCTTTTGAACAAGATCCGGTACGACATGGCTCATGGCGAGCTTTATATTTCCCGAGAGGATTTCCTTATCCCCCAGTGCTTTCTGTTCTCCTATTCCGATACAATTAAACGGTCTGATTATGGTATACGGAAGCCTGTATTGCTCCCATGCTCCCTTTGCAAAATATTCGCAGGCTAGTTTTTGAAACCCATAGGTGGAAAAGGGCGGTGAAGCCTCAAGCTGATGCCCTTCAGGGGTAGGATATTTGGTTGCGTTTTCAAAAACCATAGAAGATGAAAGGACATCTATCTTTTTCAATTTTTTGTTCTTAAACGCCCAGATTGCCGCATCGAAGGCCGTTGCGATAATCCTTTCGTTTTCGGCAAGCAGGTCGTAGGCGTACTCATGAAAATAGGTTATTCCCCCGATCATCGCGGCAATCTCAACGACTTGGTCGCAGGGCTCGATCAGTTCTTTCATGAGTTTTAGATCCTTTGCATCGCCCTCTTCTAAATGGTAATTTGGGTGATCATCGTAGGTTTTTTTGATCTTGCCGTATTTACTGTAATTATCTATGCCGTAGACCGTGTGCCCCTTTTTGAGAAGTTCGTCAACGAGGTAGCCTGCTATAAACCCCGCAGAACCTGTTACCAGTATATTCATCAGATAATACCTCCTTTCCCGTAGAAGTTCCATATATCAACCACATGCCTGTTCCCGAAGCTTAAATCCCTGTATTCCCTGTGCGGACACCCGACAATGATGATATTGGAATATTCTTTTAATTCATCGACACCAACAAAATTTTCGTCCTTGATGTATACATCAGTGCATAAAACCTGCCGGCATTCTATTTCGAGTATTTTTTTCAGTTTATATGAAAGAGATTCCCTCTTGTCATCATTATTGGGTTTAAAAGCCATGCCAAGAACCCCGATTTTCATCTCTCTTAGGTCGAATCTGGCCTTTAACTTGCTGACTATGTAGTTCGGAAGCCCCTCATTTATGAGCATTGCGGTGTGACCAAGGAAAAAGTTGTTATTGTTGAAAGCGGCAAGCTGCATCGTATCCTTTAACAAGCAGGGACCTGCCGCAAAACCGGCCTTGGGAAAATGCTTGGCCCGTGGGTAATTATACGTCATTGCCTCATGTATCTTGTAAAAATCCAGTTTGTAATCGTTTGCTATCATGTAAAACTGGTTGGCTATGGCGAAAGAAATATATCTCCAGACATTTGTAAATAATTTTGCAAGTTCCGCTTCCAGGGGGTTCAGGACAATAATATCATTCGTCAGGAGATTAAACAGCCGTTTAGCTTCTTCAAGGCCTTTTTTGCTAAATGCCGATACTATCTGCGGAAGGGATGATAATTCTGTTAATGCGTAACCCTGGGCAATTCTTTCTGGACAAAAGGCGACATGTACGTTTTTTTTTTCGGATTTTAGGTAATTATTAATTTTTTCTGAAATGCTGGGATATACCGTACTTCGCAATATGAAAATCTGTCCATCCTGAAAATAGGGAAGGTATTCGTTCATCGCTCTTTTTATGATATCAAACCGGGGATTGAGGTGCCTATCCACCGGTGTTCCGAGAATGAAGATCACGAACTTGCTCTTTGAAATAACATTCAGAGATGTTGAAAAAGAAAGGTTGTCTTTTGAAAGAGCCTCTTTTAATGCATTCTCTCCCCCTTCTTCCTTAAAGGGAAACTTGCCTTTCTTTACAAGTTCAATAGCACTTTTGTTTATGTCAAAAATGCAAACCTTCTGGCCTTTCTGGGCGAATGCTACGGCTAGTGGCAGACCTACATGACCACATCCTCCGATAATGCAAATACTGTTGTCCATTACATTACCTCTGCTTAAATAAAAGTATTAAGTTATGATTCAGAACAAGCAAGCATGTATTTTCTATCATAATGGAATTTTCAAAAAAAATAGGGTATTTATCATAAAATAGGATATACATTTAATATTTAGTTTTTCTTGCTAACAACAGGAACATAAGAAAAAGCATTATTTCGATACAAGTTGCCCACAGCCTTGCCATAATTGGTATAATAAGCGCAACTTCCGGCGAAACAAAATAGTTGAATAAAAAAGCCATTATCCCTTCCCGAACCCCTATGCCAGAAGGGGCAAATACTGAGATTAGTCCTATGAAACTTGCAATGGCATAGATATTAACAAAAATAAAAAAGTTTTTTAAATCTACATTGAAGAAGGAGTTTATAAATATAAAAAGAGCAAGTCCCAATATGAGCCAGTTCAATATATCAATAAGGATTATCTTATAAAAATTTGATATTTTTATTTTTTTTATAACTTTAAAATCTATGTCTTTTTTTAAAAGTTTGTTGTAGGCAGAAGAGAATTTATTCATCAAAAAGTATAAATTTCTAGGGATAAGCACCACTATAATTAATACAAACAGGAGAACAAAAATGTATTTATACTCATAAATAACTGATATTTTGTTTACGGGAACCCAAAAAGTAGATAGGGCTAAAAAAATTATTATAGACAGTAGAAATAGAGACTGTTCTATAAAAAATGACAGCAGAACAATATGATTTTTCTTATACTGTTTAAATAAATACATTCTGGATATTACCATAAACACCTTTCCCGGTATGTATTTCCCCATTATAGAAATAAAATAGGTTTTTAGGGCCGAGATATATGGAGGGTGCAAGTCCAGGGTTTTTAAGCTCACGTACCAGGATGTACCCTGAAGTATATATGCTAACATGTGTGGAAATAGAGACAATAAAATAAAGAAGATGTTTATATTTATCGAACTAATGTCAATTTTATTAAACAGAAATATATAATACTTTATAACGAAAATAAGTACTAATATAAAAAAGGCGTTTTTTATTATTATGGAAAAATTTTTATATGTAGATAGTATGTTGTTGATTGTCAAATCCGTTTATTATTGATTATATAAGTTGATTATAAACTCAAACGTCTTGTTTGCTGTTACATTAAAGTTATATTTATCTATCATTTTAAAGCCATCTTCTCTTATTTTAAATAACTCATTGAAATTTTTTATTGCATACTGCATTTGTTCCGTCAAGGAATTGGGATCCTCAGGGGTGAAAAACAACGCCTCATCAAGGGTCGCTATTTCACGTATTCCCTTCAAATCCGACACTATTGGTATTGTACCGCTGGCCCAGTAGTCAAATATTTTTATTGTTGTGATAAGATTGTTTGGGAGAATGTTTTTTCTTAGTATTAAGCCAAAATCACTATTTTCTAATGTGGCGGCTAATTCTTCATTAGATAACCATCCGGAAAAGATGAAAAATTTATCTATTTCTTCTTTGATAACAGTTTCCTGCAATTCTCGGAGTCCTTTTCCAGTGAAAGTAATCTGAAAATTGGAAATTCCCTTATTTTTTAATATTTTTACAGCATCAATTAGCGTACTTATGTCTTCTCTTGCGTCAATACTGCCATGGTGAACAAAATTAACCTTCCCTCCTTTTTTCAAATTGCATCTGAACTTGTTTTTTAATCCCAACTTTGGATTATATCCATCATAGATAACAGTAATCTTCTCGGCCCTTGCCCTTTTGGCAAGCAAGTACTTTTTCATTTCTTCAGAAACAACTATAATGCCATCTGCGTTTATAATGGTATACAATTCGAGGATATTTAAAAAACGACTAAAAATCCCCAAAAGAAGATTATTGGACTCTTTTGCTTCATAAATCATATATTCAGAGTTTATATCAGTTGGTGACGAAATAATTCTTTTCCCAAAAATCTTCCCCCAGACAAAAAGTGGGATCATAACAAGAGCCCCGATACCTATTATGAGAGGATTTTCTTTTACAAGTTTTATTGACTTTATAAAGGCTTCAAAGAGGGAAAAAAAACCACCGACTATTTTGCTTTTATAATCCTCAAAAAACTTAATATTCTTAACAATGATTTTGTCCAGCCTATCTTTTACACTGGGAGCAAGAAGCGAAACTTTGTAGCCATTATTTGACAATTTTTTACAGAGATTTAATGCTCTGTGGCTTCCCCCGCCATAAAGAGGATATACTCTATCATGAGTAGCAACTAGAACACTTTTCATATTAAAAATCTTTTTGCAAACGAGATAAACCCTTTTGTTTTTCTTATAAACTCATCCTTAGAGGAAACAGCACTTCTAAAAGTTTTAACTATATAAGAAGGTCTTATGTAAAATTTCTTCCAGAACTTGTAGTACATTTTTTCCAGTTCCTCTTTAGAAATGCTACTGGTCCTGATAATTGCTTCGCATGATGCGTATTTGTCCCATTGTTCTGGATATATTAAAAGATCATTTTCTCTGGCTTTATCGTACATTTTGGTTCCGGGATACGGAACAACATAACTTACCTGAATTATATCAGGGTCGAGCAAAATGGCAGTTTCAATACTTTTTTCTATATCCTTTTTTGTTTCGTAGGGAAGCCCTATCATGAAATCACAATATGTACGTATACCGTAATTTTTACAGATAGAAATGGTATGTTGTGCTTTCTCTATATCTATTCTTTTATTAATTTGGGCGAGTATCTTTTTCGAACCTGATTCCACTCCAAAACTTATCAGTTCGCATCCTGCTTCTGCCATTTTTTGGTACATATAATCATCGTTCTGGGTTATATGCCCGAAGCAGCTCCAAATTATTTTTTTGTTAATATTTCTTCTTATTATCTCATTACAAATTTCAATTACCCAATTTTTATCAAGAGCAAATGTATCATCATCAAATTTAACTTCTTTAATTTGATGTTTATCGATTAAAAGCCCTATTTCGTCGCAAACATTATTAGGGGATCTCTTTCTAAATCTATGTCCATACATTACCTGCGGCCATAGGCAATACGAACATTGGAAAGGACACCCTCTTGAAGCTATCATCATCATTGAGGGGGTTAATGACAAGTGGTCGTCATAATGTTTTAACGTAAATTTATCTCTATTTGGGAAGGGTAACTCATCTAATTCTTCTATCATCTTGGTTTTTGGATTTACTATTATCTCTCTATTTTTTCTGTATATAAGACCGTCAATAGAAGACAAGTCTTTTTGTTTTGATATATCCTTTATTGAATATTCAAATTCGCCAATTACGATCATATCTATGAAATCATATTTCTCCATAATCTCCTTTTGGAAAACCGAAACATGTGGTCCAAAAAGGGCTATTTTAATGTCAATAATGCTGTTTTTCAAATACCTTACAGTATCTATATCCTCGATGAACGTTGGGGTAGAGGTTTCAATGAAGCATATTTGAGGTTTTTCTTTTTTAACTATTTCTGTAAGATCCTCTTTTGTAAGCTTATCGGGAATACAATCTATAACTGATACATCAATACCTGATTTTTCTAGCACAGAAACGGTATACCCTAAATATATGGGAAAGGGTAGATGTTTGTCCTTCCTAACATGCGGCCATCTGGAATTGGACCTTACCCCGTAGCCTTTTTTTACTGTCCAAGGAGGATTGATTAGTAATACCTTCATTTTTTTTATTTCCAATTAACTGAGAAAATCAATAAGTTAGGCATCTAAAGATGAGTTCCATTCGGACTCTTTTAAAATAGGCCGGTTCAAGGGTTGGGGAGATTCCCTGCGATTGTTGGAGTTCCCGAAGCTAATGATCCGAGGAGTTTAATCGAACCCTTTAGACTTTTTGAGAGTCTGGAAACTTTGCGATCTCCTCGCATTTTAAGCCACTTCATTATGAGGAACCATTAATTTAACTTCATGCCCTCTTTTTCCTGCTTCTTTAATTATATGAAACAACCTTAAATTGGCTCCATGAAGCATTTCAAAACAAAAAAAACAGATATAAGTATTTTCATTGTTTCTTTGCTCCTAAATAATTCTCCTAATCCTAAATGTTCACTTTCCTTCTTCCATATCAAACAGCATTGCAAAAAGAAAAAACTGTAAACCCATAATAAGCATTAAAGCGCAAAGAATAGCTCTAGGTCCGGATACTCCTATTCCTGCAATCTGCTGGTAGATTAAAAATAATCCAAACAGAAAACCTAACGGTAGAAATATCATCCCAATAAAGTAAAAGAAGACCAATGGGTGAAAATCTCTATAAATATATTTTGTAACTAACCTCCACAAAAACCCTTTAAGTAACATTGGAGAGACTCTGAGAGCATAACGTAAGCCTTTAATTTGCGACTGTCTCTCCCCTTCTAAATAGATAGCTCTTCTTGGAACATCCTTTACTTTAAGACCATAAGCGTTTAAACGAATGAGAAAGTCCATTGGATAGCCATATTTTCTCCATGCCTTATCCCAATTTACCATGTCTATCGCTTTTTTAGTGATAGCTGTATATCCATCAACTACGTCCATCAATTTGTAATAACCAGAAGATATTTTTGTTAAAGCGGTGATTATGATGTTTCCTAATAATCTCTTCTTGGGCATCTTCTTAAGGGTATATTCCACCTCCGATTCTAAAAACCTGTTTCCTTTGGTATAGTCCGCCTCTCCGTTAACCAATGGCTCAAGAAAATTGGAAACCTGATCCAAGGGCATCTGGTTATCACCACCAACAACTACAGCTATATCATAACCTTCCACCGAAGACTGCATATAACCGGTTATAACTGCTCCACCAGGACCTTGGTTAACTTCATTCTTCAAAAGTTTAATTCTTGTATCTTTTCTTGCACAATCTAAAATAACTTCATTCTGATTATCTGGGCTGCAATCATCCACAACATAAACTTTGTCAATTATGTCCGGTACAACTTCAAGAGTGGGTTTAATTAAGTTCTCTTCTTTATAGGCGGGAATAACTAAGGATATTTTTTTATCTCTATACATTATTAAACCTCTTTATACAATCTACAACATATTGAATTTGACCTTTACTTAGTTCAGGAAAAATAGGTAACGATAAAATCTCATCTTTGTATTTATATGCAACGGGAAAATCTTCATTTGTATGTTTAAGATATTCGTAGGCTTTTAAAAAAGGCAGCGGAGTTGGATAATGTATTCCTGTTGCTATGCCGCTATCTTTTAGATATTTTTGCAATTCATTCCTTTTATTTATCCTTATTACGTAAAGGTGGAAAACATGCTTCACATCGGGGTGGATCTTCGGCGTTGTGATACCATCAATATTCGAGAGCAACTCATTATAATTCAGCGCGTGCTGACGGCGCTTTTCATTCCATTCGCTGATGTACTTTAGTTTCACTGAGAGGATCGCCGCCTGCAGGCCGTCCAAACGGCTGTTGATACCTTCGAATTCATGATGATGTTTTTTTAATGAACCGTGATTGGCAAACATTCTCGCCTTAACCCCAAAATCATCGTCATTGGGAATGATGGCCCCCGCGTCTCCGTAAGCCCCCAGGTTCTTGCCCGGATAAAAGCTGAACGTCCCAGCGATGCCGAATGTGCCCACCTTTTTGCCCTTGTACTCAGCAAAATGAGCCTGAGCGCAATCTTCAATCAAATAGAGATTATACTCCCCGCAAATTTTATTTATTTTATCAATTTCCGCTGGTTGACCAAATAAATGGACGGGAATAATCGCTTTTGTCTTAGCAGTGATCTTTGTTTTTATTTTTGAAACATTAATAGTGTAATAATCGGGATGAATATCGACAAATACGGGTCTGGCACTTGCTTGAGTGATTGCCTCGGAAGTAGATATCCAAGTATTTGCTACAGTGATCACTTCATCACCGGTACCAATGCCCAGAGCTTTCAAACTGATGTAAATTGCATCAGTGCCGTTGGCGCAGCTGATACAGTGTTTTACACCATAAGCTCTAGCATACTCTTCTTCAAAATTTTGTACATACTTCCCTTTAATAAAACCTGTTTCATTGATTACATTTTGAATAGCTGAATCAATCTCATTCTTTAAGGATTGATACTGGACTTTTAGGTCTACAAAGGGTATGTCCATATATTTACTTATCCTTTATTCTAATTACTTGGGCAGGATTACCAGCAACCACACAATTATCAGGCACATCTTCTGTCACAACTGCACCGGCGCCCACTAACGCGTTTTCCCCGATAGTCACTGGTAGCAAGGTGGCATTACTACCTATCACAGCCCCCTTTTTTATCAATGTTTTTTTCCAGTGTTTTTTTGAACTGGTTTTGCGGAAAGATGGAGGATAAATGTCATTAATGGTCATAACCCCATGAGAAATAAACACATCGTCTTCTATCGTAACCAACGAACAAATAAAAGAATGCGTGGAAATCGTAACATTATTCCCTATTTTAACATTATTCTGGATTTCTACATAAGATCCAATTTTACAGTTGTCGCCAATCTCGCATCCATAAACATTAGCAAATTCCCCTATATAAGTGTTTTCACCAATCTTGGCATCTTTTACGACCGCTGTCTTACTGATCATTGGTTGGCCTTTTACCTAAAGAAAGAATATTTACGACCTTTCTTGTATGGTCTACACCAGTTAAGCATTCTGTCCCATTCAGTATACAATCCACAAAATGTTCGATCTCAACCTTCAATGGCTCCTGCCAATTTATTTTTGGCAAGATAATATCACCGGAACGATGGTTAAACGTAAATGTGCTGGGATCGTCAAAATCCATATGTTCACCTAATACCGCCATTCTATCAATTCCTTTATCATAGATTGCTATTTTATTTTCTGCTATATCATCATACAACACCATTTTCTTGGAGCTAACCACAATCATCCTTCTTACCTTATGCGGATCAAGCCAACTCACATGTATATTTGCCATTATATTTCCGGGATAAATAATATTCATGAATACTACATCATCCACGCCGTTTTGCACATAGGCCATACCATTTCGTGTCACCCTTACAGGTTTAGGATTCCCCAGCCAGTACTGGATGATACTAACATCGTGTGGCGCAAGATTCCAGAGGGCATCCACATCTGAACGTATTCGCCCAAGGTTCAATCGCTGGCTGTAAATGTAACGAATTGCCCCAAGTTCACCAGAATTGATCAACTGTTTAACTAAACGCACTGCTGCATTGTAGAGAAACGTATGCCCTGCCATTGCAACCAAGTTATTTTCTTTAGCTATCGTACCAATTTTGTCAACTTCCTCAACTTTCATTGCCATTGGTTTTTCTACAAGCACATGTTTTCCAGCTTTGAGAGCACTAATTGTTAAACTGTAATGTGATTTCGCAGGTGTGGCTATAATTATTGCTTTAACATCATTATCGTAAAGTACATCTCCTAAGTCATCTGTAATCTTTAATGCAGGATAGATGCCGCGAACATACTCTTGCCTATTATTTGAAATATCAACTACCCACTTAACCTCACATTTAGGATTGGCAACAAGATTCCTTAGTAAGTTGGGTCCCCAGTATCCACAACCGATTAATCCTACACTGACCATATCTTCATTCATCTTACAAAAATTCAGTAGTAATTTTTATCCCAGTAGCAAAATCAGTTTTAACAAAATAGTTTATTCCCTTTATAGCTTTCGAAATATCAGCCATTGAGTGCTTCACATCCCCTGGGCGAGGTGGTTCAAACACAGGCTCAAAATTTTTGCCAAGTATGTGATTCAATTGCCTAACCAGATCCAAAAGCGTGAATCGTTCACTGCAAGCGATATTAAGAACCTCTCCAGTCATATTATTTCCGGTGCAAGCTAAAATATTCGCCTCCACCACGTTCGCCACATAGGTAAAATCCCTGCTCTGCTTTCCATCCCCATAAATTATGGGTCTTTCACCCTTTTTCATCATTGTAATGAACTTCGGAATCACTGCTGAATATTGCGAAGTCGGGTCTTGTCTTGGTCCGAAAACATTGAAATATCTCAAACAAATCGTTTCCAATCCATAAATCTGATAAAACACCTGACAATATTTCTCACCTGCCAATTTAGAGACCGCATAAGGCGAAAGCGGATTTGGTGTCATATCTTCTTTCTTTGGTAAAACTTCGCTGTCTCCATAAATAGAAGATGAAGAAGCATAAATTACTCTTTTAACACCAGCATCCTTAGCCGCATACAAAATATTTAAAGTTCCTTTTACATTAACCTCATTAGTCGTTATTGGATCCTTTATAGAACGAGGCACAGAAGGCAAAGCCGCTTGGTGTAAAATAAAATCCACCCCTTCAACTGCTTCTCTGACAATATGATAACTTCTTATATCTCCTTCAATTATTTCTAAATTATTAGGTAATTGAGTTATTGAGTCATTAGACAAAACCCTTAAGATATCGCTGATGTTTTCTCGTTTGCCTGTGGAGAAGTTATCAAGAACTCTTACCTTTTCTCCTCTTTTCAAAAGCTCTTCAAAAATGTTGGAACCGATGAAGCCAGCGCCGCCGGTTACAAGAAATTTTGCCATTTTTTAATTATTAATTCTGAATGCCTGAGCTATCAATTATAGAAATCTCAAAAGGAATATATTCCACAAATCCCAAAGGATGTTCCGGATCATTCACATCATTTCCATCCCAGATCATTTCATCTATTTCATTTTCAACTGTAGTTTCCCACCAATTGTTTTTTGCGTTAACATTCCAGGTCCAAAGTAAGCTTATACAAATATCTGGGTTATTACTAAAGTTATTAGAATTTATCGTAGGAAAAGAGTTATGTTCAATACGAATCTGCCTAATTAAATTACTAGCTAAATTGTTCAAGTTAACCATCGCATTAGAACTACATCGTGTTATTATTTCATAGCTATTATTTAGAATTCCATTGTGCTCAATAGTGGAATGCGAACCGTATTCACACAAAACGCCTGTATTATTACGATTAAGCAGGTTATTTGAAATTCTCAGCGGATTCGTCTTACACCCAATCCCCACTTCATCATTACCAACCACCACATTCCTTCCCACTAATCCGGAGTCCACTCCTTCAAACTGAAACCCCACTCTGTTGCCTTCGGCAATAATAAAAGATAAAGGATCAAGGATTGAGGGGACAGAGGAAAAGCAAATGCCGGTGTCGGAACAATTTCTAACGATAAGGTGGTTAAGTTCCGGCGAAGCCCCATCAGAATAGACACCAAAGTTGGCGTATTCTATTTTGCACCAGGACATGCGGGAGTTGGTGCTGGTGGGGGAGAACTCGATTCTATTCCAGATACCCGGGGAGAGGATTGTTAATTGCTGATTGCTGATAGCTGAATCCATGATCCGTGATCCGGGATGAAATTGGGAATTGAGAAATAATAGGAAAAAGCAACTAAAAAGTAATAGGATTTTTTTGTTTTTCATTTTGGGGCTATTTCTTTATACGGTCATGTAGCTGGGTTATCGGTAACGCAGCCCGTATCGGTTTTCGTTGACGGCCTTCGGTATTCGGCTAAACCTGGCTCGGTCAGGCGCCCGACTGATATTTCCTTTGTTCCTTATAAAAGTTAATAAAAAACATCCTCTGGTAAGCCGTATTTCTTGATTAATCCCTTTAACGCATAGGGGAGAATTTCGGTCTTTTTACCATGTGCTTTCACAGGAAAGGATTTCGCCCCTTTATAAAACTTACCCGAATGCTTTCCCCTCTTGGAATATTTGAATTTAATTCCATAGTTTGATAGAATTTTGATGACCTTCCGCAATTCCTTGGGCTTAAGCATAGATTAATCCTTCACTCTGAACATTCTTCTCAACCTCCTTGAGGTGCTCCCTAAAACTTTTCCTTTCCTCTTCGATCTCTAACTCCATATATAAATCCCAATATTCCTTCAGGTCAGGGTCAAAAAGAGCGTCAATATCGCCATTTTCTATACCATGCCTGATATAATCTATCAAAGCAATATTCATAGATTCTATGGCTTCTTGGATAGTGTTACCGTGGCTGGAAATGCTGAAGTCTAAACATCTCACGACAATTACACCATCCTCTTCAGTAAAGAGAATGTGTAAAGGTGATACATCTTTAAAAACATAACATTTCATTGATTTAATAGGTTTCATGACATCCTCCTGAGAAATTAATGATTCGGTTGATTTACTCCCTACAGTTCACCCCGTTAAATAATCATTTCCGAACCCCATATTAAAATTGGGGACCCCTTTAAACTGACAAATAGAACATTGAAGAAATTGAAATATTTATATTTAACAGGGTAAACCCCGAAGTTAGCGTATTCTATTTTGCACCAGGACATGCGGGAGTTGGTGCTGGAGGGGGAGAACTCAATTTTATTCCAATCACCAGGTGAAGGGGAGTTAGCCGCATCGGAGTGTGGAGGGGTTAGAGATGAATTGCTGATTGTTGATTGCTGATTGTTGATTGTTAATTGTTGATTGCTAAGTGGTAAGTTTGAAAGATGGCTGAAAGCTGACGGCTGACGGCTGATAGTCCCGAATGCTCGGGACTGATTGCTGACAGCTGAATCCATGATCCGTGATCCGGGATGAAATTGGGAATTGAAAATTAATAAGAAAAGGCAACTAAGAAGTAAGATGATTTTTTTGTTCTTCATTTTTGGTTTATTTATACGTTAATCGGAACTAGGTTATCGGTGACTGAAAAATAAGATAAAAGATGAAAGATAAAAATTCACCTATGATGGGAGATAAGAAAAGGGCGTATTTATTTATCATTAATAACAACTTTCTTATCAATAAAATTTATGAACAACGTTTTAGTCCCCAATAATCGGGTGCCAATTAAAATATCCTTGGATGTTGAGGATAAAATGAAGGTTGGCATTTGTTTTTCATCAAATACAATGTTTCCTAAATAAGTTTTTGCCTTCACTATCTCTCCTGAAGCCAGCTCATATTCTTCATAACCCATAAAGAGCCAATCTGAACTTTTTACGTGTTTTTCGGGCACACTAATATACCCATTAAATCCGGTATCAATAACCGCGGGGAAATTCCTAGGTTCGTTTCTTAAAATCAAGGTTAATTCAATAATAGGTTCTTCATGCTCATTGACGAAGCCTTTGATCACTCTTTACCCTTTCGAAGTTTATGAACTACCTCATATCCAATCCGTATGAAATCAAATATCTTCCCAGGGAATTTCTTTTTCGCCTTTATCGCCGCATCCAGTTCGTCTTCTCCAACAACATAATCACCAGACTCAATTTCAATAGCAATTACTTTCCCTTTAAAATCCCTTTCTAACTTTGGTTTTAACCTTTTATATATTCTTTTCCCCCTCTCTACGAATTCATCTTTGTCAATGTATTTTGTCTGTTCCATCTAAATGCCCTCAGAAATTTCCTTTCAATTGCTCTTATATGTTAAATGAAGAAATTGAGACATTTATATTTACCCCAAAGTTAGCGTATTCTATTTTGCACCAGGACATGCGAGAGTTGGTGCTGGTGGGGGAGAACTCGATTCTATTCCAATCGCCGGGGGTAACGATTGCGCCCAGACGGGCGGGCGTCTGCCCGGATTTCGGAATGCAGAATGCGGATTGCTGATTGCCGATTGCTGATTGCGCCCAGACGGGCGGGCGTCTGCCCGGATTGTTGATTGTCCCGAATGCTTGGGAATGATAGCTGATAGTTGGATGCTGGATCCGTGATCCGGGGTGAAATTGGGAATTGAAAATTAATAAGAAAAGGCAACTAAAAAGTAGGATGATTTTTGTGTTTTTCATTTTGGGGCTGTTTAATTAGATTTTATCGGGATTTTTATTTTACTTCATCAAGCAATTTAAGAAATCGTTCCCTACTCATGCCTGCCGTAGTCATATTAGTTCTGATGTGAGTAACTGGCACTTTTTTGGGACTCGTTTTTATGACCAAAGGTCTTTTAATACCTGGTTTCACCATGCTTATATGATCGCCTTTGCGACGTCTTACCACAAAGCCATCCTTTTCAAATATTTTTGTCAGTTTTTTATAATGTATAGGGACTAACTTACCTTCAGACACTGAGGGCCTCGAGAAGATTAATTTTCTCAAATGAGACAGGCTCGTTAGTTATCCATTTTTCTTCAGGTACCAAAAGATGGGTAAATCCTGCTTCTTCTAATACTTCTTTCAAAGTTCCCATCTCTTCGCATTCCTCTAAAAAGAGATTAATGGCTTCGGAAATTGCCTTTCTCGCCTCTTCGATTGAATCACCATAACTTGATACGTTCAATTCGGGACAGATCGCAACGTACTGGTCATCTTCCTTAAATATTTCCACCCTAAAGATAATGTTTTTAATCATATTTGCTCCTTATCAAAAAATTGCTTTTATCATTTTTATGCCCTTCTTGAAAATAACAATATAATCATTATAGGGAATATTTTCAAGTTAAAAGACTCCGTTTTGATTGGTGATGGTCTCATATTTTGGATAATATGATCGGTGGTCGAATTCTGTGCGCTGGGAAATGACACCCTTTAAATTAGCGTATTCTATTTTGCACCAGGACATGCGGGAGTTGGTGCTGGAGGGGGAGAACTCGATTCTATTCCAGTCGCCCGGGGAAACGATTGCGCCCAGACGGGCGGGCGTCTGCCCGGATTGCTGATTGTTGTATGCGTGATCCGTGATTCGTGAACCGGGATCCGGGATGAAATTGGGAATTGAAAATTAACAAGAAAAGGCAACTAAGAAGTAGGATGATTTTTTTGTTCTTCTTTTTGGATCTATTTCTTTATACGGTCATGTAGCTGGGTTATCGGTAACGCTGCCCGCCCCGTTGAGTAGTAAAACTTACTCCACGGGGCCCGTATCGGTTTTCGGTGCGGACGCATCTTGGGATGACGGCCTTCGGTATTCGGCTAAACCGGGCTCGGTCAGGCGCCCGACTGATACGAAAGCCTAATGCCGGGCTTCGATACGGCCCCCCTTAGATAAATCCTTATAATTTTAGTAGACCTATGTAAGCAAATATCTAATAGATACTTTTTAACAACAGTTTGAATTTTCAATATCTAACGGGGCGGGTTTCGTTAACTTTAAACGA